>JADMIH010000277.1 GCA_015478675.1 Chloroflexota bacterium | reverse complement strand
CCCCCACCTGGTGGAGGCTATACCCCTCCCCCTCCACCACCGCCGGGCGGGGGCATGGGCGGAATGAATATTCCTAGTATGGGTGGAGTGAATCAGGCTTCTCTCCAGAACCTGCTACAGAAGTATATTACCGTAGTAACCAAGCCGAGCGCTGCAAATTATGAGGCAGAGATCCCGCAAGCTAATTGGACCAGCACGCTCATAGGCGTGGCTGCTGTGGCAATCGTTTCGTTCATAATTAGCTTGCTCTTCGCGGGCGCTAGCGCGGCCATGTTAGCGCCGCTCAGAAGCCAACTGTCGAGTAGCGGTTCTACCTTTGACCCAACTATCTTCGCGGGGGGGGTGGGCGCCGGTGGTGCGGTCCTCGGGTTGTTCTTCACCTTCGTCTTCTTCTTCCTCGGTGCGCTGGTGCTCTACCTCTCTGCCAAGATATTTGGCGGTCAGGGCACAAACTTTATGACCCATGCGTATCTGCTGTCGCTCAGTTATACACCGCTACGCATCGTCTCCACGATCATCTCTATTGTGCCTATCATTGGCGCTCTGGTTTCTATTGTGCTTTTCTTGTACCAGTTATATCAGGCCGGCCTCTCGATGCAAGCATCGCAGAGAATGGCGCCTGGTAAAGCGCAGCTAGCCGCCTTCGTGCCGTTGATCATCGGCATTGTGCTGGGCTGCCTGGTGCTGGTTCTCTGTGTTGGCCTCTTCGCAGCCGCGCTGAACGGCAGCACCAGGTAGTCGCAACAAGGCTTGTGGTTAAAAGCCTCTGCTTTCCACAAACCCTGATGCATATGCTCCTTTCTTCTTCCTCGTAGGCAGGAGATTGGAAGTAGAAGTAATAAAGAAAGGGTCCAACCCAGGGTTGGACCCTTTCTTTGTTTTACTGTAGCCGCAGCTAACTCCCGCGCCTCGAGAGCACGTTGTAGAGCAACAGGATGGCGACCACCACCAGCAGCAGGTGCCATGAGGCATAAGTTCCCCAACCCAGCGCAAACCCTACCAGGTAGAGGAGCAACAGGGCCGCCATGACGCTCCACGACAGGCGTTGGCCGCTCAATTAGCTTTGGGCGCGTATGCTATCAGACCGCGCGCCTGCTCGTGATCAGGTTGTAGATGATTATGATGACGGCTATAACCAGCAATATGTGGATCACCCCACCTACCACGTTGAATATAAATCCCAGCAGCCACAGAATTATCAATATCACCGCAATTATCCACAGAATACCAGCCAGTCCTGCCATCTTCCCCTCCTTAAGTATTGGCGCATCAGGCGTTTGCATTATCTAACGCGAATATGACAGGTAGCGTTATGCGCTCTTTGCGCTTATTGCCCGATTCCCACCCGGCCGCGAAAATTGCTTACAAATTGGGCCGATTTTAGTGTCCTAAATCGCACCCGAAAGGGGATTATACATATAGAGGCGTTATTTTGCGGCTTCAGTTTGGGCTGCGGCTGACGCGGTTCCAGTTCGGTTTACGGCGGAGTATGTAGAGCTATAGAGAAGATAGGAGGAGAATATGGCCGGGTGGAGACGAGGGGATGAGAGGGCACAGGGGGTAAAGACGTTGCAGGGCGAGCTTGAGGCGCTGCGGGCGGCGCTACGGCAGGCGCGTGAGGAGATGGAGGGGTTGCGGAGAATGGGCGCGGAAGAAGGCGAGATAGCAAAGCTCGGCGCGGTGGTGGCGCGCATCTGCGACTCGACTACGAGGGCGTTGCTCGCCCAGCAAAGGCTGGAAGGGCAAGGTGAGGTGTCGGCGCGGGTGCGTGCCGAGTGGGATCGCGTGCTGCGGGCTATGGGGCTGGGGGAATTATGAATTCGTAATTACGAGTTACGAGTTACGAGTTACGAGTTGTGGGTAATTCGTAGTTATAGGAGGTTGTGATGGAGTGGATCAGGGACGATGTAGAGAAGAGGAGCGGCGTTGTAGACGAGCGCCCGAAGTCGGTTTACGAGATGATGACGCGGCAGATGCTTGTCGAGTTGAAGGAGGATGTGAGCGAGGTAAAAGGCCGGGTGAACACCCTCCTCTGGCTGGTGATAGGCGCGATGCTCGTTGAGCTGCTGATGCGCCTGGTGAAGTGAGTAGAGCAGGGAGAAAAGGGGGTGGAGAGGATGCTTGGTGCTCAGTTGAAGATGATCAGCGATGATGTAGGCGACTTTTCGCGGGTGGCGTATCCACAGTGGCAGTTGCGCGCCTACCAGCGTCGGGTGGCGGCGGCGATTGTGCGCTCTGTGAAGGGACGAGAGGGCAGGCAGTTCGCAGTGGCCTTTGCCCGGCAGTCGGGCAAGGATGAGATGCTGGCGCAGTTAGAAGCCTTTTTGATCTGCCGTTACAGGCTGCGAGGCGGCTCCATCGTGGTGGCTAATCCCACATACAGCCCGCAGGGGTTGATCGCCCGTCGGCGTCTGCTCGACAGGCTGCGAGTGCCTCTCCTTGAGCCTGTGCAGAGCGATGGTCATGTGGTGCGGGTGGGGAGGGCAAGCTGCTCTTTCCTCTCGGCAGCGCCGTTGGCCCAGGCTCGCGGCGAAACGGCCACTCTGATGCTCGCCTGCAACGAGGCCCAGGAGGTCGCGCCCGGCAGGTGGGACGCGGTTTTCGACCCGATGGGCGCAGCGTCCCACGCCACGCAGGTTTTTTCAGGCACGGTGTGGACCTCGCGCACGCTGCTGGCACGCCAGATGGCCTATCTTGGCGAGCAGGAGCGCAAAGACGGCGTGAAGCGCGTTTTCAAGGTAGGTTGGGAGGAAGTAGCCCATTATCTGCCGGAGTACGGCAAGCAGGTGCGCTCGCGCATCGCGCAGTTCGGGCGCGACCACCCATTTATACGCACCGAGTATTACCTTGAGGAGCTAGACGCCGAGGGGAGGCTATTCGGCCCGGCACGCCGGGCGCAGATGCGCGGCGACCACTCGCGCCAGAGGTCGGCCACCCCTGGGCGCAGTTACGCCATGCTGCTCGACGTTGCGGGGGCAGAGGAGGATGGAGGGGGCGTATCGCCTGCCTCCGGCGCTCGCCCCAACAGCCGCCGAGATGCTACCGCGCTCACTGTGGTAGAGGTTGATTTATCGGCGTTGGACGACCCGCAGGTGATGAGGCCGCGCTACAGGGTGGTGGACCGCAGGCTATGGGTGGGCACACCCCACCCGCAGCTTTACGCCGCTCTGCTCGACCTGGCGCGGAATCTCTGGCAGGCGCGGCGCGTGGTGGTAGACGCTACAGGCGTGGGCGCGGGGCTGGCGGGCTTTCTCTCCCAGGCGATGCCGGGGCGAGTGGTCCCCTTCGTTTTCAGCAGCCAGAGCAAATCGCAGCTTGGGTGGGACTTCCTCGGCCTCATCGAGAGTGGGCGCTACAAGGAGTACAGCGAGGATGGTGAGCGCGACACCGGCCTTTTCTGGGCGCAGGCAGAGGCGTGCGGCTCGCAGGTGA
>JADMIH010000276.1 GCA_015478675.1 Chloroflexota bacterium | reverse complement strand
GCAGCAAGGGAGTCCCCAGACTGCAGCGCAAGCGGCTCATCGCGATGCAGCTGACTTAACGCTGCGACGCCGTCTCTGGGGGAGAAGTGGGTGTGCCCTCCAGCCACTCCAGGCCATCCTCGATATGCGTGCTCGGAAACACCGGGGAGCTCTAGTGGTGGAGCTGACGGAGCGGGCAGCTGAGCTGCGGTGGCTTCTCCTGCCGGTGCTGGCCTGACAGGCAGCTCCTCCTGTGGGCTGTCACACTCTATCGGGCTGGCTGCAGCCGTGTCGCGCGCGGTAGCAACCCGGCGACGAGTGGCAGGCTGCTACGGCGTGCTTGTAGGCGTCTCCGATTCCATGGGTGTCGCTGCGGGGCGGCGGGGCGGTGCAGGCTGCGTATCGATGTCCATGTCTGCCTGTGTCAAGCTCACCGCTGGAAAGATCTCTGCACTCCGGGAAGGAGTGTAGTCCATCGGAGCGGCCGACTGTGTGTCGCGAGCACGCAGGAACCACGCGCCGGGCCGCTGCGGCCTGCTGGCTGCTGTGGCACCCAAGCCTCCGCGATCATCTCCGGGAGCGCGGCTGGCCTGTACACGGGCCTCGAGCTGCCGCAGCTGCGGGCTAGGTGCGGGCTGCGCCGGCTGTGCCGCGCGCGCGCGCGGGCCTGTGTGGAGCGCTGGCATTGGCGCTGGCGAATCGGGAGAGGGCCGGAACGGAGGGGCGGTGAGGCTGCGTGCAGCTGTTGCCGCTGCTGAGCCTGGGAAGAAGCTGGCTGGCTGGGTTGCCGCATCCGCCCCGGCCGCGTGATGTTGATCCGGGTGTCGCCGTCGATGAAGAACCGCTTTGGCAAGCGGGCGAGGTGCCTGTCATCGTCCGGCGTCTGGATGTAGGCCAGGCAGGCCTTGCCACTGCCCACTAGAGAGCCGCCGGAGGTGAGGTGTCCGGGCAGATCGCCTAGGAATTCGCCGCGAACGACGTACATGTCGCTAGGGCAGCCGGCGCACTCGAGTGCCTGCAGTGCACGTGATTGCTTACCGAGCCAGAGGAGCTTGTCTGGAAGGCCTTCTATGACTTCTGGCTACTCAGGAGCGCAGCGTGGCTCTCAGCGCGCCACCAGCATATTCGGCAGCTGGCAGATCCTGCTCTTCTCCAGCTTTCCAGCAGGGGCATAAGCACGCACCGGCACGCGTGGAAGTACGTGCACGCTTACCAGACGCTGCAGCCTCATCGCCGCCTCCAGCCAGACTCGCTCAGCTACGATGCTGTCCTCAGCCAGCCCCTGTTCTTCAAGAGGCATCTCGCCGATGCCGGTGGGCCAGCCTCCAGCCTGGGAGGACTAGGCTCGGCTGGGCATCGTCAGGATCAGCCACGTTCGCAACATGTAGCGCAACCCGGAGCACCAGCACAGCGCAATTCGCGATTACCTGCCGACTCCTCACAGCCCTGACGGCCGCATGGAGACACAATGTCCAGTCTGAGCCACCAACAGCCATGTGGCTGGCTGCTCCTGACCCGACCGACCGTGGGGTCTAGTCGCGCGCAGCAGCAGGCCACTACCTTCTCAGCCACACAGCCAGCCGCACGGGAGCACTCATGCCAATAGAGGACGGAGCACAGGCAGCATGTACGCCTTCCTGCCTACGGGCACGCACTCGACGTGGGTGCAACACTGAGACATCACAAGGCACCCGCGCACCGGGAAGCGCCAGCAGCCACAGGAGCAGGAGGAGGAAGGTCCGTCGCCCCCGGCCGCAGCACCCACACCGTGCTTCTTCGGCGTCCGGAGGCCTAGTGCCGCCACCCCGGGCACTACCCGGCTTCTCATCTTGTGTGCTTTTCCCTATAGACCTAGGTTCACAGATCGCCTCGACCGAGCTCCTTGCGCCTTCACCATTTGCCAGCGCGAAATGGGGCCTCAAGCACCCGGTACCTCGGGTCGAGGGACCCGACGAGGCCGGCCCTGCACTTGCCCCCTCAACCCTCGGGACACTGGCCTCGCTTGGGTGGCCTCGCCCCGTGCTTGCGCTGCTCACACCGTGTGTATCCTTTGGCCGGGCGGCTCAGGCGTGGGCCTCAACCTGTGGATTTCAAGACCGGAGCGCCGGAGCGCCGTCGCCCGCAGAGGAGACCATTTCACCTTGGCCCAGGCCTCTAGGATGTCAGTTCCTGTTGTTCCACCTTAGCATGCTATGCCTTCAGCCTCACCAGGCCTTGCAGGTCGTCCCAGCATCGTTTGCAGCCATCACGTATGGCGCCTCGCTTTCAGTCATCCGTGGCGCTCTGCCATGCAGGGAATTTTGGGTTGAATCTTCAGCAATTGTTGAAGATTCTCACAGGAACCTTTACATTGCCTGTGGCATAAGATATAAACTTCTGGCTGATTGCCAGTCACTCAGCAGACTACGCTTTGGGTGACAATGCAAAGAGCGGGAGTACTTCAGGATTGCGTGTTCCTCTGTCGCCCTTTTCCTGTTTTCCTTGCTTACCTTTCAAATACAGTAAAGAGCACTTGGAAAGTAGCAGACATATCATACTCTTTGTGAAAGGATGTCCTAGCAGGCCTGCATGAAGCACGGGGGATTCATATGTTCTATTTGACACCACCGGTGACACCGGTACCGGCGGCCATGAAAAATAGCTGGCTACCTCATTTACAATTCCCTACCATTCCATTTGACAGGATCATGCGTGTTCAGGCAGCCACGGCCTGCTTTAACCGCTGCTCAGGTGTGCGCTTGGTGCGCGCATCATGGTCCGAGATCAGAGGAAATCCTGCATCCCGCATCTCCCGAATCGCCCTTGCCTCTATTGCCGCGGCTGCGCTCTTTCCCGCCAGCCCTGGGAAAGGGGACATCAACACACTTTAGCATGCTATAGAACCTGCATCAGGCTTGCAAAACCGCTCCCAGAAACACCACATGTACATGCACTTTGTTCTGTCTTGGCTCTAAAAGTGCCGTGGTTTGGCTTCACAGCCTGCCAAATACAAGACATAAAGCTACTTGCACGGGCACAGCTGCATGGCTGGGCTCCTCAAGGCATGCAGGTTTGGAGTTCTAAGTTTGGAGTTCTAAGACAAGCTGCAGGTGTGTGTGGACGCACCAGCAGGCACTGCCATGTAGACCGCCTCCATAGTTCTGCCTCCCTTGACAGGCCCTGCTCGCCTGTGCCTCGCCAACCGCCCTGCATTGGCAAATGTGACAGACTGCACTGAGCCATGGCTTCATCATCCTGCACCCTGCAGCTCCAACAGCAGCCAAACAGCAGCCAATTACCACAAAACTCCTGATCCTTGCAAAGGGCTTTGAGTTTAGGGTCAAACAGCACCGGGGGGGGGGGGGGGGGGGAAGGAGCCCTTTTTTTTGTCTAAATCTTCCCCGAAGAAGAAAAGGCTTTCCGCCCGCCCCCCAACAACACCCCCACACCAACCCCTGCTGGGGGGGGGGCGCCCCCCCCCCCCCCCCACCAC
>JADMIH010000021.1 GCA_015478675.1 Chloroflexota bacterium | reverse complement strand
GCTAGTAGGCCGATATGCTAGTTATTCTCGCGTGTGAGAATGTACAAAACTTGGGGTGGTCATGGCTTTGATGTTGAAATCTTGGCTATGCTTATGCCGCGACATCGCCGATAAAGCTTGAGAAACGGCTCTCAGGCTCTCGTTTAGGGTCAAATTGGTTGAAAAACAGCCATTTTGCCTGCAAAAACCAGATAATAACTAGTGGGTCACTTGTCATGGAGATTGCCATTATGCTAGGGGTGGAGTATACTCTCGGAAATAAAAGAGTTGGTTTCACGCAGCTTGCTGGGAGGTACTCTATGACGCGTCGGCAGAAAGACCCACTTCGTCCCCTTACTCAGGAGGAAACAACGCAGTTAGAACGCATCAGTCGAGCCACAAGCGCACCTTCGGCCCTGGTGGCCCGTGCTAAGGCCATTCTGGCTGTGGCTGATGGTCACTCTTTCTCCAGTGCCGCTCAACTTGCAGGGCGGCGTTCGGGCGACGCTGTTGCCCACCTGGTTGCTCGCTTCAATACGCAAGGCTTAGGCGCTGTGCAACCGGAGCATGGAGGAGGTCCAAAACCTACCTATACAAGAACTGAGCGTGGCCTGATCCTAGCCGAAGTGCAGCGTGCTCCTGACCGAGAGGTGGACAAGACAGCTACCTGGTCACTTACCACTCTGCAACGAGCACTCAGACAAGCTCCTAATGGCCTGCCCAACATCAGCACATATACCATTTGGTGTGTCTTGCATGACGAGGGGTGGAGTTGGCAGGAGGGTCGCAGTTGGTGTCCCACAGGTATCGCTATTCGCAAGCGTCAAGGCCAGCGAGTGCCAGTAGTGGATCCGGATACTGAACCCAAAAAAGTTGATTGAGCAAGCATACCAGGTGGGGGAGAAGCTAGGCATCGCCGTATGGACCCAAGACGAGGCGGGACCCTTCACGACGATGCCCTACCCAGGAGCCAGTTGGCAGCCAGAGCAAGAGCCAGCCCACCAACCACACGAATACCAGCGCAATAGTACAGCCAAGATGCTGACATTGTTCCACCCGGCAAGTGGGCAAGCACGCGTGAAAAGAGTACGCAACAGCACCAACGTAGTCCTACACAGCTGGTTGAAAGCAGGGCCAGGGCAGGGGCAGGCGCAGGCGCAGGCGCAGAACAGCACCAACGTAGTCCTACACAGCTGGTTGAAAGCCGAGCTGACCGAGGTTCTAGCCGCCCTCCCGCCTCCTACAGAGGAGATGATACTGATGAGTTCGGACGCAAGGAGGGAGCTATGGGAGGGTTGGAGGGAAGGATTGGGGGCGGTGGCAACGCTGTGTGAGGAGCTACCACCACTGAGAGTGCTCTTGGTAATGAACAACCTGGTAGGTCATCACACGCCGGAACTGCTGGTATGGATGTTCCAACACGGGATATTGCCCTTGTACACCCCCCTCTCAGGGTCGTGGCTGAACATGGCAGAGTCATTCCAGAGGATAGTGAAGAGGCGAGCGCTGGAGGGGCAGCACCCTCAGACACCGGAGGAGATCATCGAGTGGTTGGAGGCTACGGTGAGAGGATGGAACACAGAGCCAACGCCATTCGAGTGGGGAGGGAAGCGAGCAGCAAGGCGAACACGCAATCGGGAGAGGCGGCGGCTAAGAGGACAAGCATTGGGAGGATCAGGTGCTTGCGCTCGGAAACCGATACTCCGTCATCGACACAACAGCAACAAATGGCTATTTACGTGACAATTGACCCGCTAGCATATCCGCCTAGTATGAGGAAGCTTGACCGGCTACATAGGCCAGGGAGTACATGATGGACGAAAGCAGAGAAACAGCCCAGGCGTTGACCCATGTACGCGAAGGCGCGCACAAACACAGCATGGCGCAGTCTCTTGATTGGTCAGGCGTGCTTGCCCGGCAAGGCTATGTCCTGGGTGTAGATATCAGCGGCGACGGCGAGCGCGTGGTGCTCTGCGACCTGCACGGCAAAGTAGTAGGCCGCGAAGTCCACAGCGATAATAGAGGCACGCCCCAGCCCCCTGAGCAGGTTATGCCCCGGCTAATCTCAACAATACAGCGCCTGCTTGGCACCAACGGCGTGAAGCCGCGCGAGGTGTTGCGTATAGGAGCTGGCTTCGGCGGCCCTGTAGACGCCGGGCTGGGCACGGCCAGGCTGGCGCATGATTGCGCGGGCTGGGAAGACTATCCTATCGCCGCTCAACTGGAAGCCCGATTTGATGTGCCCTCCATGCTTGATAACGACGCACGTCTGGCTGCCCTCGGCGAGATGTGGTTTGGCGCGGGCAATGCAGACCCTGAGTGCGATCTTGTTTATCTGCATTGGAGCACCGGCATCGGCGGCGGCATTGTATCCGGCGGACGGCTCCTGCGCGGCGTTACCACGACAGCAGGCGAAATTGGGCACACAACCGTGCGCACAGCCGGCGATCTGCTCCCCTGCCGATGCGGGGGCACAGGGCACCTTGAAGCCTACTTGCGTGCCCCTGCCTTGCTCACCAGAGCGCGAGCTTTAGATGACAGTGATCTCAAGGACGTAGCCGACCTCCTCTCTAATGCCGAGCGCTCTCCCCGCCTACAGCAACTTGTGGACGAAGCAGTAGAGATGATGGCGGTGACTGTAGGCAACCTTATTACTTTCCTCAACCCCTCCCTGGTGGTGATAGGTGGGCGCGTGGCCCGCGAAGGTAGCAGCTTGATCCCCTTGATAGCAAAACTAGCCCGTACTTACGCCCTGCCGATCTCAGCGCAGGACGTGAAGATAGTACTCGCCTCCCTTGGAGAGGACTCCACCATGATGGGCGCTGTAGCCCTGGCGCTGGAGAGCCTTCGCTGAGCAGGGATTAGCTACTAACCCCTGGTGCCCCGCGTTTGTAAATCTACACACAATCCTGTAAAATAGGTACTATCGAACACTATTTTTGTGAGGGGGAAAGTATTGGCAGGAACCGATGTTACTTTGACGATGCGCGATATGGAGCGGCTGATTGACTGGATGCGCCGCTCAGGGCGGCCACAAACTGTGCAGGCGTTAGCACGCCGTTACGTGGAACTGCTGCGCGAGGAGCGCGGAATAAAGAACAAGTAAGGAAACTTTACGGCTATTTGCCGCATAACTGTAATAAGGGAGCCGGGAGAGTATGGATACAGAAACGCAGTTGGCGTTTGAGGGGACAAAACAGGAGCAGGAGATTGCCGCACGCACTTTTGAGTTGATGAAGCGCAAAGGAATGCTCTTTGGCGCTAATGCACCCATTAAGATGAGCCTTGACGCTATCTTGAAGGCGCTAACCAGGGAAGGCGGCCCTATGGCCGGGCAAGATGCCAGCGCTCTGGCACGCAAGGTGGAGTCGGCCCTTGGCAAGAACCAGGCGGTATTTTCTCGTGATGATAACGGCGACTTTGTAACCACCAAGGCGGGCCACGCTTACCACCCTCAGGAGAGCAAGAATACCCACACCTTCCGACAGCGTCTGAACACAGAAGCCACCGCTCTTGATACAGATGCTGCCAAAGAGTACGCGTCCTCGCTCGTAAACCGGGTAGCTACCCGCGCTGAGCGTAGCGCTCTTATGGATACCATTATTGATATTGCCCCCGCTCTCGCACCTCAGCGCCCGCTCTTCACCCCGCCCGCGCTGCGCAGCACAACCGAAATACCAACACTGATCCCGCAGCACCTTATCCCGCAGCCGGTCATCGAGGAAAAAGAAGAGCCGGAAGAAGCAGAAGCTCCCACTCCGCAGCACCTTCCGGAAAGCGCACCTGCTGCTCACGTAGAAGTAGCCCCTGCCGTACCTCTTGCCGTAACGCTTGACCATGCTGCTCCTCCCGCCCCCGCCCCCGCCTCCCCCCCGCAAATAGCTAAGCGACCGGAGCCTGCCGAAATAGAACCTGCACGTGTGAACCCGGCGGCACCGCAAACCCAGGTTACGCAGCCCGCGCCCGCGGAGCAGGCCCCCGTAAAAGTACCCGCGCCAACAGCCGTTGTATCGTCTGCGCCCGCAACTCCGCCCGCACAGGTACAGGCTCCAGCACCTAAACCCGCGCCCGCCAAACCTGCCCCCGTACAAACACCGCCTGAGCCTGCCGTTACCGGACCTGTTGAAGTGCGTATTCCATCTGTAGACGGCGCTGTTACCGTCAACCTGAGTGAGCCGTTGGATGATATTATGTCCAACCCGGCAGTGGTCGATGCCCTCACCACCATGATCGGAATAGCGGTGGAGCACGACAGCAGGCTGATTCATTTCGGCTCGGAGATGTTCCCCGAAGAGGCTCTTGATCGCTTCAGCAAAGGCGACTTCCGGCGCATCAGGGAGTACCTGGAGGAGCCGGAGACGGGAGGCGTCGCTTCGGACCGTGATATTATGGCTGACGTCCTGAATCGCCGGCCGGAAAATCCTGACTACGAGCGGATGCGCTTCGCCCTCAGCTACAGGATGCTGAAGGAGAAGAAGGACTTCGAGTTTGTTGGCATCAACAGCGACCGCCTCTGGATTATCGCCAACTCCTCGCCTGTAGCCCCACCCCTCCGCAAGCCCGCCGAGATAGGCCAGGACTACCGTTATCTCGAAGACACCGCAATTGTGTCGGTAGAGGAAGAGGACGAGCCTGATAGCACGCCTGGCCCGCTCGATTACGCTCTTACCTATTATGAATACGAAAACGGTGTGCTCCCTTATGATCGACGCGCCAAGAGGCTCTTCCAGGGGCCTGTCTTCGAAGACCAGCGTGCCTCTATGATACGCTTCGAGATGCCCCAGCTATACGTCTCTTTGCTCGCGGAACTGCGCTACCCCACGGGCAATCGTGGCGGCTTCATCATGGGCCTGGGAGACCTCTTTGCCGAGTACATGATACCTGGTGCCAGGTTTAGAATCGTGCCCACAGATCGAGGTGAAGACGTTTTTGAGATACACTTCAACCGCCCCGCTGAGCGCGAAGATAACCTCCTCCAGCTGGATGAGCGCAAAGGCCGCTATCTCTTCCGTCCTGTTTCCTATTCAGTGGAGGCTGACCCCGCTATGCTCTTGAGCCAGGAGAGGTTTGGTAAGCTGCAAAATCAGAAGAAGCTGGACGACTTGGAGCGCAAGCGCCCAGAGACGATAATCACCAACGCTTTTGAGGCAGTAGGTGAGGAGAACGATGGCAAGCTGTGGGCTATATTTGATGATATTTACCCCGTAGTGAATATCGAACGTCCTATATCACGCAGTTGGCTGAAGACAATGCTCTCAGGCGCTTACCCTTACTTCTACCCCGATGAGAACGCCGCGGGCGCTTACTTCTACGACAGCGCGCGCAAGCCCTCCTAACTTGTAGCGGGCGGAAATATAACCTGGTGTGAGGGTAGACGATGGACGCTGGACGACGGGTTGCATACCTGTTCAACGTCCGTCTCCCGGTCTCAGAGCACAACAAAGAAGCGATGAACGGCGGACGACGAAGAGCCGCTGCCTTTATACCTTCTCTGTCCTGCGCTGTAATTCCCTTAGAAACTTTGCGCTCTTTGCGCCTTTGTGTTCCGTCACTCCCCTTCTGTCGTCTGTTGCGTAAGGTGAGTTAATAGAAAGAATAGGAAAGATCATATAAAATGGCAGACTTTTCAGAGACACTACGAGGCGTAGCCCACGTCGAGAAGCCAACCACTGCATCCCTCACATTCTTATCAGACATGAGTAGCGAGGACCGTGCCGCCTTCCGCGAGATATGGCCTGAACTGTCGCTGGAGCGACGCAAGCGTATAATAAGCAACCTTGTTCTCATGTCCGAAGACAATGTAGACCTCGATTTCCGCTATGCTCTTTTAGCTGCGCTCGAAGACAGCGACTCGCAGGTACGCCAGTCCGCTATCGAAGGGCTTTACGAGGACAACAGCAAGCTGCTCCTTGGCAAGCTATTGTCGATGCTGCGCACCGACTCCGACATGGGAGTGCGCGAGGCAGTGGCCAGGGCTTTAGGGCGTTTCACATATATAGCCGAATGCGAAGACAAGCTGGGGGCGAGAGCAGCTGAGCTACGGGAGGCCCTCCTGGAGGTGGCGCGCAATCAGGATGACAATATAGACGTGCGCCGCCGGGCAATCGAGTCGCTTGGCTATCTGCATAATGATAGCGAAGTGAACGACCTTATAGCCGATATATACGAGCACGGCGGGCGCAACGCGGAAAGCGCGGTATTCGCTATGGGCCGCAGCATGGACCCACGCTGGGAACAGGTCATCCTCGACGAGCTTGAGAGCAACCACCCCGCCATGCGCTACGAAGCGGCACACGCGGCCGGAGAAATGGTACTGAGCGATGCCTTGCCCCAACTTGTGCGGATGATAGAAGATAGAGACCTGGAAGTAAGGCTTGCTGCTATCTGGGCCCTGGGCCAGATCGGGGGCAAACCCGCGACAGAAGCTCTCTCACAAGCTCTCCAAAGCGATGAGCCTGCCATAAAAGAAGCCGCGCAGGAGGCCATGGGCGAGATATCCTTCTCCGCCAATCCCTTGAACCCTATTTAGAGATCAGTATTAATAGCCCATCCTAACCCCTACTTTTAAGGTATAATCCTTATATAAAGCAAACGTATAACAGCAGGCATGGAGATCATAGAATGGCACACAACGTGGGCGTCTTTGTAGACGTTTCTAATCTCTTTTATTCGGCGAAGTCGGCAGGGGTAGAAGTTAATTATTGCCGTTTGCTGGAGCATGCGCTCGCGGGACGGGATATTATCCGGGCTTGCGCCTATACCGGCGTTGACCCTGAGAATCCTAACCAGCGTAAGTTCATAGACTTCCTCCGGGCCAACGGCTACAAGGTAATCTGCAAAGACATACACAAGTACGATGGCGGGCGCATCAAGGCCAACCTTGATATTGAGATGGCCGTTGACATCATGCTCCTCTCAGAGAACCTGGACGTTGTAGTTATTGTCAGCGGTGATGGCGATTTCGTGCGCCTCGTCGAAGCGATCCAGATGAAGGGAGTGCGTTGCGAAGTAATCTCCTTCGGCATCAGCACCTCCAACGAGCTTATAGAGGCCGCCGACCAGTTTACCGAGATATGTACCCTATCAGGCATCTTCCGCAACGCTCCTTCGGGGCCGGGTGTACACTTGAGAGCCGCGCAGAATGGTGGTGATGCGCGTACAGTTTACAGCTACAGCGCCTATAGCTACAGCGCCACCTACGGCTTGCCCGGTGAGCGTATATCGGGAGAGAAAGAGCGCGAACGCCTGCGCAACGGCGAGCGCCCCCAGCAGGGTAACTACTGGGAAAGCCGAGACCGTACACAGCAAGCCCCCGGTGAGGGGAACGACGCTGGTAGCCAAACGATGCCATATGACCACGCTACGAATGATGAGTTCAGGCTTCCTGACACCGAGCCATGCGAAGACACCCATTCGATCCCACTGGTGCGGCCCGTGAGGCCGGAGCTAACCAACGGGCATGAATAGAGGCGACGCGGGCTCTGCCTCTAACCTCACTTCAACCAACCCAGCCAACGCCGGCGATACAACTCACCCTTTTCACACTCCCCTGAGAGAAAGCGATTGGGACGCCGCACTTCGTCGCAACGATGCCAGCCTGTTGCAATCGTGGCGCTGGGGCGACTTTAAAGCGAACTCCGGCTGGTCGGTGTGGCGTGTGGCGATGGGAAGCATCCCTGAGGCCACACTTCACGTGCAAGCCTCCCCCAACCCGCTCATCTGCGCCCAGGTGCTCTTACGGGGGCTTCCCGGCATCCCCAGGCTCCCCATCCCTGTGCCTCTCTCCATAGGCTATATACCACGTGGGCCTGTTTATTCTCCACAAGCGCAGGAGAACGACAAGGCAACCCCCGCATTCTGGCGGCGTGTACACAGGTGGGCACGCTGGCGCGGAGCTATCTTCCTCAAAGTAGAACCTGATATAAAGCTGAGCGAGAATATCACCAAAGCTGACGTAGACCGCGAGATGGCCGCGCTGGGCTTCCGCCCTTCCGGGCGCTTGCAGCCCGCACGCACCATTGTGCTCGACATCGACAAGAGCGAGGAAGATCTGCTCAAAGATATGAAGCCCAAGACGCGCTATAACCTGCGGCTTGCAGGCCGCCGGGGCGTCGAGGTCCGGCGAGCCGCAACTTTAGGCGATCTTCAGGCGTTCTATAGCTTGTTAGAGGTAACAGGCGAGCGCGATGACTTTGGTATCCATACCTTCCCCTATTATGAGAAGCTCTGGCAAACTTTCGGCGCGACCTCCAACGTAAGCGACATTCTCGTGCTCCTGGCCGAGCACCCCGATCCGGTAGAGCGCGAATCAGGACCAATAGGAGGCCTCCTTGCCCTTCGCTTCGGAGATGAAGCGATTTACATGTACGGCGCATCAAGCGACAAAGGGCGCGAGCACATGCCCAACTACCTGCTCCAATGGGAGGCGATAAAGTGGGCACGCGAGCAGGGCTGCACACTCTACGACTTCTGGGGCATACCTGATGCGCCCGAAGAAGGCAGCGAAAGTGAGATTTCCCCTGTAAATACACGTTCTGGTTTGCGTGGTGTATACTGGTTCAAGAAAGGCTTTGGCGGCAGAGAAGTAGAATATCCCGGCGCTTATGACTATGTCTACAACCCTTTGCTCTACAAGTTGTGGATGCGCTGGCGCGGGCCTAACCTGGGTTGAAATTGAAGATGACGGTAGTCTGCGTCTAATCAACGGCAACTGACGACATTTGAAAAGAGGGGCGCGTGATCAGAAAATTATTCCTCGTCTTGGCCCTGGGAGCGCTCGCCCTGGTAAGCGTGAGCTACTTCGGGCGCGGCACAGCACGCCCAGCCGGCCTCCTGAAAGCCATCGATGTAGGGGGCAAGATAGCCTATGCCCGCAATGGCGGCCTATGGCTTTATAGTGGCGGCAACCAGCAGCAGTTAACTAAAGGCCCAAAGGACAAGCAGGACAAACGCGACGGCCAACCAACCTTCTCACCTGACGGCTCCCAGATCATCTACACCCGCTTTGATGAAGGCTTTTCCGACCTGTACAAGCTCACTGTGGCCGACCCTTCGGACACAGTAGCCCTCACTAATCACAGGCCAACTGTTGAGACAGGCGCTATAGGCTACAACACTGAGGCGCTCTGGGCTATGCAGCCTGCGTGGTCGCCCGATGGACAGACTATTGCCTTTACCTCCGACGTGGGCACAGAGTATCCTGGCCTCTTCACCATGAATACACTGGGCGGTAACGTACGCAAGATAGTAGACAACCTGGATCATAGTAAGCAGGCCGTTGAAAACCCGTCCTGGTCGCCCGATGGCACAAAGATAGCAGTCGCCAACTATGTGACGGACAGCGGCAACGGCCAAATCCTGGTGCTGAACCTTGAAACAGGCAAGAAGTTGGAGCTAACCGACGCCAAGGATAGCGCATACGACCCCGCATGGTCTCCAGATGGGCAGTGGCTAGCGTTCGCGATGCAGCGCGAGGGCAAAACCAATATCTATATTGTGCCCACTGACGCCCAGAAGTGGACCGGCGACTACCCTGCGCCCATACAACTCACCACGGACGGCGCTTCCAGAGCGCCCGCCTGGTCGCCCGACGGCGGCAAACTGGCCTACATAGCTCTCAAAGATGCCTCTTTTGACCTCTATGCCGCCGATTTCCAGGCCCCTCTCAGCGCAGGGAAGGCTAACCTCTCGGCAACGCAAAAGCTGACCGACAACGCCAACGTAGATGCTCAATCGGGCCTCAGCTGGGGTAAATAACACCCAGCCTTGTGCTAAGCCGAGACCGCACTTGTGGGGAGCGGCTTTTCTTCCCGAAAACAAGGAATAACTCCAACATGCGGAGTTATTCCTTGTTTCATCTACTCTATTCCACCTTCCCCCTGTGGTGGGTTCTTACTTACCCTGATGTAAGGGATAAACAAGCTTCCTACGGAAAACCCGGCCCCTATGGGGTCTTGTTCAGGTTGGTTGGCTCCGAAATGTCCTCCAGCACCTCTCCCGTTTCGGACTCTTCCGACTTATCTTTGGTCGCCAGGTCACCTAGCGATAGCACACCCACCAGCCTGTTGTCTTCTGTGACCAGCAGGCGGCGTATCTGGCGCTCGGACATCAGGCTGCGTGCTTTCTCTATGTCATCACCTGGCGAAACGGTAACAGCATTAGGCGATACAAAATCTTGCACCGTCACCTCAAAAGGGCTGAGGCCCGCCGCTGTAACCCTTATCGTTATATCACGGTCGGTTATCACGCCGAGCAACTCACCGTCGCTCACCACAGGCATAATTCCCACGTCAAGGTCGCGCATCTGGCGAGCCACATCAGCTATCGGAGTGCCAGGGGTTACCGCCTCCGGGTTCTTGGTCATAATGTCTTGGACTTTCATGCATTCCTCTCTTTTCTACTAATGGCGAGCAATTGCTCCCAGGCTCCACGACTAATTGCAGGAGACGTGCCAAGAAAAATGGTCAGCCCAGAAGACCAAATAGATCAGAGACGAGGGTGCCCACCATCAGCACGAGCAACACCACAGAGGCTAGCAGCGATCTGTTGCGGTAGCCTTTGGGAGCAACTGTCACTCCGGCCTTTGCATCCTGCCGCTCGGCGCGCACCGCGCTGCGCATAGCGGCGTGATAGTACAAAAAGGCCCCGGCCAATATCAAAATAAGCTCCAGTGCTATGCTAAGGCCGGGGATCGTCCATATCCCAAAGCCCAGGAGCGGCAAATCGCCCGCGTTGCCGGGCAGCACGGGCATATCCATTCTGTGTACCAGCAGGTCGAGGAGCCAGTGGGAGAAGACCATCGCCCCTACGATAAGCCCATTGCTTCTTCCCCAGGGTATCATAGCCGCTATCGCCGCTACCAGGCTTATCGCAAACGCACCTACCAGCGAATGGCTGTAGTTGGCGTGAATGATGAGGTTGCCGTAGCCGCCGTTAGTGCCGGGTACGGGCGTAAAGCCTTCGAGGTTCAGGGTGTAGAGCACCACGAAAATAACATCGAGAAGCTGTGTGCTCAACATCAAGGCCCATAGGGGTAACTGTGGCTGGCGCGACTTTACGACGGCCGCCAGGCCAAAATGTCCGGCTAACATCGGCTGTAAGTCTCCTGTTAGTGTTGTCAGGCTGGCTGTGGCTGTGGCTGTGGCTGCGTGCTAACGCCTGCGGATTGCGCTGCTACGCTCGGCGATGCTAACATATCGATGCCCTTTATCGTTGGGCTTCGGCCAGCGCAGTCGCGAGTCGAGATAGCCCATTACGACCACAAAAAGTATAACTGATACTATAAAAAGCATTATGCAAAATCCTTCATTGAGGGCGACGCATCTGCGAACAGCAGCCACGCCACCTTCGCCCCAGTATTTACGCCCAATCTTCGGGGGGCGCGATGATTACACGCCCTCGCTTTAGCTCTATCCTCTTAACTATCGCCTTGATGCCGGGCACCAGCAATTCGCCTGTGGGGTCTGTGACGCCTGGGCCTTGCACCACGTAAACGTCGTTCGCCGATGTTGTGATTACGTCCGCTATCTTGCCCAGGTGATTGCCTTCGGTTGTATGTACTTCCAGGCCCACTATCTGGTAAAGATAATAAGAGCCCCGAGGCAGCTTGCGTGCCTGCTCCAACGGCACCAGCACCCAGTAGCCCCGCAGAGCAGCAGCCGCATCTGCGTCGTTCACTCCTTGTAGCTTCAACAGCAGTTGCCCTTTATGCAGCTGCGTAGATTCTATCTCGAAGGGCGTGGCTGTTGAGGGTGGGCGGAAAGCCGTTGGTGAGCGGGGCACACTCCCCTCCGCATGCGACTGGAAAGAGCGTACCGTCTTCGGGTCGAGGGATGCGGACGGCGCGAGGTGTGCAGGTAAGGAGTCGAATGGAGCGAGCAATAGCTGCTCCATCTTGCGAAATCGCTCAGGGAACTCGGTGAGGATATTGACCTTTAGCTCCCCTTTCACCCCGAAAGGGGCTACCACCTGCCCGACAATCAGCCGTTCGGGGGCGTTTTCTACGCGCTGGGAACCAACCTGATCTGTCATTGCTGCTCCAGGCAAGAGAAAAGACCAAGGGCGAAGCGCCAGGCGCTGCTCGTCTTTGGTCTTTTACCACCCAGCCGGGCCAGGCTGCTCATTGAGCGGTTATGCATAGCGAACAGCAGGAGGGAGAGAGATTTACTCTATCTCTAGCACGCCACGCCTGCCTTCGCGGGCTGCGGCGGCGTTCACAAGGGTGCGTATGGCGCGGGCTATTTTACCTTCGCGGCCAATGACCTTACCCTTCTCGTCCGGGTCTACAGTTAGCTGAATACGCACCACGTAATCACCGCGCGTCTCGCGCACGTTCACAGCATCAGGGTTGTCTACGAGGTTCCTGGCGATATATTCTACAAGCTCTTTCATGTAAAACCTTCGGTTGGGGATTAAAGGCTGGGGGTTAGCAGCTAATAATTCTTAACCGCTAGTCCCTGATCCCTCATCAGTTGCTGCCTCTAGCACGGGGAGATCGCTGTTATCTGGAGCCTCCGTTGCGACCGTAGCCCCTGTCAATGCCTCGGAGCCTTCTCCGTTGTTGCGTGTTGCCTCGGCCATTCCTTCGCTCTGTGGCTCTGTTGCGACAACCTCACCAACTTCCGGCGCGACAACAGCTTCGGCGGCAGGTACAGCTTCGGGAGCGGCTTCGGTGGCGGCGACCTCGGCTCCAGCTTCAGCTTCCGGCGCGGGAGGCGGGGTGAAGCCCTTGCCAGAGGCGTTGCGGGTGCGGCGATTTGTGGGCTGAGGAGCCTCGGCGCTCGCGGCGGCTTTTCTGGCGGCGCGGTTAAAATGCTTGGCAAGGCTGGCTACCGCATTGGTAGGCTGCGCGCCCTTTTTCTTCCACTCCTCATATTTGGCTATATCTATCTGGATAGTAGCAGGGTCAGTACGTGGGTTGTAGTGCCCCAGGGTCTCAATAAAGGCCCCGTCGCGCGGTGCGCGGGCATCGGCTACCACAATACGATAATGGGGCTGCCTGATAGCCCCCATGCGGCGAAGTCGGATCTTCAGCATTTCTCTTTATCTTACTCCTCTAAAATATACCCTGTACATAAATACGGCTACAGCTATGGCTACAAGCCTATATCAGAAATGTCTGCGGCAGAAAGCCTGCCTGTTATTATACGCCATATGCGATTGCCCGTCAAACCCAACGGGCGCCGGATAAATGTTCAGAGTTGGGGTGGAGCAATCGTCAAGAGGCAACTGTGCGGGCATACCTACCCTCACCCCCAAACCCCCTCTCCCTTCATGGGAGAGGGGGCTTTATTGCTGGGGAGTATATCTCCCATGAAGGGAGAGGGGGCTTTAATCACCACTGTAGCCCCGTCAGGGGCCTGCCCCTGTGCACTCAGCAGGAGTAAAGCCCCTCTCCCCTTGTGGGAGAGGGGTTGGGGTGAGGGGAGGTGAGGATACGCCCACACAGCTACCCCTTGAACTTTGTTATACCCTAACTCTGAACGCTTACCCTTGCTGCGCTGGGTTCCCTGTCTGCTGCAAAGCAACTTGCGCCCTACCGCCAAGCTTGCAGGCTACGGCGAGGAAACAGCGATCACTATAACGGAGGTGGAGCATCGCGAAGTATGCACGATGGCAGAGCGGGTGCGCGCTCATGTTTCGGAGCAGCCTTTTTGCGCGCCACTTAGTGATGGCAGCGTCGTTCGTATGCAGATAGCAGTCAGTGCAGGTGTAGCAGAAATGCAGGGCGATGCTACAAACGCCGAGATGCTGATATCCACCGCTGATAAAGCCCTGTATGAAGCTAAACGCAATGGCCGCGACCGCACAGTGCTATTCCGTGCCATGAAACAGCACCCTCTGACCACGTAGTGCCGAAGCCGTAGCAGCTGCTCGTGCTGGCGCAGCGCCTCTATATAGTTTATAATCGGCTCTCTGCACCCTGAAAGCCACCAACTATATAGGAGGAGCACACATGCTCACCTCTACCACCGCCGCGCTCAACCGCAACTCACCTCTGCTCGACTGGTACCTTATGCCCGAATCCTACTCCGCGCCACTTGTTTACCAGGCAATAGAGGAGTTTGGTGTCAGCAAGGGCGGTACAGTGCTCGACCCGTTCTGCGGCACAGGCACAACGCTCGTCGCCTCCCGTCTGGCGGGGCGCAACGCCCTGGGTATCGAGGTCAACCCTTTTCTCTGCCTTGCCTCCAGGGTGAAAAGTCGCGCCGGCTTTGACCTTGCCCTGCTCAAGTTAGAGCTCGCCCGATTGCTGGAGGTTGCAGGCACTGCGCTCATAATGGCAGAGGAAGAGCCTGCAACGCTGGTGGAGATGCTGCCCGCCATGCCCCGCCTCGAAAGGTGGATCGCCAGGCGAGTGGCGCTCAAGATAGTTGCCCTCAGGCTCTGCATCGAGGAATGCGTCAGCCCGCCCAACCGCGATCTGATCATGCTTGCGCTGGCTTCTATCCTGCGTGGGGCCAGCAATATGAAGCTGTCGCCGCACGCCTTTGGCTCGCGGGAAGTGAAGCACGACGCGCCTGTTCTCTCCATCTTTGAGACAAAGCTCCGCAAGATGCTGGCCGACATCGAATGGGTGCAATCTCAAGGGGGGCTTGGCTGCGCTGAGGTCTACGAGGCCGACATCAGGGCGGCGGGTGAGATGGTGCACCCACTCCTCCCTGCTGACCTGGCTATTACCTCTCCACCCTACCTGAACAATCTCGACTACACTATGCAGACGCGCATGGAGCTATTTTTCCTCGGCTTCGTGAATGATATGGGGGGGCTAAAGCGCCTGCGCAAAAAGATGATGGTTAGCGACGCCAAAGCCACTTATCGCGACGTAGAGGATTGGCGGCGCGTGGAAGAGGTGCCTTCGGTGGCCAGGGTGGCGGCGGCAATAGGTGATAAGCTGGGGGATCGCGGCTGGGGCTGGGACTACAGCAGGATGACAAGGCAGTACTTCGGCGGTATCTTACGCGCCGTAGAATCGGTGCGCCCGATGCTGGCCCCAGGCGCTAGCCTGGTAATGATAGTAGGCGAGTCGGCGCACGCAGGTATCCTTGTACCCGTGCCCGAAATAATAGCTGAGCTAGGTGAGATGGCAGGCTACGCTCACCCCCGGATAAAGGTTCTGAGAACCAGGCGCTCCTCCTCCCACAGCTTCAGCCTAAAAGAAAGCGCCGTTGTGTTGCGTAGTGCGTAGCGCCTGAAGGCTAAGGAGGTTGGCCCTTTTTGATGCTCATCCGTTACGTACTCCGCTTCACTTCACTTTATCGCCCGCCTTCTCCAGCAGGTCCTTTAGCTCGCGGGCGGTTTGGACGGCTGCGCCCCGGTAATGGTTGTTGGTGAAAACGAAGGTATTCTGCGAGGTCTTCGCCAGCTTGTCTATCTTGGGCACCCACTCTTCAAGCTCTTCGGGCTTGTATTCGTAGCTATAACGCTCAAACGCTTCATCGTGCCGCCACCACTTCTGAGCGTTGCGCCCGTGGAACCGCACATAGGAGATAGGAGCGGTCGCCACAGCTACGGGTGGTATAAGCCCTTTGAGGCGCGGCTCATCCACGCTGCAATAGCCCAGGTTGTTCCTCCTCAACAACTCCATGGTCTCGTCCGTTATCCAGGTAGAGTTGCGGAACTCCACGGCCACAGGCAAGTCGCCCATCCGCTCGCGAAAGACAGAGAGGTAGTCGCGGTTCTCCGGTGTTGGCTTGAACGAGTTGGGGAACTGCGCCAGCACTGCCCCGAACTTTCCTTCGTCGATGAGGGGTTGCACAGCCTCTCTGAACAGGCGGAAGTTCTCGGGAGTAGAGCCACCCTCCTCTGCTTCCCGTTCATGCGTCAATTCCTTGCTCGCCTTGATGGTGAAAATAAAATCGTCAGGCACCTTCGAGGCCATCGCCGCCAACGTCCGGGCAGAAGGCATCCGATAATATGTGTAGTTGATCTCGGTAGCGTGGAACTCCTGCGCGTAAAAAGGCAGCATCTCGCTGTCCTTTATCCCCTCCGGGTAGAAAGGACCCTTCCAGTCCGCATAGCTGTAGCCGCTTGTGCCGATATGTATCATTGTGCCCTCCTGGAGACTCGTGGGAAAATCTTGTTGAGCAATGACTGTGCCTCCATTAGTTCAACATTTCTGCGGCAGCATATAGCGGCTTTGCGCCTGGGAGGAAAGGAATACCCCTGGTTTCAGTCATGTGAAACCAGGGGTATCGTCACACAGTGTGACCTGTGCCACGCCCGGTTGTAAATCGGGTGGCGCAGCGTTCAGAAGCTAACGGTTTACAGTAGTTTCTACGGGCACCGGAACTGCGGGCGTACCGGCATTTGGGAACTGCTGGGTAGGCTGAGAAGGTACAGTAAAACCAGGGGCAGCTTGCCCATAATGCAGATACTTCTGTGATGCCGGAACGCGCGTCGGACACACACTCGGCAATAACCCTTCTGGGCCATCCGGCAGCGTTGGATCGTTGAGAGCTTTCTTTACTAATGCGCCATTCTCTGATGGCAGAATAGCAGCAGGTACCCCCGCCCACTCGTCAAATATGTACATTACATAGCTCTTCTTGCCTGGGGTTGGCGGCGGTAGCTGGCCGAAACCTGGTGCCGCACCTCGATAGTCGAACTCGCCTCTTACAATAGCCACCATCAAGGGGGGTTCTTCAATAGCTGCAAAGTTGGGAGGACACCCCAGGCCCAGCACTGGCATCTCGTCATAGCTTACCGACTTTGCGAAGAGCACTTCCGGTTCTCCCTTCGGCTTCAGTTGGTGATTGGCCCAGTCCCGGACGAAGTAAGTAAGCTCTGCATCGCTTGCCCCTACAATGTTCTTGCTGCCGTACACAAAGCGAGATGTACCCTGAGCAGATGTAGCAGTAGATACTGCTGTCGCAGGTGCTACTGCTTTCAGCACCATCTGGCCTGTTGAGTAACTTACCTCACCGCGCGCCGCGATAGCAACAACGGCACCCGCCACCAACGCAACACCAAGCAGAAGAATGGGTAGCAGGCTCTTCTTCGTTCTCATAACAGTCAGCTCCTTTCCAAGGCGCACTAATAATTGACAGTCCAATTTCCGTTTGCACAGGGCATACGTCCGGATGTAGCAAGGCAGGTGCAATATGACACATGTCCTCAATTGGTAAGAGTTCAGACTAAGGGTGGAGGGGCTAGCTTAGCCCCCTCTCCCTTCATGGGATAGGGGGTTGGGGGTGAGGGCGGGTGAGGGCGGGTGAGGGTACGCCTCCACAGCTACTCCTTCAAGATTGCTCCACCCTAAGTCTGAACAGTTACCCTCAATTGCCTCTGTCGAGCGAGCCTGGTAATATGTGGTAATATAAAGGACACCCTCATGCAGGGCAAGGTATTTTCTACCCCAGAAAGAGCGAAATCTATGTCACCAATAATCGTCGCGGGTTTAGGGCCGGGAGCCTGGGAGCAAGTTACCCTCGAAGTAAAGGCATTACTCGATAACGCTTCTACTGTTTACCTCCGCACCCTGACGCACCCCACGGCAGACCACCTGCCACAACACCTCGACGTACGCACATTTGACTACCTTTACGAGCGTGAGACGCGCTTCGAGGAGATCTACCGGCAGATAGCAGAAGAGCTGCTGCGACTCGCCGCATCAGATGAAGCCAAGCCCATAATCTACTGCGTGCCGGGCCACCCGGCGGTAGGCGAGGCATCGGTGCGATACTTGCGCGCCATGGGCCGTGAGCGTGCAGTAGAAATCAAGCTCGTGGCAGGACTCTCTTTCATCGAGCCGGTTTGTACAGCCCTCAGCATTGACCCTCTGGAGCATGGCCTCCAGATCGTGGACGGTACGGAGCTGGCGGGTTATGGCGAGCAGAGCGGCCCAGCCGCTGAGTCAGCAGAGGCAGACGAACATTTTC
Source organism: Chloroflexota bacterium (assembly GCA_015478675.1). The sequence goes on along the minus strand of JADMIH010000021.1, from coordinate 18,140 downwards.
TCTTTAGCCCCTACTCTTTGCCCATCGAGCCTGCCTCCTTCCCCGCCCTAGCTGGACTTTCGCCTATGTACCCGGTGCTTCTTTGCCAGGTATATAACGACCGTGTGGCCTCGGCCTGCAAGCTGATGCTAATGGAGCGCTATCCTGACGAACACCCGGTGACAGTTGTGCTCAACGCGGGCGTGCCGGGCCGGGAGGCGGTCATACAAACCACCCTCGCGGACATGGATCGCGGGCACGGTATAAACCATCTGGCTTGCGTGTATCTGCCTTCTATTGAGCCGCTTTTGCTGCCACGCGACTTCGATTCGCTCGTTTATATTATGGGAAGGCTGCGGGGGCCGGGCGGCTGCCCCTGGGACCGCGAGCAGACCCACGATTCGATAAAACACCACCTCCTCGAAGAAGCCTACGAAGTGGTTGATGCGATGGACGCAGGCGACCCTGACATGCTGGCGGAGGAGCTGGGCGATTTGCTCTTGCAGGTGGTCTTCCATTCGCAGCTGGCTCTCTCGGCAGACGAGTTTACCCTCTCCGACGTCATAGGGCACATTGTTTCCAAGCTGATACGACGGCATCCGCATGTCTTCGGGGCTGTAGAGGTAACAGGCGCGGAGCACGTGCTGAAGAACTGGGAGGTCATCAAGGCGGGTGAGCGCGAGGCCAAAGCAAAGGCGGGGCGCAACTTTGAGTCGGCGCAGGCGGCAGAGCAAGGTCTGGAAGGCACAGGCCTCCTGCTGAGCGTGCCGCGCGCCATGCCTGCGCTGGAGCGTGCCCAGCAGCTACAGGTAAGGGCGGCACGCATCGGCTTCGATTGGGCGAGCATTGAGGGAGTGTTCGATAAGGTGCGCGAGGAGCTTGCCGAGCTTCAGGCCGAAGAAGGCAAAGAGCGTCGCACCGAAGAATTGGGCGACCTCTTCTTTGCCCTTGTAAACCTGGCGCAGTGGATGGGGATCAATGCGGAGGAAGCCTTGCGCCGGGCCGATGACAAGTTTCTAGGGCGTTTCACCGCGATGGAAGAAGAGATCGTACGAGGCGGCGGCAAGCTGCGCGGCATGAGCGTAGAAGCGATGGACAAAGTCTGGGGCAGAGTAAAGAAGCAGCCCGGCATCACATGAGCAAGACGCACCACAAATATATAGCGGCCCGCCCCATGCCTGTGACTCCCACACGCAAACTGGGACCGCGCCGTTGGGCTTACCACCAGCCGGTACGCGCCCGCAGCACACTGGGCACGGTGCTAAAGCGATCTGCGGTTGCACTTCTTCTGCTACTACTCATCGGTGGCTTTGCTATCCTCGGGTATAAATTATGGGTTAACTCGCAAACAGAGAAGCTGATTTACAACGTAGATAGCCCGGCATTGCCGCAGCAACATGTGGCGATGGTCTTCGGGGCGGGCCTCAACAGCGATGGCGAGCCGTCACCTATGCTCTACGACCGGGTGGCTACAGCCGCTGACCTCTATGATAAAGGCAAGGTGCAAAAGCTGCTGATGACGGGCGACAACAGCACAGTTGACCACAACGAGGTAGAGGCGATGCGCAAGACGGCTGTTGAGCTAGGGGTTGACGACAGCGACATCGTCCTCGACTACGCCGGCTTCAGCACCTGGGATAGCTGCTATCGAGCGCGAGAGGTCTTCAACCTCTCCGAAGCTACATTGGTGACCCAGCAGTTTCACCTGCCGCGGGCTATCTACACCTGCAACCAGCTAGGAGTGAAATCTGTGGGGGTGATAGCCGACCGCCAGCCTTACCACACCGTGAGCAATGAAGTGCGCGAGTATATTGCTCTTGCCAACACAGCCTTCCGCTTCCTGACCAACGACCAGCCCCGCTTCCTCGGCCCCAAGATAGATATAGACCAGCCGCAGAGCAGGTAAGGCTTACTGAAGGCCGCATGACCCCAGCTACATTGATGGGTTGGTGTCTACCAACACGCAAGGCCTGAGATACGATGTCACGCCCTTTTTGCCCGCTATGAAGCCTTGACTGCGCTGTTAGATGATCTCGCTGAACGCCTCAGAGCCGTTGATTTTGATCTGGGGTAGGGATTGACGCTCATGTTACTTCCTCCCCAACGCCGCCGACAGCACTGTGCGGGCCATGGGGAGCGCTACCCTTGTGCCTTCGCCACCTTCGTCTACAAACGCGCTGATAGCATACTGTGGGCGGTTGGGGTCTTTGCCTGCCCAGCCGATGAACCAGGAGTGAGAGGTGCCTTTGCCCGTCTCGGCGGTGCCTGTTTTGCCCCCTACTACGTAGCCAGGTATCGCCGCTCCGCTGGCCCAGCCTGACTGAACAGACGCAACCATCATCCCTTTAAGGGTGTCGTTGCTTTGAGGTGAGAGCACCTGATTTATTGTGTGCGGCTGGAACTGCCAGACCGTATCCCCTGTCTCACTGTCTTTCACCGAAGCCACAAGGTAGGGTGCAGGCAGCTGCCCGCCATGCGCGACAGTAGCCGCCACCAGGGCCATCTGCAACGGCGTAGTCTGGACTTCGCCCTGGCCGTAGCCCGTAGCCGCCAGCGTGTTCGGGCTGTTGAGGTCCGCAAGGTCGGGGGCTAATCTGCTGATCTCTACAGGTATGCCGATGTCGTAGCGAGTGCCCAGCCCGAAGCGCTGCGCGTATTCGATCAACCTGTTGGCTCCCAGCCGGATCGAAAGCTCGGCAAAAACCACATTCAGCGACCACTTGTATCCCTCTACCATCGTGAAGGTAGGGCCGTGCTTCGCCGGACGGCAGGTAGAACAATCGCGGTGAAGATAAGCGCCTGCTTCTACCTTGACGGTGCCGTTAGTATCGGTAAAAGTGGCGGTGGGCTGCGCGGTGTTGGTGTCAATCGCCGCCCCCGATGTGACCGTCTTGAAGGTCGAGCCTGGGGGGTATAGACCCTGGCTTGCGCTCAACAAAAGGGGGCGGTTGGGATCGTTCAGCACAGAATTGTAGTAGGTGATGATCCGCTTGTTCTCAGCGCCCCAGTCGTCTGCGTAAGGGTTAAAGGACATCTGCTGGGGGTCAATGTGCGGCCATGACGCCATAGCGAGAATAGCCCCACTCTGCGCGTCGAGCAGCACTATGGCACCTTTGCGCTCGCCCAGTGTCTTTTGCGCCAGCGCCTGCATCGCGGGATCAATCGTGAGATAGAGGTCGTTGCCCACTACAGGGCGGTGCAAGAGCTTGCGCTGCTGTTCAGTCAGAGGGTTGAGCACTTCGTTGCCCGACAGATAGCGGTCGAAGGAGGCCTCCAAACCTGATGAGCCATAAATGGTAGGATTGTAGTAACCCGCCAGGTAAGAGATGTTTGGATCGGGGTAAAGACGGTTAACAAAGCGCGATGGGGTGATTACCTCGCTGGCGGCCACTACTTTGTCTCCTGCGTAAATAGTGCCACGCCGCACCTGTAGCTCGGCGGGCACTTTGCGGGGGTCCTGTATTACCACGCCCGAAGTGGTCACCACAGTGGCATCTTTTATCGAGACGGCAGCTACAACTTGCTCGCGCAACAGGTGAAGACTGAGCAGTCCGAAGCCTACCAGCAAGAAGCCGCCAAGCTGCTGCACATTGTGGTGGAACCTGGCGTCAGGAGTGCGCTTCTCACGCCGAGGATCGCCTGAGACCGTAAGCCATGCATAGATCACCAGGAGAGGAAAAGCCGCGGCCAGACTAAGGAGCCAGCGAGTATCATTCGGCGGGGCGGTTGGCGAAGCAGGTACCGCGTCGCTCAACATGCCGTAAAGCAGTATGCCAACGGCGGCCAGAAGAGAGAGGGTGCGCAGGAGATTACGAAGTGCAATTCTCATATCATTAGCGATCCAGGCGTTGCGTGCCGCTCTTACCGCGAGGCGACGATATACGAAGGAGCAGCCCGATAATCACGAAGTTTGTAATCAGCGATGAGCCACCATAGCTGATGAAGGGCAGGGTAATACCTGTAAGAGGTATCATCTTGATCGCCCCGCCTATAATAATGATAGCTTGCAGGCCAAGTATCGTGGTGAAACCAACCGCCAGAAGCTGCTCATAACCGGAGTGAGCGGTAAGGGCGATGTGCAGCCCCCTGTAGACGAGCAGCATAAAAAGGGCGATTACCGCCAGTGTGCCCATCAATCCCAGTTCTTCGCCTATAGCCGAGATCACCATGTCGGTTTGCACAGCGGGGATCACCCCAGGCGAGCCGAAGCCAATGCCGCTGCCCATAACACCGCCGGTGGCGAGAGCAAAAAGCGACTGCACGATCTGGTAGCCCTGGTTATTGCCTACCGGCCAGGGATTGAGCCAGATGTCAACACGCTCCTGTATGTGGGCGAACTGCGTAGCAAAGAAAAGGTTCAGCATATAGGAGGCGGCGAAGAAAAGCGCTAACCCGCTGGCAACGTAAAACGCCCGCCCACTCGCGGCATACAACATGGAGAGGAAAATGCCGAAAAAGAGAAGCGCACTCCCCAGGTCTTTCTGCACTACGAAAAGCACCAACGCCAACGCCCATAAAAGGAGTAAAGGAGCGAGATATGGGAGGGGTGGTAAGTTGATCGGCCCCACCTTGTAGGGGGAAGCAAGCAACTCGCGCTTGTCGTCAAGATAGCCTGCCAGGAAGATCACCAGCAGCACCTTGAGCAGCTCGGAGGGCTGGAACTGAAAGAAGCCGAAGTTGAACCAGAGCTTGACGCCGCTGCCGCTCCCCGCATCGCTTCCGAAGACGAGCGTCGCCGCCACCAGAGCTATGCCTATGATGGCGAAAGTGTATTTATAGCGCCGGAGGAGATTGAGGTCGCGCACGAAGGCAAGCGTTGCCCAGAGAGCTAGCACCCCGATAGTAATCCATATCACCTGCTTGCGCGCAATGCCGCCAAAGTCGGGGCTTTTGGCGACAAGCGAAGGCTCTAACCTCTCTATCATCACGAGGCCAAGCACCATGATCACAGCCACAATGGGGAGGAGAGCCTGGTCTGCCCGGGGCCTTGTGATATTGAGCCAGATGTGCAGGCCGTAGAGTAGTCCGATGAAGAGGAAGCTCATCCAGAGGTCTTTCCACTCCCAGCGCACCCCGCCGGTGGGCACGAGAATCACCATCAGCATGCCGACGATGCTGAGTATGGAGGGAATCAGCAGCAGGCGAAACTCGGTCCAGCGCAGCCCCCGAATCCTGTTCCAGAAGGTGGGGCGCGCCAACCCCCCACGTGGCATGGCCTTCACACTTGCGGGGGTTGCGCTATAAGAAGTGGGCGCCGGTTTCGCACACATATATCTAGTATAGCCTAATCAACGTATTTGCCCAACAGCGGCTGTAAACGGCGCTTCGTTATAAAATCGGGCGCAGTCATTATCGCTCCTTGAAGGGCCTCTCCGCAGTGACAGTGGCGGCTGCTGGCGATGCGCGGAATGAGCGCAGAGATGGCGTCTCTGGCGCGCTGCACGTTGAGGCCGAGGTTGTGGACTACTAACTCAACGGTAACGTTATCATGGCCCGGGTGCCACGTGTCATAGTCGGTCACCATAGCAAGGGTGGAATAGCAGATCTCAGCTTCCCTGGCGAGGCGGGCTTCGGGCATAGAAGTCATGCCGATCACCGACATCCCCCAGCTGCGATAAACAAGCGACTCGGCGCGTGTTGAGAACTGTGGCCCTTCTACGCAAATATAGGTGCCGCCAGAGTGTACTGTGGTCCCTGTTTCGGTCGCGGAGGCAATAAGGGTGGCGCGCAATTGAGGGCAATAGGGGTCGGCCATGCCTACATGCACAACCACTCCATCATCGAAGAAGGTGCGAGGGCGCAGCACCGTCCGGTCGTATAGCTGGTCTGGCACTACCATATGTAGCGGCTCGATCTCTTCCTTCATGCTGCCAACCGCGCTGATCGAGATGAGGTGCGTCACCCCCAGGGTCTTGAGGGCGAAGACGTTAGCGCGAGCAGGCACATGGGTAGGATCGAGCCTGTGGCCCTTACCATGTCGAGCGATAAAGGCCACATCTCGCCCTGCGATCTTGCCAAGCAGAGGAGGGTCGCTAGGCTTGCCAAAAGGTGTCTCTACCTCCACAGCACGCAGATCGGTCATCCCTTCTATATTGTAGAAGCCTGAGCCTCCTATGATGCCAATTACACCTGTTTGCATCTCTTGTTGCTCTCTTTTTCAGGTTAGTGGAGACGCGTAACGTGTATCACGCAAGGGATTATCGATAGAATATCTTTACCCTAAATCCATTACGCAACACGCACTATGTACTACGCCTGCGCCTTCGAGCGTGCTCTCTAAAGGTGCAGGTGTTCATCACTGTGATGAGGCCGGCTTCGCGGGCGCGATGAGCCGCCTTGTAGTTGATTACGCCATCTTGTAGCCAGATTGCTTTTGCCCCCACCTTTATCGCCTCGTCAACTATGTCGTCCACATACTCAGGACGGCGAAAGACATCCACTACATCAGGAGGCTCCGGCAACTCTGAGAGGCTGCCATAAGCCTTCACGCCCAACACTTCACCCTCAGAAGGGTTCACAGGGATGATCTCGTAGCCCTGGCTTTGCAAGTATCGCGCTACGCCATAGCTGGGCCGCCACGGATCAGACGACAACCCTACAACAGCAATGCTATGCATGTCGAGTATAGTATTTATGTCAGCAGGGTCGGTAAAGCTTTCGCCTTTGGCGCGCATTACTTCCTCCTGGATCGTAGTGCGTGGTGCACAAGGTATGCCCGGCGAGTTAGAGGTTAAAGGAAGCAGATCTACGTACACCTGATTCCTGTGATTCCTGAGCCTTAGCTCACAGATGCTCTCGGAACCAGGATAGATCATTATCTCATACGCGCGCTTGCCTTCTTACGCATCAGGCATGCCCCAGTATAACACAGGGGAAAAGGCCAGTAATCTGGATCAGTTACTAATCCTCTGCTCCTTGCTTCACCGTAGCCTCTTTCAGGCCGCGCACATATTCGCCCACGCCACCTATTATTTCATCTTCGGGGAGACTCTCGATTAGGTTGATCAGGGCGCTGCCCACTACCGCGCCGTCTGCCGACTTGATTACCTGGGCCACTTGCTCAGGAGTGCTTATGCCGAAGCCCACGACTAACGGCAAGTGGCTGTAGCGGCGCACGCGGGCAATCAAGCTGTCTACATCTTCGCTAAGGAGAGAACGAGCGCCTGTTACGCCAGTCAGCGACACGCAGTAGATAAAGCCGCTTGCCATTTCAGCCACCTTCTTGATGCGGCCATCTGTGCTGGTGGGCGCGATCAGGAAGATGAGGTCTATACCTGCCGCTTCGCAAGCAGCTTTCAGGTCGCCTGCTTCTTCAGGAGGGAGGTCAGGCACGATCAAGCCGTCAACGCCCGACGAGGCGCAATCAACCGCCAGCTTTTCAACACCATACCTGAATATGGGGTTGTAGTAGCTCATAAAGAGTAATGGAACCTCATTGGCCCGCCGGGCTTCGGCTGCCACGCTCAAGCAATCCTGGAGCGATACGCCATTTTCGAGGGCAGCATGTGAGGCGCGTTGCACAGTTGCCCCGTCGGCCATCGGGTCGCTGAATGGCACCCCAAGCTCTATCAAGTCAGCGCCCTGCCTGGCTATCACGGGCACTAGCTGCCTGGTGACTGCAAGCGACGGGTAGCCGACCGTCAGGTAAGGCACAAGTGCGCATTCGTTCACCTTCCCCAGCCGCTTGAAGGCAGATGCTATACGGCCCATCAGTGAGAAGCCTCTACCGCCTTCAGCGTCACACCGAGCTCCTCGGCTACTGTATTCATATCCTTGTCTCCTCGGCCTGATAAGTTCACCACAACCATCTTGTCGGGCGGCAAGGAGGCTGCCAGCTTTCCCGCGTAGTAGATAGCGTGCGCCGACTCCAGCGCAGGGATAATGCCTTCGGTGCGGCAAAGCAGCTTGAAGCCCTCAAGCGCCTCCGCGTCCGTAACGCCTCTGTATTCAGCGCGTCCCGTCTCTTTGAGGTAGCTGTGCTCCGGGCCGACACCCGGGTAGTCAAGGCCCGCCGATATGCTGTGCGTTTCACTTACCTGACCGCCTTTGTCCTGTAAGAGATAAGAGCGCGAGCCGTGCAGCACGCCTATGCTGCCTGCCACCAGAGTGGAGGCGTGCTTGCCACTTTCTATGCCTCTGCCTGCTGCCTCTACCCCCACCAGCTTCACAGATAGGTCATCTATGAATGGATAGAATATGCCGATGCTGTTGCTCCCCCCTCCCACGCAAGCGACAACGTAATCCGGGAGCTGATCCGTCTGCTCAAACGATTGCTGGCGAGCCTCTCGGCCTATCACGCTCTGGAAGTCGCGCACAATCATCGGGTAAGGGTGCATACCCACAGCCGAGCCGATCAGGTAGTGAGTAGTGGAGACATTACTCACCCAATCGCGCACTGCTTCATTGATGGCGTCTTTGAGAGTACGGCTCCCTGAGGAGACAGGGCGCACCTCCGCGCCGAGCAGCTTCATTCGAAAGACGTTGAGCGCCTGCCGCTCTATGTCTACCTCGCCCATGTAGACAACGCATTCAAGCCCCAGCATGGCGCAAACCGTAGCTGTAGCCACGCCGTGCTGCCCAGCGCCCGTTTCGGCTATGACGCGAGGCTTGCCCATGCGCCGCGCCATCAGCGCCTGCCCCAGGGCATTGTTGATCTTGTGAGCGCCGGTGTGCGCCAGGTCTTCACGCTTGAGGTATATACGCGCGCCGCCCATCTCACGGGTCATGCCCGCCGCGAAGTAGAGGGGCGTGGGACGGCCAACATAGTGACGCTCAAGGTGGCGCAACTCGGCTTGAAACGCCGAGTCGACTTTGCACTCAGCGTAAACCTTCTCAAGCTCCTCAAGAGCAGGCATCAGCACTTCCGGCGCGTACTTGCCGCCAAATTGCCCAAAGTGCCCTTGCGCGTCGGGCAGGTTGTATCTTTGTGCGTCCTCTATAGGAGCTTTCCTAATCGCGACCATCTCTCTCATCCTTTCTCAACGGTGAAGCCTCACCACAGTTATATCCAATTGCTATTATCGCCAGGGTGGACCGCTTTGATGAAAGAGCGGATTAGCGTGGGGTCTTTCACCCCGGCGCTCTCTACACCACTGCTCACGTCTACGCCCCAGGGTGCTACCATCGCTATCGCTTCGGTGATATTGCCAGGGTTGAGGCCGCCGGCGACTATTAGCTCTTCACGAGCAGCCAGCTTTGCGGCTAAGGCCCAATCAGAGGTCTCCCCTGTGCCGCCATATACGCCAGGGTGGTGAGTGTCTACTAATAGCTTCAGCCTATCTGTTGGCGCTATGGCTCTGTAGCTTGCCAGCACAGAGATCGCCTCTTCTGAGTTAGAGCCGGGCAAGAAGCGAAGCGCTTTGATAACAGGATAGAACCGGGTGCAAGCCGCAACTTCTTCAGGGGTCTCATCGCCACTTAGCTGTATCGCATCCAGCCTTACACGGCGCGCAATATCATCTATCCGGTCCTGTGTCTCGTTGACGAAGACGCCAACCACCACCGGCCTTCCTGCCAGGCCGTCAAGGGCAGAGCGAACAGCCACAGCCTGCTCAACAGAAAGCTGTCTACGGCTGTGTGCGAAGACCAAGCCGATCATATCTGCCCCGGCTGCGGCGGCGCAAAGAGCTTGCTCAGGCTGCATGACGCCGCAGATCTTCACTACTGGAGCGCCGGAGCCGGATATATACAGAAAACTCTTGTAGCTACAGGTAAGCATCACACACCCATACTTTCCCGGGTGGGCAAGCCACAGATCTCGCACGTAGCGGCGGCTACATCATCTGCGGTGATAAGCCCCTCACCGACCAGCAGCGCATCCACCCCAAGTGCTGACATATACTCGCGATCTGCGCCGCTCTGGATGCCGCTCTCGCTCACTGTGACCACCCCTGGCGGCGCTTGCGAAAGGAGAGCGCGAGTAGTCTCCAGGCTGACCTCAAAGGTGTGTAGATCCCTGTTGTTGATCCCCAGGATTGAAGCGCCTGATGCAAGAGCCGCCTCCAACTCGGCGGCGTTATGCACCTCCACTAGCACAGCCATCCCAAGCCCAGCGGACAAATCCCTGTAAAATCTAAGGTGCTCAGCGTCAAGGATAGCAGCAATTAGCAGCAGGGCATCGGCTCCCGCCGCGCGCGCCTCATAGATCTGGTACGGGTCTATAATGAACTCTTTGCAAAGCACAGGCAGCGAAACAGCCCGCCGCGCTGCCGACAAATCTTCGAGACAGCCACCGAAGAAATGGCTATCTGTAAGCACCGAAATGGCTGTCGCGCCATTCGCCTCGTAGATGCGCGCTACCCCAGCGGGGTCGAGGTCCGGGCGCAACAATCCTTTGGACGGACTGCGGCGCTTGATCTCAGCTATGACACGAGGCGCGGGGCGAGGAGCCGACACCAATGCGGCGCGGAAATCGCGTATAGGCGCGCCATGCTGCACGCTCGCCATCACGCTGGAGAGTGAGTGTATCTCCTTGCGTGCAGCTATTTCGACCCGCTTGTGGGCAACTATGGCCTCAAGGATAGTCACGCCGCCACCACCGAAGGCTGCGTCGAAGGCTCCGGCTGCGCCCCTTCGTCCGTGCCCATAGTCTCTTCAGGTGGGCCACCGGTAAGCACTGGATTTCTGCTGAAGGCCGCAAGTTTGTCGAGCGTTTCTGAAGCCGCCCCGTTGTCAATGGCCTGAGACGCACGCGCCACGCCCTCCCGCAGAGTATCAACAAGCCTGGCAGCGAAGAGCGCCGCCGCCGCATTGAGCAGCACCACGTCACGCTTCGGGCCACGCTCACCGGAGAGTACAGCACGTACCATAACGGCATTTTCTTCGGCGGTGCCGCCAATGATCTCCTGCAACGGCGCGACCTCCAAGCCCAAGTCGCCAGGTCTTATCTCGCTCCGCTCGGTTGGTTGGCCCGCGCATACTCTGTAAATCACAGAAGGTCCGGTGATGCTAAGTTCATCCAGGCCGCCGTGCCCATGCACCACCAGCGCATGCTGCGAGCCGAGACGCTCCAGCACCCCCGCCATCTTTGGCGCGAGATCAGGGTCGGCTACGCCCAGCACCTGGGTGCGCGCTCCGGCAGGGTTGGTGAGAGGACCGAGTATGTTGAAGACTGTGCGGGTGCCAAGCTCGCGCCGGACGGGAGCGGCGTACTTCATCGCGGGGTGGAAGAGTGGCGCGAACATGAAGCCTATGCCAACGTGCCGCACACAGCGCGCCACCTCTTCAGCGTCGAGGTTGATCTGCACGCCCAGCGCCTCCAGCACATCGGCGCTGCCGCATCGGCTGCTCATGGCACGGTTGCCATGCTTCGCCACGTGCACCCCGGCAGCAGCAGCCACGATAGCGGCGGCAGTGGATATGTTGAAGGTACCAGAGCGGTCGCCACCCGTACCGCAAGTGTCCACCACTTCTACATCGTCCAGCTCTACAGGTGTGGCGCGGCTGCGCATGATCCTGGCGAGGCCCGTTAGCTCGTCTACTGTCTCGCCCTTCATGCGCAAAGCGATGAGGAATGCGCCTATCTGGGCGGGCGTTGCCACACCGTCCATGATCTCTTCCATTGAGCCTGCGGCTTCATCGTCGGTGAGCGATTCGCTTCGTACCAGTTTGTCTATAGCTTCTACGATCATTGTTGACTCCTATTGTGTCGTGAGAGGAGCGGGAAACAAAAAAGCCCACGTCCCACAAAGGGACGAGAGCATAAAGCTGTCGTGGTGCCACCCTCATTCGGCACAGTAGTGCCGCACTCTCACGAGTACCTAGTCGGCCAGTCTCTTCCTATGATGCTGACCATCTGCCGATACCCAGCTCCCATATAACGGTGGAGTCTCCGGCGCAGTCTACTCAAGCATTTTCTGCTCTTTCGGTGAGCAACTCCCAGATCCATTCAACACATGCGCTGGTGCCGGCTCACACCTCCCCCGGCTCTCTGTACCCCGCTTCCGCGCCTACTCGTTCTGTTCGCAGTCTGTTCTATTATTCAATTGTTAGTGCGACTATACCATATTAACGAACGAGCCGTCAAGATGGTTTTCAAATGTAAATGTTCAGAGTAAGGGTGGAGCAATCTTCTTAGAGTAGCTGTGGAAGCGTACCTGTCCTCACCCTCTGCCCTTCTCCCCTTGTGGGAGAGGGGGCTTTGTTGCTGGGGAGTATATCTCCCATCAAGGGAGAAGGGGGCTAGCTCCTTCTCCCTCACCCCAACTCTGAACAGTTACCAGCAAAGGGTAAGTGTTCAGATTTAGGGTGGAGCAACCTTCTTGGGGTAACTGTGCGCCGCCACCGGCCCTCACCCCATTCCCCTCTCCCACAAGGGGAGAGGGGGCTTTAGTCATGCTGAGTGCACAAGGGATACAGTTGTTCTCCACGTGTGGGAAAGGGGAATGAGGTGAGGGAGAAAGTCCCCTCTCCCTTCATGGGAGAGAGGCATGGGGTGAGGGTACGTAAGGGTGCGTAAGGGTACGCCTCCACAGCTACCCCAAGAAGAGTGCTCCACCCCTACTCTGAACATTTACCAGCAAAGGCGTCTCTTGAACTTCGCGCTCGAAAGTAGTACAATTTAGATACAATCCGTGCAACGCTTCTGAAGTGGGAGTCCCCCACTTTTTTGTCGCATGGGTAAGATTATGAAGTAGCCATGCTGCATGACCCGTGAGCTCTGATCTCCGGCTGATATTCTTTACTTTATAATTTATAACTGAATAGCGAGGAGCAAACCGATGAAAAGTGACCTGTATGCAGCCATTAACCAAATAGCAGCCGAACGAAATATACCGCGTGAGGCTATTTTGCGCGGTATCGAAGATGCCATTATCACAGCGTATCGCCGCGTAGCCGGAACCGACCAGAACGTGGCCGTCAAGCTCGATTTGCAGTCGGGCGACACACGCGTTTTCGAGCGTCGCACAGTTGTAGAAGAAGTGGAAGACCCCGCCCTTGAGGTGTCGCTCGAAGAAGCGCAGAGCACCAATCCTGAAGCCATGCCGGGCGATATGCTGGAGAAAGAGACCACCCCTGCCGATTTCGGGCGCATAGCAGCCCAAACAGCCAAGCAGGTAGTGATGCAGCGTATACGCGAGGCTGAACGCGACCGGGTTTACGGAGAATTCAGCGACCGCGAAGGGGATATAGTGCTGGCGAACATACAGCGCCAGGACCAGAATGGCAACTGGATACTTGAGGTGGGGCGGGCCGAGGCCGTATTGCCGCCCAACCACCAGGTCAAAACCGAGAGGTATCGCCCCGGCAATCGCATGCGCGTATTGCTGATGGAGGTGCAGAAGAACCCTAAAGGCCCGCAGCTGATCGTCTCAAGGGGAGATCGAGCCTTCTTGCGCCGCCTCTTTGAGCTTGAGGTGCCTGAGATACATAGCGGCTCAGTGGAGCTAAAGAGTATAGCTCGCGAGCCGGGCATGCGCTCCAAAGTGGCAGTAACCGCTCGCCAGATGAACGTGGACCCTGTAGGCTCCTGCGTCGGTATGAAGGGCCAGCGCATCCAGAAGATTGTGGACGAGCTGGGCGGAGAGAAGATAGACGTGGTGCTTTGGGACCCCGATATGTCGGTGTACATAGCCAACGCCCTTTCACCCGCTCAGGTGCTGTCGGTGGAGCTCGATGATGGGCAAAAGACTGCTTCGGTAGTTGTGCCTGAGAAGATGCTCTCGCTGGCGATAGGCAAGGAAGGGCAGAACGCCCGCCTCGCCGCCAAGCTAACAGGTTGGCGCATCGACATCAGGAGCGCCGTAAGCCCCGAAGCCGACTTTGAAGAAGAAGCCTTTGATGACGATGAGCTAACCAGGCGAGCGGTAGCAGCGTTGCGAGCCGAAGCGGCCATAGCAAACGATGGCGATGGGTATGAGCTACCTGCTAACGGTTCTGCTAATGGTGTTGAGGAGGTAATACCCAGGGAGGAGCGCCGCAAGGTGCGCCCTAACAATACAGTAGTTTACCAGAGCGCAGCATATGGTCCATTGCCCGAAGATATGGAAGGCGAAACAGTACGCTTGCGCGCTACAGAGGGCCAGATAGAAATCCGCACCGACTCAGGCCGGGTAGTGGCTACCTTCCCTACCCAGGTAACAGAGGGTGAGGCTTCGGAGGAAGAGGAGTAGGAGGTATTGCGTATTGCGTGAGGGCTAAGGGTAGCAGCTCTTTAGCCTCCTGATCTGGGGGCACTCAATACGCAATACGAGAGAGCACCCCATGAACGCAGCAATTAAAACAAAGAAAGGCCCCAGAGCCAAGCATGTGCCGCAGCGCACCTGTGTGGTGTGCAAGACCACAGGCCCCAAGCGTGGGTTGGTGCGCGTGGTGCGCACTGCCGAGGGTAAAGTCGAGATAGACGAAACGGGTAAGAAACCAGGGCGGGGAGCCTACCTGTGCAAGACGCATGAGTGCTGGGCAACCGCTCTCAAAGGTAGAGCGCTCGAATATGCCCTGAAAACGGCTATAACCGCAGAGGACAAAGAGTCCTTACAGGCTTATGCCGCTACGGTAGAGCGCACAGAAGAATAGCCAGGGATCAGGGGGTTGGGAATCGCAGCCTTTCCTGAGTGCCGTGAATAGAGGAGGTACATATAATATGCCGAAGAAAATAGATTATGTTGTATTAACGCCATCCAGCTCCCACAACGGGGAGTCAGATATAGAAGAAGAAGAGAGCTACGTGCCAGGTGTCGCCACTGTCGCGCCCGGTGGTCCAGGCGGGCCGGGGCGGCCTGCTCGCTTAGGGGCAGGCAGGCCCGGCGCTCCCGGCAGGCCAGGTGGCAGCAGGCCCGGCGCTCCCGGCAGGCCGGGTAGCACAGGCGGTTATCGTGGCCCAGGAGGCCGCTCCGGCGGCAGAGGCGGCGCACGCACCGGCGGTGGCGCTCAGGGCAGAGGTATAGGTGCGGGCCGAGGCTTCGGCGGCTCCTCTCGACTGGCTCCTATGGAGCGCCCTGTTCGCAAGGCTGAGTTACCTCCTTTCATGACAGTCAAAGAACTGGCCGACCTGTTGCACGTCAACGCTACCAAAGTTATTCAGGAGATGATGAAGCACCAGGTTCTCGCCACCATCAACCAGCAAATAGACTACGACACAGCGGCAATCGTCTCTATTGGACTTGGCTATGAGGTTACAGAAGCCAAGCCTGACATAGAAGAGGATCTTGGCGAGGCTCTTACCGCCCAGCAGGAAGCAGCCGATAGCACCCGCCTCGCGTCCAGGCCGCCGGTAGTTACCATCATGGGCCATGTAGATCACGGTAAAACCAAGCTGCTCGACTCTATTCGCTCGGCCAACGTCATAGCGACCGAGGCAGGCGGCATTACCCAGCACATTGGCGCTTATCAGGTGGACTTACAGGGGAAGAGGATCACCTTCCTCGACACTCCGGGCCACGAAGCCTTTACAGCCATGCGAGCACGCGGGGCGCAGGTGACAGACATAGCTATCCTGGTGGTTGCAGCCGACGATGGCGTGATGCCTCAGACGCTGGAAGCTCTATCGCACGCCAAGGCCGCCGATGTGCCTGTGGTGGTGGCTATCAACAAGATGGACAAAGAAGACGCTAACCCCGACCGGGTGATGAACCAGCTCTCCGAGCAGGGGCTTGTGCCTACCCAGTGGGGCGGTGACACAGAGTTCATACCCTTATCTGCACGCTCCGGCGAAGGCATCCAGAACCTCCTTGAGACGCTTCTACTGGTGGCCGAGCTTGCCGAATTAAAGGCCAGCCCTGAGCGGCGCGCCACCGGCACAATCATCGAGGCTGAGATGGACCGCAACCGGGGGCCAATCGCCACCGTGCTCATTCAGAACGGCACCCTTAACGTGCGCGATTATGTGGTAGCAGGGGCGACCTGGGGCCGCGTCAAGGCGATGCAGGATGACAAGGGCCGTAAGCTTCGCAAGGCCGAGCCTTCTACTCCGGCGGAGATACTGGGGCTGGCGGCAGTTCCCCAGGCGGGCGACACGCTGCTCGTCGCGCCGGACGAAGCTACAGCCAAGCAGATAGCCGACCAGCGTGCACGCCTGCGCCGCTTCGAAGAGGCTTCGCAAGGGATAAAAGCCGTCAGCCTCGATGACCTCTTCTCGCAAATACAATCGGGCAGGGTCAAAGAGCTACAGATAATCCTGAAAGCCGACGTGCAAGGCTCAATAGAAGCTATTACCCAGACGTTGGGCAAGCTGCCCACTGACCAGGTAAAAGTGAACGTGCTGCACAGAGCAACCGGCGGCATCACCGAGTCTGACGTGACGCTGGCCGCGGCATCAGGCGCAATCATCGTCGGCTTCAACGTACGCCCAGACGCAGCTGCCAAGAGGGCAGCCGATAAGAGCCGCATAGATATAAGGTTCTATGACATTATATACAAGCTTTCCGAGGACATCGAGAAGGCGATGGCGGGCATGCTCGACCCGACTTATCACGATGTGACAGAAGGCTACGCCGAAGTGCGAGCGGTCTTCCGCCTGCCAAAGAACGAGCAGGCAGCGGGCTTGATAATCACCGAGGGGCACGTCACCCGCAACTCGCAGGTGCGCCTGCTGCGCAACGGCACAGTCATGTACGATGGTACAATCTCTGCCCTCAAGCGCTTCAAGGACGATGTGCGCGAAGTAGCTCAAGGGTATGAGTGCGGCATCTCTCTTACCAACTTCCACGACTTCCAGGAAGGCGACACCCTGGAGTTCTACAAGAAAGAGCAAGTCAAGCAGTAATTACGAATCATGGATTACTAATTATGAATTATCAGTTACAGCTTACCGCCGATTCATAATTAGTAATCCATAATTCCGCCGAAGGCGGCAAATGTCAACGCGACGTCAGATACAGGTGGCTAACGCTATACAGCAGCATATTTCTTATCTATTGCAGCGAGAGCTAAAAGACCCTCGCATCGGGTTTGCGACGATCACCGGCGTAGAGGTGACGGGCGACTTGAAGTACGCGCGCGTCTACGTCAGCGTCATGGGCACGCCTGAGGAACAGCGAGAAACTATGCAAGCCATGACGAGCGGCAAGGGCTTTATACGCCGTGAGCTTGCTAACCGTATGGACATTCGCTTTGTCCCAGACCTGCAATTTAAGCTTGATACTTCCGCCGCCTACAGCGACAAAATAACCCGCCTGCTGAGCGACCTCAAAGAGGCAGATGTGCAGCGCGGGCAAGCCGATGCCCAGGCGACCGGGGGCGAGACTGACGCGCAAACAGGCGAGGAGGCGCATTGAGCGACCAGCCTATGAACCAGGCCGCACTCAGTGACAAAGTAGCCGATGAACGTGTACCCGCCTGGACGATGCCCGAGTACGCCAGGATTAGCCAGTGGCTCGAAGGCGCAGGCGAAATCTGGCTGCCCTTGCATGTTTCACCCGATGGCGATTGCATCGGCTCTTGCATGGCCTTCGCCAGGGCGTTACGCACGCACGGCTATAGCTGCACGGTCGTATCACCGGACCCCATCCCTGAGATATACGCGCCCCTATATGATGCCGGTGGTATCTTCATCGGCGCTGTGCCGCCAGGCCCGCCCGCCACGCATATAGCGTGCCTGGACATCAGTGACCCGGCCCGAACGGGTGCTTTTTACGAGGCGAACAAAAAGGCGTTCGAGGGCAAGACAGAGGTCAATATACTCAACCTCGACCACCATGCCACCAACCTGCAATTCGGCGATCTGCAACTCCTCGACACCAGCGCGCCCGCCTGCGCCGAGCAGGTCGCCGTGGCGCTGAACGACCTGGAATGGCCTGTAGACGCCGAGATAGCTCGATATATCCTGCTCGGCTTGGTCACTGATACTCTCGGCTTCCGCACCTCGTCCACCACATCACGCACGCTGCGCGTTGCCTCTCACATGATGGAACGCGGGGCCGACCTCTTCAAGATTATAGATACGGTCTTCAACACGCGTCCCCTCTCCACCCTCATGCTCTGGAGCAAGGCGCTAGGCAGCGTAAGCCTGGGCGCTAAGCGCCGCGTGATTTACGTGCGCGTCACGCCGCAAATGCTGGAAGAATCAGGGGCCAAAGAAGACGAGATAGAAGGCCTGGCTAACTTTCTTACCTCTGTGCGGGGCAAGGTCAAGGTAGCCGCCGTGCTCAAAGAGCGGGAGGACGGCACGACCCGCGTCTCCTTCAGGAGCAACCCAGGCATGGACGTTGCCTCTATAGCGCGCC
>JADMIH010000275.1 GCA_015478675.1 Chloroflexota bacterium | reverse complement strand
TAAAGCCCCCTCTCCCCTTGTGGGAGAGGGGCATGGGGTGAGGGCGGGTGAGGGCGGGTGGCGGTGCACAGTTACCTCTTGAACTTGGTTCTACCCTTACTCTGAAAACCTACCTTCCCCTCCGTGAAGTGGTAATAGATAAGGCAAGACCCCTCCTCAATTGCGAGAAGCGGCCTTGCCTTATCTATTACCTGGTGTCGTGACCACGACCGTTAAGGCCCTATCCCCGCATTGCAACCTGGGAAGAAGGTGTTGGCTACTACCTTTGAGCTTTGCCCTCGCGTGGCGTTGTTGTTCACCCTGAAGTAAGGCTTGTTGCCTGCGCCGCATGGCTCGCCTGCGCCGCCGCACGGATAACCCCCCATAATGCCTCTATGTGCCAGCCGTTGTACATAGTCAAAGTAAGTGCTGCCCGCCGGCACATCCTGGAAGAGTTGCGCCCCTGCATCATCACTAAAACCTGCGGTGTTGGCTACGATTTTGGAAATCTGTCCTCGCGTGGCGTTGTTGTTCACCCTGAAGTAAGGCTTGTTGCCTGCGCCGCATGGCTCGCCTGCGCCGCCGCACGGATAACCCCCCATAATGCCTCTATGTGCCAGCCGTTGTACATAGTCAAAGTAGGTGCTGCCCGCCGGCACATCCTGGAAGAGTTGCGCCCCTGCATCATCAGTGAAGTTGGCCGAGTTAGAGACAATCTTCGATAGCTGGCCGCGCGTCACGTTGTTGTTCGGTCGGAAGGTGTTGTCGGCATAGCCGCTGATGATGTAGCGCGATGTCAAACACTCTATATACGGGTAGAAGGTGTTGCCCGTTGACACGTCGCTGAAGGTATTGAGGTCGCGGGCGATATTCATCAGGTCCGGCGAGCCGAGGCCCGTAACCGCGTCCCACCCTCCACCTGTGGCGTATGCTCCGTTAGTGCCCTGCATGGTGTCGTGCAAAGGCGCATAACTTTGTGGGTCAGTTGCCAGCTTGTACAGCCTCGGGTTCGCGAACCCAAGGGCGGGGCGATTGTTTGCCACAATGTACTGGTTGGTGATTGCCATCATGCCGGCCCACAGTGGCGCTGACAGGCTTGTGCCCCCAACATCGCCGCAACCGATGCCACCCTGATAATCGGTGCAGACGTAGAAGCCCTGCGGGTCCCCGGGGCCCCCTGGATCCGCCAGTACAGCTACGTCCGGGTATCCACGCTTAGGATTGTTGAAGCCCGCGGCTACCTGCCACGTGGGGCGGCCAAACCTCAGAGAGAATCCGCCGCCGCTGCCCTGTGGCGCATAGCCGCCGCTCGCCGGAATATAGTCCCATGAGCGTTCGCCCGGCCAGGTCGTGCCCACGTTGGCGACGAAGCGAGTACCACCCACTGACGTAACATAAGGGCTGGAGGATGGATACCCCGGATAGGGGTCCCGGCCTGTGAAAGGCGACGCCGATCCGGCATCGCCGCTGGAGAATATATAATTGTGGCCTGTGGCGCTGTTCGATTGCAGAACCGGCTCAAAGGAGTTGATGCCCTCCGAGTTCTCATCGCCACTCCATGAGTTGGTAATCTGGCGATTAGCCACCGTGTCGGTGCCTGCCGCGTTAAGGGCGTCTACCAGTCCCGCCGTGTCAGGGTCGCCGTTCCGATCTGTTCGCGCCTGGTAGAAGCGAATCTGCGCCTGATATGCCATTCCGCCGCTTGCCAGAATATCAAGGCTCGCCTCCGTCGGATCCCCTATGGTGCTCCCACCATCTATGGGAATGATAGCCAGCCGTCCGTTGGCGCGTGTCGCCACAGCAGCTGCCGTATCGCCTGCCCAGGTGTCTAGAGATAAGTCGCTGGGGGCGGCACCCCACAAAGTGATGGCTACCGTGGTGCCATTGCCCTTGAAGCCTCCGTTCCAGAGGGGATTCACATCGTAAGCATTCGCGAGGTCCTGTGGGTAGTAAGGCGCTTGCCCATGAGCGTTGCCGTTGTTGAGAGGTGAGATTTTCTGCGCTTCGCTGCCCGCCGGTATAGGGGTGCGCGACGCAAGGGTTCCCTTACTTATCATCGTGCGATAGGTAGCTACACTCGACAGGTTGGTGATCCAGCTAATATCCCCACTTACCTGCGCCGGCAGCACCGGCGGCTGATTCACGCTGTAGATTCTCCGGCCATCCAGCATGTAGTCGTTGAATTGGACATTCAGCAGAGCGCTGAAGCTGGATGTTGCGCCGCTTGCCTTCACGTAGAGGTGGTTCGGAGTAGTCACCACGTTGGTAATCCCGCCACTTCGTAGCCATGAGACAACGCTCTGCTCGTGCGTAATGTCAGGGTTGAAGCGCGCGTTGGCTTCATCAAGCGTCAAGTAGCGGCCATAGTTAGGGCTATCCGGATCGCCAACATCGGCAATAAAGGCCTCAAGGCCCGCCGGGTCGCGGATCGGCAGCATAAATAGCAGATTCAGAGTGGCATCGTCCGCGTGCTTGCCTATCAATTGCGCCGTGCCGTTTTGCACCTGTACAGGCACGCTCTCGGCGGGCATAATGCGTGGCGCCGACACCCCCGCCTGCGCGCTGTTTTGCGCCGCCCACGTTTGTCCCGAGCCTGCCACGATCAGCAGAGCCATCAGAGATATAAAAGCTAATGGTCCTCTCCTCTTTGTATTTATCCGTGCGCTCATTGTGTAGCTCTCCTTGCGAACTATGCGGATGGAACGACAGCGCTCTTAGCCTCGGGTGATTTGCTACCTCACCGCCGGCCCCTCCTCATACACGGCGCCCTAGCGGAATCGACGGCGATAGCCCCGCATATCCATGCTGAACCCAAACTGCAAAGTAGAGGGCCGGTCCTGCCGAACTATTATACTGTAGACACTTCGCCATCTACCACCCCTTCCTTTGTGGCTAGTAAACTCCCCAAACTGGTGCCACCGCACAGCCCTTGAGCCTGCTCAGCAGCCAAACCCCCTCTCCCTTCGTAAGACTTACGCCCACCTAACAACCCCCATTCCCTTCATCACACAGGGGCGCAGGGCATAGCCCTAGACGGGGTACCCGCTTGCGGGTGTTGGGGTCTTCCCCGTCTCTCCTCACAAATAAAGTAAAGCCCCCTCTCCCTTGAAGGGAGGTGAGGTGAGGGCACGTAACCCCCCACCTCAACCCTGAGCGTCCCCTTTTTACCTCTACGTGAGCACAAAGCTACCGAACCGGCATAAAGGGGAGGGGAGCACCGGCCGGTGCTCCCCCTCCCTGTTTGTATCTAACCCGATTGTTGTACTAAGGTTGTTTTCGTGTGGGTTGACAGTTAGGGAAGAAAGTGTTGGCATCAATCTTGGAAGCTTGCCCACGTGTGGTGTTGTTCCCCCACCTGAAGTATGGTCGGTTCTGCGCGTCGCATGGCTCCTGTGGGATTGTGCCGCACGCGTACCCTCCCATTACTCCTCGGTTCGTCAGCCTGTTGATGTAGTCGTAGAAGGGGTTGCCTGGTGGCACATCTGTGTAGATCTGTGGCCCTGGGTCATCAGCTATGCCTGCTGCATTGGAGA
>JADMIH010000020.1 GCA_015478675.1 Chloroflexota bacterium | reverse complement strand
GCGTAAGCCCATGAGCATCCTGCGCAACGCCTGCTGGTGCCGATCTACCGTCTTCGATTGCTCCACACCTTCCACACCTTCCATGTCTCCCACGTCTCCTGTGTTGTATAAGTTTGCTTATGGGATATGTCCCATGGAGGCACTGTTGCTAATGCCCTACTCGTAGGCTATACTCTCCCCTATGGACACCCCAGACACCCCAAAGGATATTCAGCGAACAGAGAACTACCGGTCGTTCCTAGAAGCCCTCAAACAGCGCGTGACGCGGGCGCAGTATGAGGCCCTCAAAGCTGTGAACCGCGAGCTGATCGCCCTCTATTGGGACATCGGGCGTATCATCGTGGAGAAGCAGGCACAATTCGGCTGGGGCGAGGGCATCATCGAGAGGCTAGCCAAGGACCTGCAAATTGAGTTCGAGGGGGTAGCCGGCTTCTCGGTGCGCAACCTGCGCTACATGAAGCGCTTCTACCTCACCTACAAGGATGACACAAAACTGCAACCAATGGTTGCAGAAATAGGCTGGACGCACAACCTCATCATCCTCGATAAGTGCGAGAACGATTTGGAGCGGGAGTTCTACCTGCTAACGGCTCGTCGCATGGGGTGGAGCAAGCACACCCTGGCGAGGGAGATAGACAACCACGCCTACGAGCGGTTCCTGGCCAATCAGACCAGCTTTGAGCACACTCTGAGCGAAGAGCAGCGTGCCAGGGCGGTCCTCACCGTCAAAGACGACTACAACTTCGACTTCTTAGGCTTAGGGAGCGAGCCATCAGAGCGCGAGCTTGAGGACGCCCTGGTACGCAACATCACTCGGTTCCTGGCCGAGATGGGCGGTGAGCGGGGCTACTTCACGTTCGTTGGCCGCCAGTTCAAGGTAGAGGTAGATGAGGAAGAATTCTTCCTCGATTTGCTGTTCTACCACCGCGAGCTTCGCTATCTTGTGGCTGTGGAGATGAAGGCGGGCAAATTCAAGCCTGAATACGCCGGCAAGATGCAGTTTTACCTTGCCGCGCTCGACGATAAGGTGCGCCTCCAGGGGGAGAACCCCTCCATCGGCATCATCGTCTGCCGGAGCAAGAACCGGACGATAGTAGAATACACGCTACGCGACGTGACCCGGCCAATAGGCATCTCTACCTACAACCATTACACCACCCTCGACCAGGTGCCCGATCGCATCGCCAAGTATCTCCCTACCCCTGATGAGATTGAGCGTCGTCTTTCTGCTATGCAAGACGATTAGCTCAACGATACCGATGATGATCATAATGATAGCCATCTCCCAGAAAGTCAGTGTTTCGTTCATAATACGGACCCATTGTGCTCAACCCTCGACCCGCTGCGCCAGGAGCGGTTGAGGGAGCGGGCTCATAGGCTGCGATGCTCGATCTCCCAGAGATGGTCCAGTATATGCCAGGCTGCCCGTCCGACAAAGAAGCGAGGCGTCCAGTGGATACTCCCTCTGGGTCCGCGCAAAGTTATCCTGCCTCGTACCGCCGAGCCTAGCGCGTCCGTGATTACCTACCGTCGATCCTTGACCCCCAGTTCTTGATCCCTTGGTGCTTGCGTAACTACCGACCTGGTGTGGCATCGGCAGCTAGCACGTGTTGGACAACTACGACATGGTCGGGGTGTATGTATATACATACGCTCAGGTCGTGACCCCCACGGCGTAGCCCACTGTGCAGCCCCTTGCGCAGTTCCTTCCTGTAGGCTAAATAGACGGCCTGCGTGGCCGAGTCAAGCGCCGTCCAGTACGTCTTCAACAGCCCCTGTAAGCGCCATAGTAAGCGCCGTAATTCGACATCACAAACTAATCAACTGGTCCCGCATCGCCGCAAGGCGCGACATCAAGCGCACAGGAAAGATAGACACTGCAAGGTACGGCCCGCGCCGAGAGGCTGCTAATCTGCACCCGTTATGCTGGGGTCAAGCTGGAACGCTGGGCCGCCTATGACGCTTTTCGTGCCTACCACGAAACCTCGGCTATGGAGCCTCCGAACAAACTTGTTCAACTCTGCTCCCGTGACCCGCCACTTCAGCGAACGCGCGATACCACCGGCGAGAAGTGGCTCATTATGGTCTGGCTGCTCCCCGTACAATTCCAGAGCCTTCTCCAGAAACTCAGTCTCCATCTCGTCTAGCCGCTCTCTTATGCTGTCGGGAATCATATCTTCCTCCTTCTCATGGTCGGTTTTCCTGATGTCCATCCTTCGGTTGCTCGTTCCTCAGGACCTAATCCTACTACAACCGAAACCGAAAGCACAGGTGTAGCAGATGGAGCAGATGGAACAGATGAGCAGAGGTGAAGGTGCCGTGGTGGGCGCGGGGCTGTGCGCGGGGCAGTCTACAAACCGCTGTTCACCTGGGTTGACATGACTGAGCAGGTACAGGAGACTCAGGAGACGAAGGAGGCTCAGCGGCGCGGGGTTGTCACATCGAGAGCGTGGGGCTGCCGGTGCGAGTCCAACGTCTTCGAGTACCCTCGCCATAGGCCATGAGATCTTACATCTAAATTTGGGCGGCGAAGGGGAAAGAAAAGGCCGGAGGCATCATTCAGTTTGCAGAAAACCTGCCGGCTAGCAATACAAATCGCACCCGAGGCTCATACATTGCTGCCACCAATGCCGGGTCACCGAAGATCTTCGTGACAAACCACCTGAACTGCATGAAGCTGGGGATCTCGTTGCGTGGCGGCATTATTGGCCGTCCATAGTTGTCGTATCCCAGGCTGAAGAAGTGCGAGAGCGTCTTCTGGTATGCGACAAAGAGATTGGGGTTTGGACAATGTAGGAAGTAGAGAGCAAAGCCCTTGCAGAAAAACTCCTTCATCTTATCGTTGAGTTGTAGCGTCGCCCGACAAGGTCTATGCCGAGTGATTTGTGTTTTCCGCACTTTTCTCACGGTCATCATGGTTACCATTGTTACCACAGTCATCATAGTCAGGGTCATGCACACGTTGGCCCTGGCAGATGCAGCAGTGCGCAGGTATCAGGCATGCTGAGAGAGCCAGGCGTGAGAAGCCAGGGCCAGGCTGCTTCAGTCCCCTGTCAGCTCTTCAACACTGCTCGATTCGGTGGGGTGACTGGGGTTGCCAGGGAAACCCTGGTCGCCCCCTCCTGTCTGGTTCTGCGACTGTGCTTGCTGTTCGAGCCTGGTTGATTCTTGCCTGGCTTTCTCTTGCTCTTTGACCTCTTTACCCTCATATTTGTATCTGCACCTATGCATCTATCCAGGCAACTCCTCAAGCCGTTCCTGTATTTCCTCTGGAGACGGAAGGTACCGAGCTATCCTTTCGGGCAACTCTTTCAATGTGGAGTAATGGTTGTAGGTTGCCACCGCGATCGGCTTGTGCATGTCGCGCAATGTGTACTCAACTATCGTACGCTGCTTGCTCTTGCAGATGATGATGCCGATTGATGGGTTCTCATGGGGGAGTTTCACCCTGTCGTCCAACGCCGACAGGTAGAAGTTCATTTTGCTCCCGTACTCCGGCTGGAACTCTCCTGTCTTTAGTTCGATTGCCATCAGGCATTGCAGCTCTCGGTTGTAGAAGAGTAGATCGAGAAAGAATTCTTTATCTTCTATCTCCAGCCGGTACTGGCGGCCCACGAAGGCGAAGTAGCCTCCCAACTCTCCCAGGAACCTGGTGATGTTGCTCACCAACTCCTCCTCAAGTTCGCGCTCAAGGTGAGGTTCGGCCAGTTCCAGGAAATCGAAGTTGTAGTCGTCTCTTACTGTCAGCTTTGCCCGGTCCTTGAGCGGGTCGGCCAGGGTGGTGTCGAAGTTGGTCTGCCCCAGCAGCCAGCGCTCGTACGCCTTGCTGTCTATGTGGTGACTAAGCACCCGGTACGACCAGCCATGCTTGCGGGTCATCTTCAGGTAGAACTCCCGCTCCTCACTGCTTTTGCAGCCCAAAATCTCCAGGTGATGCGTCCAGCTTATTTCTCTCAGCAGTGCTGAGAGATTTGCACTACCCCCATATGTCTCATAGAACTGGCGCATACGCCACAGGTTCTGCGCGGAGAAGCCGCGTACGCCTGGAAACTCAAGCTGCAAGTCTCTGGCCAATTTATCCACTACCGACTTGCCCCAACCCAGCTCAGCTTGCTTCTCAACGATGATGCGGCCAACATCCCAGTACAGCTCGATAAGCTCTTTGTTCACCGCCTTGAGCGCCTGGTATTGAGCCTGGGCGACGCGCTCTTTGAGGCTTTGGAGGACGAGTTTGTAGTCGTCAGATCGCTGCAAATCCATGAGGCAAAGTATAAGCCACTTCGTACGAGTAATCAACAACACTTGAGCGTGCGTTGGGGCTTAGCAGGCAATGTACGTAGGTGTGCGACGTCGCACAACCCACTACGCAGATCCCTGCGTTATAGCCTACCTCCGTCGTCCGGGTGCCGGACGGTCGGTCATGGAACAGTGTATCCACGGCGCGGGGTCGCCACGTCGAGAGCCTGAGGCTGACGCAGGTCGAGGAGCATCCTGCGCAGCGCCTGCCGGTGCGAGTCCAACGTCTGCGATTGCCCTGTGGCTCCCGCCCCTCCCTTGGCCACGACTATGTTCGTATCAAGCAGCTCCTGAAGATCCCAGTGCGCCCAAACTCCGTAGCGGGTGAAGTAGAACCCGACCCGGCGTATCTCGTATTCGTCACCCTCGTCCATGAGCGCGTAAGTGAGTATCTGGCGCAGCACCGTCAGCATCCCTGCCGGCTCTATGCGCTTGGCCGACTTGAAGTCGATCAGGAAGCCGCTGCCGTCTTTCCTGCGCACGATCAGGTCGCCGTCCGCCGGCAAACGCGTGCTGCCCGCGAAGGTCGGGTTGGCCGCGATCACCCGAGGCGGCTGTGCGCTCTGTCGAGCCGAGTTGCGGTGCCACAGCGCCAATTGCGCGGCCAGGTCCCGGCGCAACAGCGGCAGCTTTCCCGACTCTCCCAACCCTCCTGGTCCTCCTGGCCGTCCTGACACTCCGAGCTTTCCAGGCCCACACGCGATGCTCGCCAGTTCCTCAAGCGTCGGGCTGGGTGTCAGGCACAGGTACGCGAAGAGGGGCCAGGACTTCCCCAGTTCGCCAACAATCTGGGCCGCGGCCTCTTGTTGCCGAGCAGCACTATTGCCATCCACGACGCCGGAGTGGGAGTTGTCGTTGTCGGAGCGAGGTCCCCAGAAACTGGTTCTGCTCGACCGCCCCGATGCATATAAGGCGCTCCGGTAACCGGATGGGGAGAGAAGTGGCGTGAAATCGAACCGTGCGCCCCAGGAGCGGTAGAAGTTGTCCAGGTCGGCCAGCACGACGCAGTAATCGAGGAGCCAGGTCTCTTCCCGCTGAGCGGTAGCATAAGCTCCTGTCCAGTCCCAGGGGGCCAGTTCGTCCAGGAGGGTGGCTCGCTCCTCCAATAGGTCGCCAAGTGCCGGCAGAGATTCTGCAAGGTGCGCAGCCCGGGGTCCGACCTGAGACAGCACAGGCGCGCAATCGGCCAGCAGGCCGGCGGCAGCATGCGCCAGCGAACCCCTCTTACCTATCCTGCCTGCCCAGGCTCTGGTGAAGGCGCTTCGAGCGGGATCGCCGCCCCACTGGGGGGTGAACTCCATGCGCATGCGGTAGTCGATGGCTCCACCCAGCAGGCCATAGTCGTAGTAGCGCAGGCCGGGGGTATCCACAGGGATGCCCGGCATGCCGGAGGCAACAGTGTCACCAGGGGTACAGGCGGCGCGTACGCGTGCAGCCAGTTCCCGTGACACCTGGCGCAGACTGGGGTAAGTACGCTGCCACCATAGAGCCAGTGGCTGGCCCGGCTTCAGCCACTCGGTAACTGTACCCGACATCTCCGGCATTTGGTTCCTCTCCTGCTTGCAGTTCCTGCTTCCAGTCTATCCTGAGAGCGATGCTGTGGCAAGAGTTGCAGGGGCAAGAGCCCAGAAGGTCAGGAGGTCAGGGCAGCACTAAGGTTCAAGAAGAGAAGAGGCAAAGGAAAGGGAAGGCAAACGCAAACTTGGAGATACGGTTATGTGGGTGCTGATGGGATATGTCAACTACACCGCTCTCTGTGTGGGTACAAATGTGCTCCCAGTTATCTGCGCAGGGCTCATGTTACTTGCATTCACATGTCAAAGCACAAATCAGGAGTGGGTTTGGCCAGCACAGGCCCAAAAGCGTTCATAAGGCCAGTAAAACCTCTGATCTGGATGAATTCTCTCCCAAGGCCTTGACACGAACGTATGTTCTAATATATAAGCTATCTAAGAGATAGTTCCACCGCCATTTGAGCCAATAAACAGAGCCAGCCAGGAGGCAGGCCGTTGGAGATCGTACACCTACATTGCCATTCGTCGTACTCTCTGCTCGAAGGTACGGCCACCCCGCAGGCCCTCGTCAGCAGGGCCAGGCAGCTCCACATGCCCGCGCTCGCCCTGACCGACCGCGGCAACCTGTACGGTGCGGTCACCTTCTACTCCCACGCGCAAAAGGCTGGCATCAAACCGTTGCTCGGCATGGTGATCGACCTCGACGACGGATATAGCCTTACCTTGCTCGCACGCAACCTGGATGGCTACCGTAACCTGTGCCACCTCTCCACGATCCTGCGCCTCAAGGCTGATACTGGTGCTCTGCCCCCTGCTGGATTTGACGAGGGCGAAGAAGGCGAAGAGGATGACGAAGGCTATGATGGAGAAATACTTCCGTGGGATCCGGGCCTCTGGGGTATCCCGGTATTCGGCTTCACAGACCGGCCATCGCCGCTTCGACACCTCAGTAAGTTTCAGGTCAAAGACGTCCGTTTACAGCGTGGCTTGCTCCTGTCCGGCCGCTACGCCCGGGGTTTGGTCGCGCTGTCGGGCGGCCAGCACGGGCTGATCAACTCCCTGGTGATGCAGGGCAAGACCGAGCAGGCAGCCCGTGCTGCCGGCACGCTGGTGGCCGCCTTTGGGGAGGGAAATCTCTTCATAGAATTGACGGCCCTCAACGAGCGCGACACAGGTGCCCTGCCGGTGCTGGCCGACCTGGCGAATAGATTGGGTATCCCGGTTGTTGCTACGAACGATGTTCTCTATGTCGATGCAGATGACGCCTCGACGGCAATGGCTCTGGCCGTGGCGCGGAAGGGGAGAGGAGCGTTTCGCGAGCCCCCCTTGCAGGTTGTCGAGGGACGGCTGCAGGCGCATCCCGATTTGCAGGAAGAGGTCGGCACCGAACGCCACTTCAAGACGACAGAGCAGATGGCCGAGTTGTTCCATGCGTACCCGCAGGCCCTGGCCAACACTCACTATATCGCCGAGCAGTGCACCGTCGAGTTGCCCATGGGTAAACCTCTCTTTCCTGGCGTGGGGCTGGAGGGGGACACGCCTTACTCAAAGCTGTGGAAGCTTGCCTTCGACGGTGCGACCCGGCGCTACCGCCCCCTCACCGAAGCCGTTATCGCCAGGCTCAAGCACGAACTGGAGATCATCGAGGCACTGGGGTTCTCCACCTACTTTCTGGTTATCCAGGATATAGTCGATTTCGCGCACTCTCAGGACATTCCGATCATGGCCCGCGGGTCCGCCGCCAACAGCCTGGTCGGGTACGTATTGGGCATAACCCAGGTGGATCCGCTGCAAAACGATCTCCTCTTCGAGAGGTTTCTCAGCGCCTCGCGCGCAGAGCACGAACTGCCCGATGTAGATCTCGATTTGTGCTGGAGACGAAGGGACGAAGTGCTCCACTATGTCTACGAGCGTTACGGGCGAGAACACGTAGCCAACGTCGGCACATACATCACCTTCAGATTGCGCTCCGGCTGGCGCGAAATGGCGAAGGCGCTGGGGATAGCTCCCCAACGCGTCAGCTATGTAGCCTCCAGGCTGCCGGATCTCTCGTCAGCTGACGACATCCTCGATGGGAACGAAGAGATGCCGGAGTTGACCGAGGCAGTGGAACTTGTGGGTAATGCGAGAGAAGCGGAACACGGAACAGAAGAGCCTAGTAGCCGGTCGCGCCAGCTCCGACAGCCGCGCTTCCGTGATGATACAGAGAGGGTGGCCTTCGAACTGTCCCAGGCCATAGAGGGCCTGCCCAAGCACTGCGGGATGCACTGCGCCGCAGTGGTGATAGCGCCAGGGCCGATAGCAAGCCTGGTGCCACTTCAGAGAGCGGCCCGCGATGCCAGTATGGCCATCACACAGTATGACAAAGATGCCATCGAGAGCATGGGCCTGGTCAAGATGGACCTGCTGGGAAGCAGGGCGCTCACGGCTCTGGTAGATACGTTGCAGGCGTCAGGGCTTGCACACGGCACGGCTAACGGGGGAGATATAGCCCAATCCCTTGAGGCGATACCCCTCGATGATCAGAGTACCTTTCAACTGATGTCAGCAGGGAACACGCTCGGCTGCTTCCAGCTTGAGAGCCCCGGCATGCGGCCGTTGTTGAAATGGCTGTGCCCGCGCAACCTGAATGACGTGGCTGCGGCCATATCCCTCTTCAGACCGGGTCCGCTGACGGGCGGCTTCATGGAGACATTCATGCGCAGACGCCTGGGGCAGGAGCCGGTGACGTTCCCCCACCCCTCGATGGAAGCGGTGCTCAAAGATACTTATGGGGTGATACTCTACCAGGAGCAGTTTCTCCAGCTGGCGCATACCCTGGCGGGGCTGGATCTGGGTGAGGCCGAAAAACTGCGTAAGGAGATCGCAAAGACCCAGTCGCCAGAAGAGCGCACCAGACTGGGCAGCCGCTTCGTCGCGGGTGCCATCGAGCGGGGCATCAGCCAGATGCAGGCCGAAAAGGTGTGGGAAGTCGTATCCGGCTACACCGGCTTCGGGTTCTGCCGCGGCCACGCATGCTCCTATGCCCTGACCGCTTACCGCACTGCCTTCGCTAAAGCTCACTACCCCGCGCAATACCTGGCAGCCGTCCTCAACAACCAGGCCGGCTTCTACGGGCCCACGGTCTATATCGAGGAGGCTCGCCGGCTCGGTATCGAGTTGCTGCCGGTAGATGTGAACCGGAGTGGTGCCTGGTGTGAGGTGCCAACGAAGGCACGTGGCCCACATGGGCCGCATGGGTCGCACACGAAACATGCCATTCGCCTGGGACTGCAGTTTGTGAAAGGGTTGTCAGAGCGCTCGATTGACGCCCTCCTGTCGGAACGGCGCAGGGGTGGGCAGTTCCGTTCCCTCTCGGACCTGATGGCGAGAGTAGAGTTGAGCCTTTCGGAGCTGACTGCGCTGGTCAAGGTTGGAGCCTGTGACAGGCTACACGAGTCCGCCGCGTCTACAATTCCGGCCTCAATGCCTGAAATGCCTGCTATCGTGCGGGTGGAAGGCATGCTCGGTGAACCTGTTGGCGCGATTTTTGAGCAGGTCCTCAACCGCAAACAGATGGTGTGGCTTCTTCCCATGCTGTTTACTGCGCGAGGCAGCAGCGCCAAATGGGTGCGGCGAGCAGGCGCAGACCGTAGCTCTGTATATCTGGCCACCGAGGCTACTGGCTCCGACGGCATGCCTCTGCACGTGATGATGGGGAACCTGGTGCAACACCAGCAGCACACCGACAACACCCCAAGGGTACTTGGCAACGAGACCCTTCATGTTCACGTACCCGACCTTATTGACTACACGCCACGAGAGAAGCTCCTCCTGGAGAGACAGACACTGGGCTTCGCGCTGAGTTGCAACGAGATGGAGTTATATGATGACCAGTTGAAGGATCAGGGTGTGGTGTTCAGCAGCCAGTTAGCCCGGTTCCCGGATCGAGAAGTAACGGTAGCGGGGGTGATAGCAGCTGGCCGCCGACACATGGCCAGAGATGGCAACTGGATGCTCTTCCTGACCTTGCAGGACCGTTACGGTCTTATTGAGGTGGTGCTGTTCTCCAGCGCCTACGAGGAGAATAAGAAGGTGTTGGCCGGTGGTGGTCTCGGTCCTTATTTGGTTCGAGGAAAAGTGCAAGCATCGGGCAAAGGCCGAGGTGTAGGTTACCAGCCTCCCTCAGACTTGCGCCTTGTGGACAGTATGGCTATGAAGATGCACCCTGTGGTAATAGCACACGACGTGAACTCTCTGTCCAGTTAGGTAGAGACCATTCTGTACATCCCACGCTTATGGTGCTCCGAGCCATAGCATGCACTCGTCTGCGATCCTCACTCACCTGCACGGCGAGGTCCCCTGAGACACCCAACGTAGGCCGGGGGAATTGCGCTGTCACCAAAGAGTCAGTGATTGGTTCGGCTTCAGCCATTCGGTACAGGAAGGCTTCCATTCGTAGTTCTCCAGGGCAAGAGGAGCATTGCCCACACATGTCCTGTGCATACCACACCCTAATTTTGGGCCTGTATGTTGATATAGCCCTCGAGTTCGGGTGCAGAGCAGCGTAGCCCGAATCGCATGAATAGCTCTGCCGCGGCGTGCAGGGCATGCTGTCGATGCATGCTCGCCATGTGGCTCGGCGCATAATCCCGAGGGTACGTGAACACAGGCGTAGTGGCCCTCCCGTAGGTCGTGTGCCGCTCGGGCTCATAAAGGCTTCGCCCTTGTAGACCTGTGGCCCGTACTTCCAAATGGACATTCTCTCCTCTGTAGGGTTCCGTCTGCGTCAGCCTGGCGGCTAACAGGAATAGCGCGGCCAGAACCGTCACCGTCCCGCCAAGTACCAGGTATCTGCCCGTGCCAGCCTCCCACTCCGAGGCTTCGAGGGTCCTCATTTCGCGGGGGACGAACCAGTCCTCAACAAAGCTGAAGGTGTATACGAACTGCCCGCTCTGATAGAATCGAAGTACTCGCGGCCCAAAAAGAATAGCCGTATCTTGAGAGAGCCAGTCGTCGAACATGGTTAGGTCCTCAGCCGTAGGGATGGACCAAGCACTGCTAATCCTGACAGCTGATTCCTCTAAGACGCAATGCATGGTGCGCATATCTGGGAGCCGCCGTTGAGAGAAGGTATGGGGATGGACCATGAGCTCCCAGTACCCTCTGCTTTGCGCTTGCTGTAAGAGCGGACTGATCGACTCAACTCGCTGCTTCGCAAAACGTTCCTCATCAGTACCCGGCGATGCGCCGCCTCTGCCGACTACGGCCTGATGCACTTCCCGGATTTGCGCGAGGTGCTCCTGTTGGAAGAACGCCTCCTTGATGCCCTGGTTTTTCGACTGCATCAGCAGGCGTACAATATCGACGGCCGCCCAAAGCTCAATCACCTGTCCGGTAGGCTCCTGCTTTGCCTTCCACTCGTCCCACCAACGCTGCTCTTCTTGGCTCAGATTAATGGGGATGCACAAAGTCCACTTCGCCAGCGTGAAGTTGCCATTGCTCATTGCCGCTCTGTACGAGTCCCGAATTTCCTGCTTTTGGGTGTCGCCCAAGCGATCAGGAAAGTACTTTTGCTGAAACACGGCAACGGGTGAGTGACCATCCCAATGCCCGACTGACTGGTCTACGCCACCATCGCCTTTGTATACCCTGATCGCCCTTGCGTCTGGATACTCGCCTTTTATCAACAGTGAGCACA
The DNA here is from genome assembly GCA_015478675.1 of Chloroflexota bacterium. Next base: position 25,617 of record JADMIH010000020.1, on the reverse strand, counting down.
TCTCCTCGAACTTGTCCCGAGCGCCCACCGTCCCGTATAGAACTTGAAGGTACTTTAGCTCCACGGACATGGGTTCCTACTCCTCCCTCTCAGACCGACCGTCATGCAGATCTATGTGTATCAAGGCTGAGTTACCGCCCGGTCGAACAGAAAACCCTTCGCGCCGGTACCAGTCTAATAAACCAGGGGTAGCGTGCTGATCTTTAGGCGTCACTAAGCCATGTATGTAGCGCACTCCCTGTCGTTGGGCAATGCTAAACAGCGTCCCCAGCAGGGCAGTGCCTAGCCCGCCGTGCCTGTCGGAGGGAACTTCTATCCTTATATCGGCAAGGGTGAGCGTGTCCGGCGGGTCGTCAGGCATACGTACGGCCTCTACGTAGCCTATGGCTGCTGCTTGCCCGCGCTTGCGCCTACTCCCAGATAGTACCCACCAACGCGAACCAAAAGGGTCCTCTTGACCGACAGCCATCGTAAACACCCGGCCGTGCTTGTCACGCAGTGTATATGTGTCCATCGCCCTCCGAGGAGAGGGAGCTACGGAATCCGTAGCCCCTTCATCGAATATTACGCAGCTCAGGCGCTCTAGCAGCTTCATCACGAACGCCATCTCTAACACCCTTCCTAAGCTTCAGGAACCCACCGCAGGGCAAGGTCCACATGAAAATCCTGCGGCTTTAACCCGGCATCCTCATGGTCCTGGCAGACGTTCCAGACGTTAGACCCAGTATCTATCCCCATAATAGAGCCGTCCGTGAAATGCATGATAAGAGCCTCGCTCTCGTGCACCTGCGGGATGCTCTGGCGGAAGCCTATCTCTACACGCTCCACGGTTTTGCCGACCATATGCGGGGCCTGCGCGATGGCGTAGTTAGAGTGGATCGGCTTCGAGGGATCCAGTTTAGGCAGCATCTTCTTGGCATCCTGCCGCTCCGTTGCCCTTTCCGCGTCCATGTCTAGCACACCCTCCAATTCTCCCCGCAGTTCCTGCAGGGCCAGCACGCACTGCTCCAGGTCGTCGGCATACGTATCGAACGCCGCGAAGCGCGTAGCCGAGCGCACCCCGTGGCTCGATCCCCTTCTACCCGCGCTTACCTTCTCGAACGCACTGGCAAAAGCCGGAGAGGTAGCCAGCCCGGGCAGTACCTTCTTCAACGCAGCCACGGTGCGCTCCGATGCGAGGTTTAGAGGCTGACCTGTCCGTGCCGCCACGCGGCTGATGCATTCTTTATTGAGTCCATCGATCAGATACCCGTACAAGTCTTTCTGGGCGTTCTGATAAGCATGGTTATTCTCGGCGGCAGGGAAATGCAGGCTGGCGGTATCCTGGAATTTGAAAAGCGGGACGCCCACCCTCTCCGCCTCATCGGTAAGGCCGTTTATCAGGCGCACGGCGCTCTTCAACCGCGACAGAACCCCCGCGGGCACGTGCCAGCTCCCCTGCATGTAGCGCTGCACCCACAGACGAAAACGGGTATCGGACGTATACTCCAGCCACTGTGGGTCCCGGAGGCGGAAGCCGTCCCATCGCCTCTTATGCTCCTCCGGCATTTTGTCCAGATCCGGGAACCACGCGGCCACCGCAAGCTCCCCGCTACGCAGCGTCCTATAGCCAAACAGGACATCCATACCGCCGCGCTGGCCTGCCACCTCGATCTCCTCGTAGTAGGAGTCGGTGATTCTCAGGTGCCCCTCGAAGTAGTCATCCGTAAGCACGTACTTATGCGGCTCGCTCCTGTAGGAGGCAAACACTTGCGCATTAAAATACCAGATCAGGTTGGCGAGTGGGGCCCTGTCGGGGCTCATATTTAGATCTTCATGCATCCGTGCGCCCTTCCATTCTACTATTTACCTGCTGCCAAGCCCGGTGCACATTGCCGCACAGCCGCGCCGTGTGACCCACACAGGCGGGCAACTGCTCGACTACGTAGGATCCTTGCCTGCCGCAGTGTCGAGGGCTAGCAGCGTCCAGGATACGAGGAACCTGTTGGTGTACATATCTATCATTTCGCTCGCACCCTTCCTAGCTTGAGGCTCATCATTTTCTATCCTCTCCGATGTGCCGTGCTCAGGGCTTGTCAGGTGATAGGTCGCTGCTTCAGCAGCAAGCCCTTCAGGGTCTGTGCGATAGCCTGGCCTTGTGCTAGAGCATCTCTGTAAGCCGCTTGGATTTGATCTCTATCTGAGTCACTCGAGGTTGTTATAACAACAGTATGATGCCCAGGAACCACTGCACGCCCTCGTACGGCATCTATGCCCTGCTGCAAGGTATCTGTCTTAGCCTTACGAACGGTAGATGTGCCAATAATCGCAGCCAGACGATACTCTAAGTTGGACAACAACTGCTTGTATTCAGCCTCGGGAAGATCTAGAACAAGAAGGCAGGCCTGTGCCAAATTACGCAATCTCTCACGTATCATGGCCTCTTCATCACTTACAGCTGGAGGCTCGTCAGTGTCAAACGAAGTACCGAGTCGATCTGTGCCTACGATCCTTGGCAGATGCAGGGAAGCCGGAAATGGGGTTCCATTGCTTGATATTAGTACACCAAGTCCCATGAGAAGATCGGCCAAGCTCTTAGTAATCGTGCGGCTTACACTAGCTGACAGCGCAGTCTTGTCCATGCGCGCAGTATACATAGCTTCTCGCGCGGGAAAAGAGCCTTCTTCGTCCATCCATGCGACTACATCCCGAAGGACATGCCACAAGATGGTGAATACAACGTCGAACGAGCCCCTTGGCATTTCCTTATATTCCCTTAGCTGAGGCATTGGCTGGTCCTGGATCATCGCGTATAGCTGCATCCGCTTTACTGAACGCTCGAAGAAACCGATATCCTCCACAATAAAGCGCTCCAACAATCGAATAGCAGCAGTGAATGCATTAGCGGCGGGTAGCTTATTTAGTCCCTTGTACCGGAACGCCCCACTGTCATAATGATCACAGGCCAAGCGTAGGAGCATTACCAATGCCTCTAAGGCAGCGTCAAACTCACCCGCGTCCACGGCGACCTGCCCGAGCTGCAAAATCATGTTACCTGTTGGGATGTTACTGTGCTCGAGGCGAAACTTCTCTGCATCATATGCTTCGAGTAGTTGGCCCAGTATTTTGGCTGAAGCCAGTACGAACTTACTCGTGCCGTCATTTGTGTCACCTTCGGCATAGAGGGGATTGGGAAACCGTAGTTCGGAGTCCTTCTTCGCAACGATCTCATACAGATTGCCTCTGTGCTTTTTGAGTTCGCCTTCCGTTAATCCCTTGCTCTGGCTGCGCTTCGAATCGTACTCATCGTGATGCGGCAGGCATAATACTGCCAGATTATCGGGATCGTTATTTGTAGGATTGCGGTCCACATGTGCTACCTGAGAGGGCTTTACACCCAAATCAAAGTTCAGTCCGACACACAGGCAGCATCGCCTTCTGCTCTTCATGAGCAATTCCGTCAGGATATTGTCGGGGACCTTCGGCCTTCTAGTGGGCATACAACTCTCCATCCCGGGTGCAGACTGACCAACTTACGCGTGGGCCGTCTGGCCCCGATATCCTCCAAGACAAGATCCACGGAATACGTGACTGGTTCGTCAGGTATGCTCCACCTAGCCGCTCGAACATCTTGTTCAGCATACCCATTACTCCCTGGTCTCCGGGTTACCTATTAGTGAGCGGAAATTACTGAATATCTGCTCTGCAACCTCCTCTAAAGACAACTGCCGGACCTTAGCGAGGTAAGCATATACCATCCTTACGTCCGAGGGTGTAACCGGGCGGCCCTGAAGACTCACATAAGGACCATCGGTCTCTACAAGGGCGCGCTCGGCCGGCACTCGCTCTATGATCCGCCGGCCCCCTTTGCTCAACGTCATAGCAGGGTTGAACGATAAGAAATGCCCGCTCTCGATCACTCGCTCGAGCACGCCGAGAGGGCCTGAGTACCAGTGAAAGATTACAGGCCCCACCCTGTACTCGGTCAGCAGTTCGAGCACGGCGGCTTCCGCACGTCGGGAGTGTATGGTGAGCACTTTCCCCTTCCCGGCTACCCCTTCAAGCACGCGGCGAAACACCTGCTCCTGCTGGACTCTGGTGCCTACTCCCTCCTGCGAGAAGTCGAGCCCTACCTCCCCAACATATGTCGTTTCTGGTAGAGAACGGTAGAAAATGGCCCACTCTCCAGGCGTAAGCCTGTCCACGTCCAAGGGGTGGGCACCTAGCGCAAACCGCACATTACGGTGCCCCTCAAACGTGCGGCGCATCTGTGCGTATGCGGAGGGGGTGTTCGAAACTCCTATCACCACCACGCCGCCTGCCCGTAGGGATCGCTCCAGAACTGCGCGATCCTGATATTGGTCAAGATGACAGTGCGTGTCTAGAAGTACCGGACGCGCCACTGGTAACCTACAATCCTGCGAGCTGGCGCACTGCTTCTGTAGACCCCTGCTCAAAGAAGTTCTGCAGTTCCTGCATTCCTTGCCTGTACAGGCGGGCGTACTCCCCGAGTTCCTCTGCGCGCACAGGCCCCGCGAGGGCCGGGGCAAGCGCGCTCGAGCGCAGAGGAGTCGATAGAAGCTGTAACGCCTCAAAGAGCGCGCGTGCATCCCGGCCACGCGTCCTGCCGCGGTCGTAAAGATCTCGGTCCGTGCACACGTTTCGTCCATAATGCCCAGGGTCGTCCAGACCAGCGGCGTGCATAGAGGCTCGTCGAATAAGGCAGGGGAAGCAATATCCGCAGTTGCCATAGCCCGTGCGCTCGTACCGGCCCACCTCGGGGTGAGCACAAGAGATCGACATTCTGGCGAGATCTCTTATGAGTTCCTGGTTTGCGCACTGCATTAGCATCTCCCCCTTCGTCTGGAATCTGTACGGGTTTATGATGGGGTTAGTAATCCCCACGGTTCGTATAGCCTCGCCGAGCCTTTTCAGGAAGTGGGGGTGTGTTGTGCGCGTGCTGCAGCTCCCCAGCCTGGCACCGATAAGAGGCACGTTCAGGGCTATAAAACCGTTTTCGGGTATGTACAGTGGGGTCTCAGGTCGCAGCGCCGAGGCGGCAGCAAGGCCAAGTCCGAGGAAAACCAGCGACCTGCTACGGGTAGTGTTCTCTCGCATTTTGGGCAACTGGTACTGCTGTTGGTCACGCGACTCGGCGGGGCGTACCATAACCTGCACAAGCTCCACCCGCCTTGGCCCGTAGCGATCTTTGAGAACATTCGCCAAGTCCTCCTGTACACGAGGCGTCCTGGTGCTGTCGTAGTGGCCGAGCAACACTACGTTTGGCTGCTCCGGCAACTCAAGGAGGTTCACAGCCCCTATGAGGGAATCGAGCCCACCGGAAAACAGGCATACTGCGTCGAAGTCTCGGCGGGCCGTTCGCTTCGCGCCCCAGATACGTGTGCGCTCCTGTCGCCAACCCAGAGACCATAGGTCGCCGGTGAGATATTCGAGCGCATCTTTCAAGATCGGGGTGGCAGGCACCCATGCTTCCACGTTCGAAACAGGAGCACTCAACTGCAAGCTTCGGGTCCATCGGTCCTCTGTTCGCCCGCGCGGGCTTTTCTTGTCGGCGGCATATACAGCCGCACTAAACATGGCGAACTCAATAGCCTGCGGCGTTGGTTGCCCTACCTCCTCTACGATCTTGTGCAGGTGTGCGGTAAGAGTCGAGCGGCTTAGCTCCGGGAACAGGTCCAGCACCAGCCCACCCCGGTACGCGGGGGGCACATCGGTGGGAGCGGAGTTACGCAGGAACGCTGTATAGGTCATATTACACCTCGCTGGTAATAGATAGCCGTAGTTGCTCGTGGGCGCTATGCATTAGCCCATCCACAAATTGGGCGCCTTCCGGGCCGTTCCAGTTGAACGCTACCGGATCGATGCCTCGCAAGTCCAGGTGCACGCTGGCCTTGATATACGCCCGCAGATCCTCTTCTACTCGGCGAGCGGCGGGGATGGTGGGCGCACCTTCGTTTATTTGCCGCCCAAGCTGCTGTATCAACCTTGCATAAATGTAGGCGGCGATAAAGGCCTCGATGATGCTGCCTACGGCGCCTGCATCGAGTAGAGCTCCATTAGCGATGGAGGTTGGGTCGAGGAGTGCTTCTTCACCGAGTTCATCCTGTAGTACTTCCAGCAGCGCATCCCTCGCGGCCGACTCCTCCAGAGTGCGGTTCGCTCCGACCAAGGCGTCGGCCAGCCCCAAAATAACAGCGTTCCTATCCTGCCCGATCAGGTGGCCTAGCCCCGCCTCCTCCAGCGCGCCTGCAAGCCCCCCACCAGCGTAGCCCGATAGGAACCGCCCCAGGCCTCCAGCGGCGGCTCTCCCTGCGACGGCCTGCTGCGCGGCACCCGACGCCCCGCCCTGTGCCCGCACGTAGGCATCGCACACGCGGTCTGGGGTCATAGAGCCCCCGCCCGTCCCTCCCTGCTTGGCGAAACGGGTGGCCAGGGCTTTTGCGGCAGGCCAACTTCCGTTGCTTGGCCCTGAGTATGAAGTGGACGTTCCCACTGCTACCTCCGATTTCCTGGCATCGGTCTCGGGCCGGCCAGCGCTTGCTCAGTGCTACGCTTTAGAGCAGGATTGTCGTTTTGGGTTGTCCACCGCTGCAGTACCTCTCGCATCTCGGCGGGAAGACCGCCCTGCTCACACGAGGTACTGATTTGCAGGGCAATGGCGGACTGCACGAGCTTTACTGGCGCGTCCTGCAGAGCCTTCGCCAGGGCAGGTATAGCGTCCCGCTTTGCGGCACCCAGCTTAATCAGCGTAGGACCGAGCCTGCTGTTTTGGGTGCGCGGATCCCGGACAAAGCGCGATAACACGACCTCGTACACCTGCGAAAACTCCTCAGTTGAAAGGGCTACGGCCGCTGTTTCGCCTGCCGAGCGGTCTATGTCGCTATCGGACAGCAGCCTGCCCAATATCTCTTGTAGGGGCTGGCTGAGCCGACGCCCGGTCTCTATCTTCGCCAGAGCCTTGTCTCGGGAGAAATAGAAATATGGGCCAAGATCAATCTTAGCCAGTTTCGGTTCGAGAGCCAGCCATGATCGGAGGTCCGCTCTGCCCAACCACACCCTGACGTCCTCCTCTAGGCTCGCGCCTTCGTCGGGCGTCGTGCCGAGCGGCTGCGCCTCCATTTCCTCGAGAGGCTGCGCGTAGCCTTTCCCCTCCTGCTGCCACCTGAAGAGTTGCTGATATTGCACTTCGTAGAAGTACTCCAGGATCATGAGCTTGGCGAGCACCGCGGGATCGAGATCTACCCCTCGCAGCTTCGCCAGTTCCTGCCGCATGAGGAGCGTGTTCATAAACCGCTTTGTCTGGCGGGGGTTGCCCTGTAGCCCTCCCGAGAGAGTGGGGGCGATACGGGCAACTATGTGCAAGTAGGTGGTGAGATCCTCGGGCAGGTCGCCCACGTGGGTCTTCGCTATCCCCTCGTCCATAGCTACGTCTAGGGTACCAGTAGTGCGGTTCTGCTTAGCGGCCTGCACTAACGTCTCGGCGGTGCCCGGCTCCAGGTATTTCAAGCAGCCTAGTAGGTTCAGGTACGTTTCGGTTTCAGGAGCGGTGAGGGGTGGGATCCTGATTGGGATCTGCACCATTTTTTCGAGGTATTTACGACCTACATCCTCCCGCTGGCGAGCCAACTCCGGGTAACGAGTAGCTATTGCATCGCGCACTACCTCTTCATCCGCTCCAAGCACAAACACGGTCTTGGGCACAGCGAGGAACAGGCGTATAGCCTCTAGAGTATCCACCACGATGCTGGGGAGGCAGCGGTCAAGATCATCTACAAATACCACCAAGGCATCCACGTCGAGCGACGCGAGCAGATCCTGAAAGTCACGCCTGAACTCGCCGATACTCTGCTCTATGGGCTCCTTCTTTTCAGACGCGTCTCCTCCCTTCTCATCTTTAAGTACTTCCTTGCCTACCTCAGCCACTGCCTTCGCCGTATCTATGACGTCGTTCACGTTGCCGAGGGTGAGCGTGATACCCGTCGGCTGGGCTTGCGAAAGGGCGTATAGGGCTCCAACACCTTTGGCCGCGAAACCCGCCACACGAAACCAGTTGATCCTACGCCACAGCTTCTGGGCTAACTCTTTTACCTTGGAGCCGGCCGCTTCCTGTACCTTGTCTATGAAACTCTGGTTCTTCAGCAACGCGGTCATAACGGCTATCATTAGCGCCGCCTTTACGTCGTCGTAGTCTTCGTGCTGCCACGGGTTGAAGGTAAGGCAAATATAGCGAGCCTTATTGTTCTTTTGCTCCGAGGCCAGGCGGTTTCGGGCCTGCGCCATCAGACTCGACTTCCCCCCGCCCCAGTCGCTGAAAATGCCTAGCGTTAAGGGAAGCAGGTTCGGCTGGTGGACCAACATCACTACCGTGTCCACCAGAGTGTCGAAACCCAACAGGTCTAACTCAGACTCGTTATCATGCCACATGCAAATCGCCCTCCATTATTACTTCGTTCCCCGCGAGCACGGCATTCCGAGGGCACACTTCCGCTCAGATGCACCCAGTATATCAAAAGCAACTCAGCTCTTGCAATTGTGGATGACTTATATTGTGAATGCCAATAACAAGAGCCATTGACGAGGCATCCCCAACCCTCTATACTGTGTGACATGGATATAGATGAAAACGTCTTGTACCGGGAGCTTGGCCAGCGGCTCAAGGCAGCGCGCGGCAAGCTGAAGTGGACGCAAGCACAGTTGGCCGAGAAGAGCGGTGTTTCTCGCGCGTCCATTGCAGTGATCGAAGTCGGTAAGCAGAACTCACCGTTACACGTCGTTTACAGACTGTGCCGTGCTCTTGATATAGAGGTGACGGCTGTGCTCCCGTCCAACAGCGAAGTGACTGCGTATTCGCCCCGCAGCACTATGGAATATCTACCAATGACGGCCGGATTCGTAGAGGAGTCGCAGAGAATACTGGAACGGGGAATACCCTATGGTGATCAACGCTAAACAAACCGCCCGGCGCATCTCGAAAGAGTATGGTGACCAGCTGCCTGTAGACGTAGTTGCGATAGCGCGCGCTCACAACATAGATGTTCGTGAAGTGCCACTAGACGAGTCGGTGTCAGGCGTGCTGATCGTGAAGGATGGGCGAGCCATTATAGGGGTAAATGTCGCGCATCACCCCAACCGCAAGCGCTTTTCGATAGCCCACGAGCTTGGCCACTACTTCCTGCACGGCAGAGACGCACCTTCGAACGTGTTTGTGGACGCTGCCCCGGTGTTTTTCCGGGATGAGCACTCATCGGATGGTACGGAGTACCAGGAGATCCAGGCGAACGCATTCGCTGCCGAACTGCTCATGCCAGAGACCCTGGTAAAAGCTGAGCTCAGAAAGAAGCGTGTTGATGCTTTTGACGAAGCTGCCTTGCACGATCTTGCGGAAGGCTTTGGAGTTAGTGCGCAGGCTCTCAGTATTCGGCTCACCAAGTTGGGCTTAATCACGTTTGAATAGTGTGCACTAGCGTCGGTCGCAGGTGCATACAGGTGCATAACGTACAAAATGCCCTCCGGACCAAGCTCCAACCAGGTGGTGCAAACGAGGACCGCGCTCGAGTGAAGAAGGTATAATTTGAACCCCATCGCCAATCAGCCATGGCAGGGTGGCTCCTTCATCTTGGTGACGAGGCCGGAACGAGCGATGAGGGTACTGGTGGGTGGGGTTTGTAGCGAACGAATAAGGCCCAAAGGCGACAAACCCTGAGCGATCTGGAAGCCAGGGAAGAACAGCAGACATGAAAGCAGAGGGAGCAGAAATCGACGAAGGGCAATTCGATGGATCGGCCGACCCTAACCCTGGCGGTCGTCTCGGGTGGGGCTGGCACCTGCGCATGGGCGGGGTGGACCTATCCCCCCAGAGCGGTAGCGCGCCTCCTGACCACACCAACACGAACAACCGTGGCGAGTACAGGGGCTTGATCGCACTTCTGGAGGACTATATCGCGCGGGGTGGGCGAGGGCCGCTCAAGGTGCGCGGGGACAGCCAGCTGGTCATAAGGCAGGTACGCGAAGAGTACGCGTGTCGCACTCCCCACCTCGTCCCCTTGCTAGGGAGGGTATGGGCCCTGGCCGAACAGATACCGGGCGGGGTGGACTTTGAATGGGTCCGTCGGGAGCAAAACGCCAGAGCGGACGCCGCGGCGTCCGGGGGAAAGCCCCAGGAGGGGAGGTTCCGGGATAACTGGGCCAGCCAGACGGACCTGGGGAGGCGGTTCGGCATGTCCCCGGCACAACTCGGAAGAGCCCTGAAAGTGGTGGGATTGAGGAACCAGGAGGGTATCGCTACCCCTCAAGCGATTGAGGGCGGCTATTGCATCTCGACGCCGCTGCGAAACGGCACCCCGTTCTTTATGTGGCACATCGAACGCGTGTCTCGTTTGCTGGCTGACAACGGCCTGGTCGCTGGTCGGACAGGGGATCGAGAGGACTAAGGCTGATTATCGGGGCAGACCCCGACTAGCCGGGCCGTCACCACCAGCGTCCTGCCAATACTCAGGCTCGGATACGGGTCCGCCGACACCGAGGTATGGGTACAAGGCTGCATATGCTCATGAGCGGTACACTGACGGACGGAGTGATCAAAATGGCCTCTGATATCGATGAGATAAACCGCTTCCTCCAAATGGGACTTGCTCGCCGGGCGATGGATTTCGTAGGGGCCGTGGATGCGGCGCAGTGGCTCGACCAGGTCGGGCTGCTGCGGGACTCCACTGAGCGGCCCGGCAAGCCACTCAGGGAGCTGCTGCGGTCGAGGAACATAGCTGGGCAGCGTCAGGAGCCGAATGGGCGCTGGTACATCGACCGAATAGGTACTAGTACGGGAACACCCGAGAGGCCCGACTCGGCCCATAAGGCGGTGCTATCAGAACCCACCCCGGAACGGCAATTGCGGAGTAGGCACGCCGTGACGCCACAGCGTGACGAAGCGTACGTCATAGATATGTGCGACGAGCTACTCGGTCAGGCGGCCTTGCGTCAACACCGATTCGACTTCCTCCGAGGGGACGCGGGAACCCGCCTGCCGGTCGATGCCTATTACCCCGCCCTACACCTGGTCATCGAGGACAGGGAGCCCCAGCACACTCGGCCCACCCCGTTCTTTGACAAGCCTCACCGCCTTACGGTGAGCGGCGTAAACAGGGGTGAGCAACGATCCTTGTACGACCAGCGGCGCCGGGATGAACTGCCCCGGCACGATATCGACCTCCTGGAGATTGCGTACGATGAACTCTCCCACACCACAAGGGGCAGACTAGCCCGCGATCGGTCGGGCGATTTGCTTCTCCTAAGCCGCAGGCTGGCAGGGTGGTTGGGCCGAGCCAAATAGGATGCCCTTGATTAGGAAGCTACCCGCGCTCGGTTGGCTCTTGTACCGACGCTTGGCCCCTGCGCTCACGCGTTGGCTAACTTCCAGCGATTGTCTGCCCGCCTATATGTCACGCAGCAGCCCGGTTAGGTGGCCCCGGTGGGCGCGTCGGGCCGATCCTACCGCTCAGGGTCCCGAGCAGGCCCTGCAACAGGTACTCCGAGTCATACTCTTGCTCCTTCATCTCCACCAGCTGACCATCCGACTGCAGTACATAAAGGCCGCCTGCCATGTAGGTCTTGCTCCCTTCAGTCGTCTCTCCGTCGGCGCCTCACGCACGCCGAGTGGCGGCTACCCTTAGCGACCATGTTACTGATCTTCCGGTCCCACGGCCCGTGATGTGTTGCTGTCCTGCTGCAGTTCGCGCTCGTTGAAGAATACCGCAGCCCAGTGGTCTTGGAACTCAAGTACCCACTGGTGCCCCTCTTCACACCGCAGCCCGACTACCAGGTGGTTGCTGGCGCCGTGCTCGTCGTTGTATCTCTGCACCTGGGTGAAACTTATCGGGATGTACGGGGTCTCGTCTGGGGTCTCCTCGGGCACCTCATAATTGTCCAGGCGCTCACATGCAGGGCACTGGATGATGCCCTTTGTAAACGCCTTCCCATCCGCGTACAGCGTCATGCCGTTTTTTCCTCCTTCCAGCTACCGATAGGGGCGGGCAATGCCAGGGCTGCGGTCGCCCCCTTGGAAGATGGGGTAATAAGCGTCACAATACCGGGTCGGTGCGCCGTGCCCAGAGCTAGTCCTGCAGCCAGTCGGCAGGCTCCCCCTCCTGCACGTCTCCTACCCGCTGCGCGAGCTGCTTCTCGATGGCGTCGGGAGACGCCGCCCACTTCATAATATGCGGGTACTCCGAAAAGAGGGCCTCATCGGAAAAGTAACCGCATCTCTGGTGCAGCCCTATCCCCTGGAAGGTGGGTCGCCTCAGTTGCCGACGCACCAGGTCCATGCGCGATTCGGGCGCGACGATGTAGAGGAGGAATGAGATGTTGGGGTAGACGGCCACTAGATCGGACATGCGTAGCAGGCCCGAGAAGACAGAGGTGGTGTGCTCCACCTCGAAGGCTGCCACTATCTGGTGCTGCCCCTTGATCCACACTACATCGATCAGCCGGATGGTCTTCTGCGTCTCCGGGTCCATACCCACGTTCGGCAGTTGCGATATGCTCAACGAGCCGAGTTTCTCGCCATGGTAGGCTCGATTGCGGTCGTTCTCGGCGATCCATACTTTGAGGCCCAACTTCTGCCCGATCTTGGCCAGCATCAACTGCACCTGGCTATGGGTGATCTCCTCGGCCTTTGTTACCACGGCCGCAGGCACCTGGGGCTTACCATCGCTCCCTGACGTCACTGGCTTGGGGGTGGGTGCCGTCGTTTCACCCGCATCCGCCGGTGCGCCCCGGTCGAGCCGGGCGCATAGCTGCTCGAAATGCCAGGGGGTCATGGCAAGAGCCTGCTGCAACTGGCGGAAGCGAGCGCGGAACGCGAAGTAGTCTGCTACAGTCTTTCCCGTGGGCAGGTAGAGCCCCTCGCGCCTCAGTGTGTTCCGTCCCGATATGTAGTATATAGGCCAGACCTCTTGGTCTTGTATGTGCCACCAGGCCGAGATGAAGAAGGGGATGTTAGTTGTCTGGATCAGGGTCTTCGTAAGCGCATGAGAGGTCCGCCAGCCCTCGACGAAGTTGTAGAACTCCTGCATGCGGGCGCGGGCAGCGGTTTCGTCGTCCGGTGGCGGGGAGAGGAGCACAACCCGGAGCCGGGGATCCAGATGCTCGGGCGGAATTTGCTTTACGAGCTGGTTGAAGACCATCGCGCCCGCGAGACCCTTCAGCCCGAACACACCCCATTTGTGCATCGTCTTTACCTGGAATACCGAACGCAGATCCTCCGACGACATTCTGCCGCTTACGTATTGCTGCAGTGTGCCCTGCATCTCGGATAGGGCCGGTGGCCGCTGCTTGTCCAGCTCGTCGTTACGAGCGAGAAAGCCCGCGTCCTTCTCGGCCTCCTCGGCATACCCGCGCCAGCGATCAACCTGCTCCTCGGTCAGGGGCGGTGGTGCCTCCGCCTGTGTGGGGCTATCTGCCATCGGTATTTGGACCTCCTTGCATTCTTACGCTCTACACTGTTCTACCTGACCTACTTGTCGCCCGCGTACCAGAACCAGTCCTGGTGCCTGAAGGCTTCCATGATAGCGGGCAGGTCTTGCCCCACGAAGTGCTCCCATTTCGCATCGATCTCGGCCCGCAACTCGTCGTCGGAGCAGCGGGTATAATGGTCCTTCCCCAGGAAGGGCAAAGCATACAAGTAGTGCCAGCCCTGCGGGTTCGTCGTGGGCGTGCAGAACGGGGCTCCCACCTCCTTCGCCCGCTCCATAATACGGGCATGGATCTGCGTCGGTACCAGCGAGGACAACCACATGTAAAGGGTCAGCGAGCCGTCCATGTTGTACCAGTCGAAAAAGAGGAACTGGTAGCCAATGTCCTTTACCGCACCCCTCCGCAGCCCCTCGGCACGGTCCCACTCTTTTACCTGGAAGTGCACATAGTCGGTGGACGTCCCTTCCGAGGCAAGCAACTCGGACTTCCGCACCAGGCCCCGCAGGTGCGCCTCAATCATCTTCTTCCATGTGTTCGGGTTCATGAGCGGCAGCACCGAACGGTGCCGGAAATAGAGCTGCCGCGCCAGCGCCTTTGTATCCGCGTTCCCCACTATGGACCTCCGTAGCATGTCTATATAGTGCTGGATCACCAACGTCACGTCGCCCTGCACACTGTTACCCTGTTCCCCCAACATGCCCTCAAGCAGGCGCACTACGATCCGGTACGAGATGGGCCGGTACCGGCTATCGCTCGGCAGCTGGCCTGAGGGAGTCAGATACACCCCGCAAATGGTCCACCCGCTGTGCTCAGCCGCGGTAGCGTTCCAGTACACCCCTAGCTGGCCCGCACCCTCCGGGCTCCAGACCTTGTTCTCCACGACCACGGCGGTCTGGGTAGCCTCGTCCTCTATAAGGATGTCGATAAAGTTATGCTCGCGCTGGACGCGCACGTTCTCGAACGATTCAGCCCCCGCCAGGTCAGGCACGGCCTCCGTCAGGAAGCGCCGGGTAAACTGGTCCCCCAGCCCGTGGTTCTCGGCGGGATCAAGCAGGAATGCCAGGAAGTCGGAGTGCCATAGCTCCTTGTGCGTGGCCCCGATTGCATCAAACAGATTGAAGCGAGCGAGAACCTTCTCGAGGTCCTTCAACAGCCCATCGGTGTCAAACGCCTCTAGTTGTTGTAACGTGGTTTCATCCAACATAGCTGCTACTCGACCGACTTACGATCACCCACGACTTACAGACCGCCTTGCTGACCTGATCTGTCGAAGCGTCATTCATATGTAACTGCTAGTATCTCCCCAAGGACTTCAGATGTAAAACTTGAACTGTGGCAAGGGGTCTCGATCTGAGGGCACCTCTTTCAACACCTCAGCTACCTTCTCAGAGAATTTGAGCGTTATAGGAAAGCTAGCACCGAACGCGGCCGAATTCCAGTTCATCTTGGTGAGCAGCAGTATTTCGCGCAGCAGCCTGTCACGCGGCGTATCCTGCCCCACATGATCAGATATGCGGATCGGCGATGGTACATGCATTGCGTGGAATTGGTTCAAGGAAGAAATGAATCCGGTTGTATAGAGGAAGTCCAAATCTCCGACGCTGAACCGGGTGCCACGCAGGGGCGGATACTTGCTCGTTGTTATTAGCCTTACTGCACTTTGATACTCTAAGGCGACCAAATCATACTGTGCCACTCGATCCTCTATGGCAGCGCGGAAGCCGTCGCGCTCTTCGGGCCAGTATCGCGAGGTCTTGTGGACGACTACCCTCTTTGGTACTTGCTTCATCTCTTGCTGATACCGCGAGAGTACGAGGCTGATCAGCTCATATGCTTGCTTCCCACTCAGATGGGGTGAGCGCGAACGCTCCCGCTCGGTGTCCCATTCAAAGTCATGTCCCCTTAGGACCAATCCTTCGCCATGTTCATCGAACGCCTGCACCAGGCTCGTTTGCATTGTGGGCACAGTCGATGATAGAGGTCTATAGAAGCCAATGCCAACGAAGCATGTACCCGAAGCAAGGCCCACAGGTCCCCAAGGTACTCCTCCAGCTTTGAAGTAGAGGCCCGTGAAGAAATTCCATGCGATTTTTGCGGGGTTGTCCCTGTCCTTGCCTTCCATAGTGGGCTGCCGTAGCATCTGTGTTGGGATCCGGTATTTCATGGCCATTGCTTTGAACGCCCGACGGAGGTCGCGGTGAATACTCCCGAACTCAGCATCGACATAATCAACCCCGCCGCAGCAGTCCACAATTTCGTTCGGCACTCCGAATAGCACATACTGTGGAGGGTTGTCCCTTTCCGCAAGAAGGCGCAACTTAGTCTCCAGCATGCCAATCAGTTGCTCAAAGCGTTCGCGTGGCAGTTCAATATGTAACAAGCCAGACAATTCAGTCTGGGTAATCTGCTCGTTCCAATTTTCATCGAACTCGAGCCTGGAAAAGAATCCTCGATCGGGCTGATAACCAGGGAAATCCAGATGCTTTTCGTTTCCGGCAACTCCCTGTGCATTCATAGTAAGCCAAGAGTGCGCCTTTTCGATCGTGTATGCCGTGCCAATGAATCCAACCTTGACGCTCTCCGGGTGTCTCTTTAGAGGGTTATAACTGCGCGGCCCGAAGCGCGCTAGCCCTGTCTTTGGGTCTTCAATCATATTGCCGCCACCAAAGACTAGGTTCGGCTCCTGCAGATACTCACATTCGATGGTGCCATTCCAGCTGCTAGCACCAGATCTACGCTCGCTAGAAATCACCATCGTCTAGCCCCCAATCCTCAGGCTCCCCTGCCTCATCGTCATCGTCGCCTACTTCCTCGTCCAATTCATTGCGCTCAGCCCACGACCACAGATCATCGACGTAATAGACGTTCTTGAAAGGCTTTGCGTGCTCCTCCGGTATTCCGGGCCAACTAATAGAGCCCTCGGCGAGATTTGTCCGTATGACTAGGCTTTGCCCACCAAACCGAAGTATGATATGTGGCTTACTTCCGCTGAGGTAGTCCCGCCAAAACTGGACTTCCGCTAGGAGATCATAGTTGAAGGTCCGAGATTTCTTACGCGTTACTTTCGCTCCGATCGTCTGAGGTGGCGGTGGCTGCACTCCGTCGACGGTGATATGAAGTTCGGGACGTACACTCAAACACCAACCTTCATCACCAAGCCAGTTGAAGCGCAAACTTACTGCGCGGTGATACCAATCACCCCGCGGTAGCCCTGTCTTTTTGTTCTTTGGCTGCCAGACCACCATCCTTGATGTGACGCTTTGATTGAGGGGCTTATACTCGACCGGTATCTCTTCACCGGGCTTCAACTGCCTGAAGTAGAAACGCTTGTGCTTGGGGTCGAATGTGAGACCCCGCACGGTCATGAAGCGAGTAATGGATTTGTTCAGCAAATTGATATACCAACCTAAGTGATCGGGATTACTCAACCAATCACCTACTGAGTATCGCTCAGCGGATTTGGCAGGCACCACATGCCGGAATGGGTTACTTGCCTTTGTAAGATCTTGAAACGTGAAAAGCTTCCCTCCGCGCAAGATGAAAGGTGCCAACTCCTCTTGGGGAGGCCAGCTGACGAGTTCCCTGACCGCACTGTCCGTTTTCAAATCGGACGGGGCACCATAGACATGGGCAGGCAAGCGTTCAATTGGAAGAAGCGTGCTGAAGACAGTCTCACGTATATAGTCTCCCGTCTCTTGGTCACCTTGCTTTCCTGCTGGGGCAACTGTGTTCACAGGAGTATGGATATAAAGGTCCCGAATCCCTGTGTAGTGAGTATCCATGAACCTCTTAAGTAGCTCTTTGTTCCCAGGATCATTGAGCTTTTTGCAGATGTCTTCCCAGAACATGATGCTCACCGGAAATTTCCCCGCTTGGACTCTGGCATCGTTCGTCAGCCGAACAAATTCCTGCAATTTAGCATCCCGGCTCATGGTTGTTGCGATGATGTATCGGCCTAGAGTGGGACGGAAATTCTCTGCTTTAGCCAACTCTTTCAGCACGTCCTCGTCAGTGAGTTTCGTGTTGTAGTAACGTTTGCACTGCACGCCAGTAGGAGGGGTCCCATGGCCACCAGGGTAGCCGTAGACATCTACCCCATGCTGCTCTTGGCCTCTCCTTCCATTTAGGTCGGGGTCGTGCCATTCAAGCGCATAAATGTCAAGTATCATGTGCTCGAATAAGTATTCGGACTTTGGGACCGGTAACTCGAAATCTGACGCTCCAGCCATACCACTCACACCCTCGCCCTTCTGCTAGCCCTCTCCTCTTCCATTTGTGCTGATCCACTCTCTGGCTCCCATGTTTAGGCTGTGCTACAGCCGAAGCATCTGAACTGTTGGATACGTAAGCACGCCATCTCTTTAGGCTGGTCGCTACACAGATGAATATTGTCGGACTCTTCTGCGCGTCGTATTATGCTTTGAAGCATCCCAACGCTTAGAAATGCGCTCACGAGGCTGAAATGGATAGCAACGTGGTCAACGGAATATTGGCAAGTGCAACCATTAGTCTTGTTAGCGCGCATTCGCGTAACCGTCATGCCTCCCTCGCCACTACGGTGTCGTACAGCCCGTAATGGGTGAGGCCTGGGTGGCTGTCGATGCCGGTGTACCCGAGTGACGCGTCTTCGTACCGCCGGAACGCGAACACGGCCTGGTTCATCTGCTCGGTGTTGAACGCCTTGAGTTGAACGAGCATGTGGAAGTCCTTCACCGTTAGGCCGGTGACGGTGAGGAACAGCTCCGGCTCCAGCTTCGTGATGACATCCTGAAGCGTGTTCTCGCGAAAGTCGGTCAGGTACATGAACGCGGGAATCCGTGTCGCGAACTTGATCAGCTTCTCCTGCACGAGCTTCCGTTTTGACTTGTACTCCTTTTCCTCGTCGCTGAGCTCCTTCTTCTCCTGGGCCGTCAGATCTCCGCCCTTGGCCTTGTTCTTAAGCTCTTTGACTTTTTCGCTCTTGTTGATGATCGTCTCGATAATGTTGTCGCCCAGCGAGCGCCAGCCTTCAATGCGCTCAACGGCGGCCATCGCCTCGGGGTTGTCCAGGATGCGGCGCAGAGTGTCATTGTCCACGTTCACGAGCAGCGCGCTCTCCCACTTGCGGGCGAGCAGCGTGGCCGAAGTGCCTGCCATGGCGATATCGAGGATGCCGCCCGCATCGATCTGCGTCATGTTCGCGCCGTCGTAGGCCAGCACTGGCAGGAACGACACGAGGTCCTTGACCGCATTCTCCGGGTTCGGCTCATTGGGCGAGAGGCCGATCCCATACTCTGAAAGCTGCCTCAATGCACGCGTGGGCGCGAAGTCGAACACGAAGCAGATGGGCTTGAGGATCAACTCCTCGTTCGGGTTGTCGCCGTTGGGGTTTTTGATGGACCAGGGCGACTGCACGCGGAACGCGGCCTGAAAGTAGGTCTCCGGCGACTTGAGGTTGCGCAGCATCAGGATGGATGACCACTGCGGCACCGTGACGCCGGTGGTCAACTTGCCGCATGAGAGCGTGATGGTCTTAGTCTCGAATCCGCTCCCGATCGCTTTGCGCACAGGCGGGAGCGCGTCCAGACCGATGCCTGCGGAAGCACCTGCGGCGACGACCACGTTGTAGTCATGCCAGAAGGTGTTGTGCTTCTCGGCGAGCAGGTTCGACATGGCATGGCAGGCCGCGACGTTGGGAAGGAACCAGAACGAGTGCTGCAGGTAGGGCAGCAGGCGCACATCCGAGTAGGGAAACGGCGGCCGCGTGCCGGTCTTCAGATACTCGATTGCACTGGGCGTGTAGCCGCCGCGAATGATGTCCAGCCACTTCTGCACGTCGCTCTTGTGCTTGAACTGGGCCTTCGCGCCCGTGCCCGACGCCTCAAAGAACACGTTGAGATCAAACTCGTCGAACTCCCCGGCGCTTGCGATGGCCAGCAGTTCGTCCGGCATCTGGTAGGTCAGCAGGCGCATCTGCGGCAGCGGGGCGTAGGGATTCCGTTCTCCCGGATTCTTCGCCGCGAACTCTTCTTTGGCGCGCTGCTCGTCGGTGTAGGTCCAGTTGAAGATCTGCTCCTCAATGAACTCGCCTGTGGCCAGCGCCCTGAAGGGCGTGCCCGAAAGATAGAGGTAGGCCCGGGTCGCGATGGGCAGGAACTCGGTCTCGCTCTCGGATAGCTCGCCGAGATCCTCGTTTATGCTTGCCAGATCAGCGGCGTATTTGAGTTCTTTCTTAGAGACTACTTCCTCCTCGCCCTCGAAGAGCTCTTTGGCGGTGTCGCGCCACGCGCCGAAGTGGTATTCGTCAAAAACGACGAGGTCCCACTTCACGTTGTGCAGCCATTCGTTTTTGGCCTTGATGTTCCCCGCCGCGTCGTGGCCGAGCAGGTCCTGGAAGGAGCCGAAGTAGACGAGCGGCTTTCTAGCGGAGACGCGGGTGGGGTCGCTGCCGGAATTGCGCGACATGTATTGCCAGTCATTGAAGTCGACGTGGGACTCAAGATCGGTCTGCCAAGCATCCTCAACGGCGGGCTTAAAGGTGACCACGAGGACGCGCTTAGCGCCAAGCCTTTTGGCAAGCTGGTACGTGGCGAAGGTCTTGCCGAAGCGCATCTTGGCGTTCCACAGGAAGCGCGGGACTGCGTGCATGTCTTCCTTCCAGATGGAGTGGAAGTAGGCATGCGTCTTGTCCACGGCATCGGCTTGCTCCCGGCGCATCGCAAATGTCTCGTGATGCGTGCCGGTGAAATGCCGGCCCATGTGCAGCTCGGCTAGGACGGTCTTCACGGCCTCGACCGTGCATCGCATCCACTCCAGCTCGGTGTTGGCAAAGCCCTTCTTCACAAGGGCTGCGCGCACCTCGTGGTCGGTGAAGATGGTTCCATCGTGGCGCTCGGCGGACTCGTCAAGTTCGATGCAGTAGTTCTTGATGGCGGCGGTCTTGAGCTGC
Source organism: Chloroflexota bacterium (assembly GCA_015478675.1). Next base: position 5,222 of record JADMIH010000020.1, on the reverse strand, counting down.
TCGGCTACGCGCTGCTTCACGTCGCGCGTGGTCTGGCCCACCTTGAGCAGGCCCTTGTGCGCCTCGTCGCCGATCGAGTAGGCGTAGATGCGCGGCCGGGCCTCGGGCTTGGGCGCTAGGATCTCTTCGATGCTCTTACTCATCGTTGTTGTCACCAGTGGCGAGGTCCATGGGGCGGATGACGGCTTCGATGTAGTCTATCTCTTCATTATTGAGATCGTATTTCTTGTAGAGAGCCTCATCTGTCCACGGTCGATCCCACTCTTGAATGGGAACCCATGAGTACATCGGGCGGAGTGCATCTTGCGTGAGCTTGCGTAATGAAACAAGGTGCCTGAAGAACTTGGTGCAGTAATATGATTCAATGCTTCGCGCTTCGCTCTCATTAGAAGCCCAGAAAGCGAGAAAGGTTTGAGTAGCGACGGATGGCGGAGCGCTCAACCAAGGTTTGCCAAGCACGGAATCGGGGATTTTCTGCCCACCATCTGAGCCTGCCTTTGGAACTAGTACTTTCCACTTGTCTATGAGGTTGGCGTTCTTGGCGATCGTGCTCCGTGGAACAAACCCAATGGCACGCTTGCCACTTCGGACATAGTGAAGTGCGACATCCCCCTTCTGCTTGCTGGCATAAAACCCGTCGAAGTTCGTGGCGATGCCGAAGGGGGTGTCAGCGGTCAAGATGTCGGTAATGGGCGGCTCGCCAGCCTTCATCACCTTGCGCAAGATGCCGACGGCTCTCGGGTCCCGCACAAATACATCAAACTCGTCGAGTTGCCGGGACGTGGTTGTCTCCTCATTACCCCGAACTATCGTGACGTCGCATGGCCCGTCATGTCCCTCTGACCAGAGAAAGTAGCAGATGCCACCCTTGACCTCGACGTTTGAGAAGACCTCGCTTGAGACCGGGAAATCGACCAACCTGAGGAGTTTGTGTGAAGTGAGCATCTCCTTGCGGAACTCGTCGAGCCCGCGTCCGCCCGCGAGCCAACGGGATGGGACCACCATCGACAGGAACTTGGGTTCGAGACTTTTCGCTTGCTCAACGAATAGGTGATATATGGATGAATCGCTCGTACCACCTGCCCCTCCCTTCATTTGATAGGGCGGGTTGCCGATGATCACGTCGAATTGCATATCTCCTCCAAACAACTCAGCCAGCCGAGTCTTGACGTCGTCGGTGTGGATGAACGCGTAGGCGTGGGTTTCAAGCCCCTGCTCGCGGTCAAAGATCGTTCGCGGCGCACCGCAATACACGCACTTCGTATCATTCCAGGTGTGCTCGAGCCGCTGAAACCAGATGTTGCCTGCATCACTCGTGAAGGATTTGGCGATGGAGTGCTCACCGTTAGCGTGCTTTGAGCAATAGACACTCCGCCGCGCAAGCAGGCTTGTGAGATGGGTGGTGGCGATACCGAAGACCTGCCTGGAGAGGATGTGGCTGACTCGCTCCTGGCGGTCGGGTATCTCGTTGGCCAAGCCCTCGTTGAGGCGGCCGGTGATCTCGCGGAGGAACACTCCGGACTTGGTAAACGGATCGAGGAACCGCACCGTCTTGTCCGCCCAGATGTCCGCACCGCCGTTAGCCGCCGCCCACGCCTCGGCCAGCGTGTCCAGCATGCGGTTCGCAAACTCGGGCGGCGTGAAGACCTCGTCGTTGGAGAGGTTGGCGATGCACGTCAGCACGTCCGGGTTGCGGCCGCGCAAGGTAAAGCTGGCTTTGCTGCTCATACGGCCTCCTTCGAGGGATCTTCCATGGTGGTGGCCAGCTCATTCACCGTCACCGGCGGGTAGGTCCTGGACGGTGTGAAGATCTCATGTTTCCCGAGGTGGGCGAAGAGGGAGCCCTCCGCACTGAACGTGGACGACATGGCGAGATCAATGAGACAAAAATCCCGACGCTGGAACTTGCCCTTGCCCAGGTAACCCCACTCCGCAAAGGTGATAGGCTGATCATCACGGGTGCGCATCTTGAGAGCATCGCCGTGGATAAGGTTCTGCGACAGGACGTAGAAGGCAGCCCGATAGAGATCGTCCGACTCCTCGAGCTTGAGGTAGCTGGCGAGGACCCCCAGCATATTCGCGCGGCACTCGGCGATATTGTCCTCCAAGAGCTCAATCCCGTAGGTGCACATCACAGCGAGAAGGGCGTAGTGACGCTTCTCAAAGTCGGACTTACTGTACTTGAGTTCGACGGCGGCGAGCTTCCGTTGCAGTATGGGGACAAGGAAGTTCCCACTCCCGCACGCGGGCTCCAGAAAGCGGGAGTCAATGCGCTCCGTCTCGTCCTTCACCAGGGCGAGCATCGCCTCGACCAGCCACTCCGGGGTGAAGACCTCCCCGTGGTCGGCGACGCGTTGTTTGGACTTGATGTGGTTCATGGGTCGCTGCACTAATTGCCGGGCTGTTCGGGACTTATCACCTGACCGAGCGCGGGTGTTGCGGGACCTGGTACCACCAAGGCTAGGTGTCCGTCAGCGACCATAGCGAACAGCTTAGACCGGCTCACACCAAGGTGCTCGGCCATGTGATCAATCGCTGCGAGCCGCCTAGTTGCCTCGTCTACATCGCCTAGATATACCGAGAGTGCAGGGGCGTTTGTTCGTGTTTTGGTCTTTCTTTCCATGTTCCTATTTTACCCGTTTGCTAATAGCTTGTCTAGGACCTTCTACCAGACTGTGCAAACTTGCTAACAGAAAACTCTTGACGAGCTATTAGCGGGGTGACATAGTCCTAATAGACAAGTGAGTGAGTATGCGGGCTGTAAGGAAGAAGTAAGCCAGGGCGAAGCGGACCATGTCGCACGGTTCCAGGTGCAGATTTATATGGTCTACGAGCTTTTCGTCGCGGTTGTCGATGATATTGCTCACTGGCATGGTTATCCTTCTCCTCTATCGACCCTCGGGATGTCGCGAGGGCGGCTTCGCATGGCTATCTACCACGTAGATCACAAGCTCGGCAGGGTCCAGATCGAATGCTACAAATATGCGATGGAGGCGACGCGCGAGCGTGAAGGCCGACCCGTTTATCTCCGTGAAAAGCCCATCGCCCACCTTCCCGGCTACGATGTAGTGGTGCGAGTCGTTGGAGAAGAGCCCGCGCTTGGTGGTTATCTTGGATGGAGGCTTCGTCATCACAGCACGTAAGCGATCCGGGTGCGCCGCCGCTAGCCGCTGCAGCACATCGCTATACAAATGCCTCCAACTGAGCCCGGCATCGTGGCTCCCTCCGAGCCACTCATACCTGACGGGCAACTTGCGGCTGAACGACGTGGCAGGGGAGGACAATGGCATGCCCTGCGCTCGACTATCCGCTGGTATTGCGGCGCGCTTCGTTTGCCGAAAGCGCGCCGCCACCGGCGATGCGTCAGGACCCCCACTTCTCTTCTTATTTACCATATACGTCTCCTTAGCGAGTGAGCTACCCAAGGCTAAGGCTCCGATTCCCGAGCCCCGCGCTTGCTTCCGACCCGCGCAATGCTTGATACGGCCTCGTACGTTTTCGGGTGGCGCAGCCTAAACAGGGTAAGCACCGACCCCAGCTCCCGTAAGGCCGTCTGCTCTAGTTGCCCCCTGTCCAAGTCTCCCAACCAGACCACGGGCCGCCTGTGTGGGAAAACTAAGGGCTCTGTGGCGTCGTACCTATATCCGCCCACCAGCCGACCGACGTGGAGCAGGCGACCTATCTTCGATGGATACACAACCAGGTCTCCAACCCGCATTTCAAAAACGAACTTGTAGAGCTGCCCGGCGGCATTGCGCACGTAGCCAGCGCGCTCATTCGGGTAGTGAGCCGTCACGAGTTGCTCAAAACGCAGGCGCTCGGCGGGCAGGTGGGACAGGTCTCCCACCTTTGGCCAGCCCACAGCCAGGGTATTGCGCCTCAGAAAGAGGTCCTGTAACTCCCCGTGCTTGCCGCCTCGGACAGCCCATATGCGCGGTACCCCCTCTGAGCCCCGTCCCTCAGCCACTTCATTGTCTTGTGCCATGCAACTTGCCTCCACCGGGCCCCGTGCCCCTGCCATCCTGTGGTCGTGCGGCCTATGCCCTACGACGGTGGCTCTCATACCTGGTGTCGGCATGGAGTGCCCCTGCGCCGACCGCATCGTCTGCCGGAAATATCGCCATCATACCAGTAATACTCTCTTGGGTGACCGTTGCTATGTGGTGGGCGGCGACTCGGCCTACCTCCTCCGCCCGATACGCCAGCACGCGCAGGCGCGCGCGGAGATTTGCAGCTATGAGCACCAGCGCAGCATAATTGGCCTGGTCATCCAAGTACGGGCGCCAGGTGTTCAGTTCCTCCTGGACCCTCTTCAACTCGAATATGATGGGCTCCGGGCCGAGGAGGAGGGCGTCGAAATCGTTTATGATCAGGTACTGGCTTAAGTGAACACGCGTCCATGCCTGAAACGAGTCGTTTATGGTCCTGTTTATCGCCTTGATCGTGCCCGGCCTATCCACTAGCCTACGGTCGAGCATCCCGAACAGGTCCCGCAGCCCCTCGCTGTCCGTGGGCGCGTAGCCCCGTGCGTCCAGGTACCCGAACTTACCCGGCGCCCCGTTATCATAGAATACGGCGATAGGAGCCGTGCCCAAGAGCGCGCGCAGCTCCCCCTGAACATGCTCCGCGTTCGGCGAGTTCTGTAGCGTATCGGCTACTCGACCCCACTCATCCACTGGGGCCTGCACGGTGAGGAGATAGCCGTAGGTGCGAGCACGATTACCCATGAAACGTACGGCCACAACGTCCTGCGCGAGCAGATCCATCCTTGTCGAAAAGGTCTGGTGGCCCGACACCAGCATCCCTTCCTGGCCCGCCATGAGTCGAGTCAGCCAGTCGTCCCTCTCCGTGAACGCGCCCTGGAAAGTATCCATGCTAGCTCCCTTTCTAAGCCCCGGCTGTGCTCGTCAGGCATTGCCCCACACCTCGACGGCCGTCTGATCGCACGTGCCCTCCCAAAGTCTATGAGTGCAAGTCCTCCGCAATAGATCCTTCCAGAGTTGAGCATTTGCAAATACTACCTCATCAGGGCTGAATAGCGAAAAGATAGATCGCGAGGCCACCAATATCATCTTCCGCTTGGCCCGGCTAATCGCGACAGTCAGCCGGTTAGGGTCGTACAAGAACTTGCCTGCGGCGAGCAGATACTCCTGATCGCTCTCGGTCACGCTGTACAGGACGACTTGCCGCTCTCCTCCCTGGAATCGCTCCACGGTGTCAAT
>JADMIH010000274.1 GCA_015478675.1 Chloroflexota bacterium | reverse complement strand
TAACCCCGTCAGGGGTGTCCCCTGTGCACTCAGCATGCACAAAGCCCCCTCTCCCCTTGTGGGAGAGGGGCATGGGGTGAGGGGAGGGACACCCCTGCACCTCAACTCCTCTAAAAATGCGAACGGTAGTAGTAGGGGCGGTGCAGAATCGCTCGTATTTTCATTCGTAATGGTGGCCCGCAGGGTCATGGCTTACTCTGAACACTTACTTGCCGATAATCACCACTCTATGCTCAGCACCCCAAACAGATCTCGTCAGCCCATGACCACCCGCCACTGACCACCTCAGCCTATAGACCTAGCATAGATGCGTTCCAAGCCTGATGCTCATATCCACATCTCCTGTTACGATAGACCTCTCTGGTCTATACTGTAGAAAACCCGTTTTACTTTCCCAGCTCCAGCTATACAACTCTATGCTGGCCTGGCACAATCACCGGACGCTCGCTAACCAGGAGGAACAAGGTCGTCATGACTTTAGACGTTTATCAGCAGCTAACCACAGAACCCCAGACCCTACAGCCCCCGACCGAATTGGCGCCGCCTCTCTCAGCCCAAACCGTAGAGTCGGACCGCCGTCCTCCTTCTATTGAGGTCGAGCACATTCGTCGCGTTTACAAGATCAAAGCCGAAAAAAAAGGCAACGGCGAGCCACAAAAGACCCTCGTCGCCCTTGAAGACGTCAGTCTTGAGGTATACGAGGGCGAGCTGTTCGGTCTCCTCGGACCAAACGGCGCGGGTAAAACCACCCTCATCAAAATGCTCACCACCTTGCTCGCACCGAGCGCGGGTACAGCCCGCGTCGCCGGTTACGACATCGTAAAAGAGGCCGACGACGTGCGCCGCGTGATCAACATGGTAAGCGGCGGCGAAACGAGCGGCTATGGCATCCTCAAGGTGCGCGAAAACCTCTGGATGTTCAGCCAGTTCTACGGCGTGACTTGGAAAGACGCTAACCGGCGGATTGATGAGATGCTCAAACTCGTCGAAATGGACGATAAGAAGAACGCCCTGCTCAGCTCACTTAGCACAGGCCAGCGCCAGAGGATGAACTTCTGCCGTGGCTTCATAACTGACCCTAAAGTGATCTTTCTTGACGAGCCGACCCTCGGCCTCGACGTTAATGCCGCCCGCATTATACGTGACTTTACCCGCTCCTGGGTCCAGCAAAACCCCGACCGCACAGTGCTCCTTACCACCCACTACATGGCCGAGGCCGATGAGCTTTGCGACCGCATCGCCATCATCGACCATGGTAAGGTGCTGGCTTGTGACACCCCTTCTAACCTCAAGCGCCTGCTCCAAAAGCAACCCATCTTCGAGATCACAGCCTCCGGCCTGAATCCCCACGCCATAACCCTCCTGGCTGAAGCCCCCGGCGTCGTCCGGGTAACAGCTGAGCCCCACGAGAGCGGCACCTCTTACAAGCTCAACTTCATACTGGAGGAGGAGTCGGCCATCGGTTCCGTCGTCACCGCCCTCACCGCTCAAAACGCCGGCATCATCAGCCTTCAGAAGAACGAGCCTACCCTGGAAGATGTCTTCCTCAAATTAGTAGGCCGCAGCCTCACTTCCAGTGAGTAGTCATCAGCCACTAGCCCTCACCCCCAAACAGGAGAGTAAAGAGTGAAAAAGAGCAGAGGATTCGAGTTGTTCTTGAGGGCGGCGGTAGCGCGCGGCTACCCCCGTGTTCTTGGCGCCCACAGAGAGCTAAGCTGGCTCTTCTTTGAAATCCTTGTCCCCCTTATCAACACCTCGGCCTTCGTCTTCATGTACAAAGCCCTGCGTGCGCCGGAGGCATACGTCGGCTTCGTCATCCTCGGCGGCGCAATGGCAACCTACTGGCTCAATGTCCTCTGGATGATGGCTTCGCAGTTATACTGGGATAAACAGGCAGGGCTGCTAGAGATTTACATAATGTCGCCGGTATCGCTGATGGCAATCCTCCTCGGTATGGGCGTAGGTGGGCTTTACATGAGCACCCTCCGGGCCGCCTCGATAGCCGTCATCGGCACGGTGATCTTCGGCGTTCACTTCGACGCCAGCCAATGGGCCGTGGCGCTCCTCGTTTTCCTCATCACCATGTTCGCTCTCTACGGCATGGGTATGCTCCTCAGCTCGGTTTTCCTCATGTGGGGCCGCGAGGCCTGGCAAGTTTCCCTTGGCCTTCAGGAACCTGTTTTCTTCCTTTCAGGGATGAACTTTCCCTTGAACAAGCTCCTCACCACCCCCATCGCCGCTCTTACAATTGTCTCCGCCATCATACCGGTGAGCTTTGGCCTTGACGCCATACGCCAGCTCCTCTTCCCAGGACAGATCGTCGGCGTGCTATCCTGGCAGCTTGAATTGCTTGTGCTTGTCGGCCTGGGCATTGTTTTTGTGGCGGGCGCATACTTGATGCTCCGGCGCATGGAGTGGCTTGCTAAAGTTGAGGCGCGTCTCAGCCTCCGCTGGCAATAGCGGAGCAAGCGTCCAGCATCAGGGTGTCTCTCATAATACCCTTAGAAGCCCCCTCTCCCCTCGTGGGAGAGGGTCGGGGGTGTGGGCCCTTTACATAGCCCCACTCTGCACACCTGCAAAATAGGAGTCTCTCGTGATAAAGACAACCACAAACTCCGATAGGGTAAAGACCCTCAGCAGCCGCGCCGTCGCCTGGCGAGAGAACTTGCGCACCTTCCGCGTCGCCTCCTGGCTTGGCTGGCAGGTTGAGGGCAACTGGGCCGATCCCCTCGTCTTCTTTATCTTCACTATCCTCCGCCCTATGGCCACTGCCCTCATACTCGTCTTCATGGTGCAAGTCATACGCGGAGGTCAGAAGGATGGCTTTTTCACCTATATCTATTTGAGCAACGCTTTCTTTCAACTGGTGATCGCTACTATGGCTGGGATGGCATGGGCGATAATGGACGACCGCGAAAACTACCGCATGCTGAAGTACATCTACACATCTCCCGCACGCAAGTTCGCCTATCTGGTTGGGCGCGCCGTCGCCAAAGTGGTAATCGGCCTGATCACTATCTTCGTCTTGCTCGCAATCGGCATCGCTGCCCTCGGCCTGAACCTTGACCTGGGCCAGGTGCAGTGGGGCTGGCTCTTTGTCTACTTCGTCCTCGGCATGGCTACGCTACTGGGCCTCGGCATAGTCCTCGCCGGCGTCGCCCTGGTGATCGCCCGGCATGGCGGCTCCATTGGCGAGGTAATGGCTGGCAGCCTGCTCCTCTTTACCGGCGCCGTCTACCCTGTGGATATACTCCCACCCTTCCTCAAGGATGTCAGCCTGGCAGTGCCTGTAACCTACTGGCTGGAAGGGATGAGACGTGCTGTAAACGGCGGCATCCTCACAATGACCACCAATGTAGGCGGCAAGACTATCACCACGCCCGTTAGCCCTGCCCTTGCCGCCTTCGACAACTGGCAGATCCTCGCTATCCTTGCGCTGAGTGCGCTTCTCAGCGTTGTGGCTTCTGTCCTCTTTTATCACTGGGTTGAGCGCCAGGCGAAGGAGCGCGGCATGATTGACCGCATCACGGGGTACTAGCCGCCGGCCTTCCCAGCGACCCGGCGAA
>JADMIH010000273.1 GCA_015478675.1 Chloroflexota bacterium | reverse complement strand
AAGGGAGAGGGGGCTTGCTTCCTGGTGAGTATCAGGGGACACCCCTGCACCCCTAGTCTGAACTCTTACACCACAGCCCCTCCCCTGTGAAAGGGGGCAACGCTGAACAGTTATCTTTGCTTTTGGAAGTTCAGCGGAGGGCGGTGAGGTCTTCAAAGTCGGAGGGTTGGAGCTTTTCAAAGCTTTTTTGGGGGACTTTCATGTAGCGCCAGACGTCGCCGGTGAGGGTGGTGGCGTTTTCGCACCAGAGTTGGGCGGCGCGATCTTTGTAGGATACATCTACGGTTTCAGCGCCTTTAGTCTCCAGGAGCCAGTAGTGGCCGTTGTTGAGGCGGGCCACGAAGTCGGGGTAGTAGAGGCGCATGTTGGCACCGCCGTCAACGTACTGGATGGCGAAACCGAACTGGTCAGGGAGCTTGGTGAAAGCCTCAACATCTTCTGCTTTGTCGAGAAAGCGAGCGAAGGCGTATTCAAGCTCGTTTTCGCAAGGGACCAGGTTGTAGATGCACTTACGAGCCTCGTAGGTTTTGCGCGACCAGGGGAACGGCACTGTTTGAGAGAGGGAGCGGGGGGCGGCTTCCAACTCCGGCTCTACTTCTTCCACAAGGAGGGGGCGCAGCGCCTTCTCGAAGGAGTCTGTTACCACAAAGCCTGCCACGCTACGAGCCATAGCCCTTATTATCAGCTTATCGTCGAGGTCTACAGGCTCACCGAAGGCTTTGTTGGCGAAGAAGTCGCGCACTTTTGGGACGAGGGCGGCGAACTGGGAGGGGAGCTTGAGGTTGTTGGCGATGAGGCGGGCGTAGTAGCCGATTATCTCCTGGGAGGTTTGCGGCTCAGGGATTGTGTAGTGACGTTCGAACTCGCGGGTGAGGGTGATTATGTCAATGCCTTCGTATTGGAAGTCGCGCTCGGCGGCGTCGCCGGGCTTGCGAGGCAGGACGGGAGTGCGCAAGTCGTTTATATCGAGGCGTCCGATCTCTTCTGAGAGGGATTTCTTGCGAACGAGTGAGGGGGTGATGGTGGGCAGGGCGATGTCGTAGTCGGCGCGGTCGGCCAGTGGGCCTATGCTGGTGATGACGAGTTTATCTTTGCCTATGTCGAAGGTGTCGAGCTTCATGTCTTCATCGCGCTCTAACTGCTCGACGAAATCGAGGAAGGCGTCGTTGCCGATTATGTCAACACGTTCTTGATAAGATACTCCTGTGCCGCGGAACATGAGGCGGAGGCCGCGCCCTATGGTCTGCTCAGGCAAGATGTTGGCTTTGGAGGAGTAGGGGCGCAGGCCGACGACTACGGTGACGTTGCGCACGTCCCACCCTTCGCGCAGCATGAGGACGCTGACGACGGCGTTGACTTTGTTGGTGCCTTCGTCCACTTCTCGGGCCAGCTTGCGGGCTTTTTCGAGGTCTTTGGTGGAGACTTCGCCGCTGAGGTTGGTGTGGATGACGAGGGTCTGGTCGCCGCCGAAATCAGGGGTGTACTTTTCCTGGAGCCATGCGGCTACCTGGTCGGCTTCTATGGTGTTGTTGAGCATGATGAAGAGGAGGGGTTTTTTGTCGAGAGGCTCTAGCTGCTCGCGATATTCGCGCCAGCGATAGACGCCTGCTGTGAGGAAGCCCGCGTAGCGGACGCTGGCATCGGCTGATGGGGCTTCTTTGATGTGGGCTACGCCTTTTACGGGGCGTTTGACTACGCCGTCCATTATGGCCTGTTTGAGGGGGTAGTCTACGACTGTCCAGGGGAAGAGCGCGCCTTTCTGGAAGCGGGGTGTGGCTGAGAAATCTAGCTGGGCGGCAATGGGGGCTACAGCGTCGAGGCGGCGCACCACGTGATTCCACTCGCTTTCTTCGTCGTGGGTGTGGTGAGCTTCGTCGTTGATGACCATGAGGGGGCCGCCGCGCTCGGCGATACGCTGTGGGAAGGGGTCAGGCTCTTGCAAGTTGGCGGGGGGCAGAGGGCCAAGCAGGTCGCTTATCTCTTCGTTTTCGCCGTCGTCGCTTGCGGCGGGTTTGTCTTCGTAAAGCTGCTGTATGTTGGTGAGAAAGAGGGCGCCTTCTTTGGGGGCGCGCTCGCCTTCGCCGCGCAAGATGCAGTCGAGGTCCCAGTAGAGCTTCATTTCTTTGGGTACGAGGGGGTCGGTCTTGAAGATGAAGCCGCCGCCGAAGTCTGTACGGAGGCGCTCGAAGACGATGACGTTGGGGGCTATGACAAGGAAGGTTCGGGCGTAATCCGTGCCTTCGCCGCGCATAGCGTTGAGGAATTGCCAGACGACGGCGAGGGACATAACTTTGGTCTTGCCTGAGCCGGTGGCCATCTTTATGGCGTAGCGCGGGAAGGTGTCGTAGGCTGAGAGGCGGAGGTTTTGCTCGCGGGTGAAGCGTTGTAGCAGGTCGTTGCGGGTGCGTACTTTTTCGACTTCCCAGAGGTAGATTATAGTTTCGATGGCTTCTTGCTGGGAGTTATGGTACTGGAAGCGAGTGCCGTCGGGGAGTTGGTGGTCGGTGTAGAACCAGTGTTTGAGGAGGGAGCGGGTGGTGCGGGTTGCCCCTTCGTAGCCTGCGGCCTGCCATGCTTTTACGGCCTCACGGAGGGCGGGGACGCATGGGGCTGTTTTGACGCTCTCGCGGACGTTTGTCAGGTCTAGCTGGGCTGTGGGTGTCTTTTTGGTGCGGGGCATTTTAGCTCACCTCGATGGTCAGGGCGCGTGTTGTGTCGTTGCCGAGGAGGTCTATTACCTTGACTACTACTATGTAGGTTCCGGGGTGGTCGTAGGTGTGGGCGGCGTGGGTGATTAGCTTAGGGTCGTGTTTGGTGCGGTAGTTTTGCCACTGGTTGTGGAAGGTGTCTTCTTTGTAGTCCCAGTCTATGGCCCAGTAGTCTACCCATTGGGTCCAGTGGGTGACGGCTTGCTGGACGTCGGGGGGAACGTCGTCGGGGTTGACTATGAAGTCTACGAGGTCGAGTTCTAGCCTGCGGTCTTGCAGGGAGTGGCAGAGGGAGAGGGCGGCGAGCTCGAAGAACTGGATGTCGCCTTGCTGGACGGCTTTTTTTTCGAGGACTTCACGGGGGATGCGCTTGAAGCGGAGGTCTACGTTGGCTTCGGCTGCCATTTGTTTGCCCATTTCGTTTAGCTCGAAGGCGAAGTCCCAACCGAGGACGTCTACGCCGTTGGTGGCGGCTCCCTCCGGCCCGGCTGCACGCCAGAACTCGGCGGCTATCTGGCGGATTTCTCCGAGGGCGACGGGGGCATCTACGGAGCCTATGTAGACCATGCGCCCGGCTTTGACACCATGCAGCCAGGTGTAGCCTTCGATAGGCTCTGCGCCGTAGAGGTCGAGGATGAAGCGGCGGTAGCGTGCCTGGCGAGCAGCATCTACTTCGGCGCGGGTGCCGTGCCCGGCATGGCTCTCTCCGAACTCGGCGGTTTGCCACGCCTGGCGCTCATATTTGCCGAGGTTCTGGACTACGAAGGGGCGTGCGCCTTCTATGGATAGGAGGCGTTTGCGGGTGGTGTGGATGGCGAAGCGGCCCAGGTCTGCGGTGATCCAGCGGCGGTTTAGCTTTTCGGCTACGGC
>JADMIH010000272.1 GCA_015478675.1 Chloroflexota bacterium | reverse complement strand
GGTGCAGAGGCATAGCCCCCTCTCCCTTCATGGGAGAGGGGGTTGGGGGTGAGGGTCCTTTCCCTATCCCTACTCTCATTTACTTCTCTCTGTAAGTGTTCAGAGTTGGGGTGCAGAGGCATAGCCCCCTCTCCCTTCATGGGAGAGGGGGTTGGGGGTGAGGGTCCTTTCCCTATCCCTACTCTCATTTACTTCTCTCTGTAAGTGTTCAGAGTTGGGGTGCAGAGGCATAGCCCCCTCTCCCTTCATGGGAGAGGGGGTTGGGGGTGAGGGTCCTTTCCCTATCCCTACTCTCATTTACTTCTCTCTGTAAGTGTTCAGAGTTGGGGTGCAGAGGCATAGCCCCCTCTCCCTTCATGGGAGAGGGGGTTGGGGGTGAGGGCGCACCCCCTCAGGATACCTCTTGAAGATCGTTCTACCCCTATTCTGAACATTTACCGAAGGCGGCGGGTGTGCCAAAAACAGGGAGTATGAGTATACTATAAGATAAGAAGGCGAAATGCGCCGGGTACGTCTGCGTACTCCATATATATTTACTTTTCAATGGAGAAAGGAAGTAACAAAGATGTCTGATGCTACACGTACGAAAGGGCTTGAGGGGGTAGTTGCCGGTAGTAGTTCCATCAGCCAGGTCGAGGGTACCGAGGGCCGCCTCAGTTACAGAGGATATAAGATACAAGACCTTGCAGCCAACTCTCAGTTTGAGGAAGTGCTCTATCTACTGCTAAATGGCGAGTTGCCGAACAAAGAGCAGCTTGCCCAGATCAGCAATACGCTGCGTGAGAGGCGTGACCTGCCGAAGGAGGCAATGGATGTGCTGCGCGTCCTCCCCACAACGGGTGAGCCAATAGATGTGCTGCGTACAGTGGCTTCGACGCTGGCGTTGATGGACAAGGAGGTGAACAACACCGAGCACGACGCGGTTGTTGACAAGGCGCTGACCCTGGCGGCTCGCTTCCCCACCATTGTTGCAACTTACAACCATTTGCGCAACGGCAAAGAGCCTGTCGCCCCAAATAAGGAGCTAGGACACGCAGCCAACTTGCTCTACATGGTGCGTGGCGAGAAGCCGCCGGAAGAAGACTCCAGCGCCCTCAACACCTATCTGGTACTGGCTGCCGAGCACAGCTTCAACGCCTCAACCTTCACCGCCAAGATCGTGATCTCGACTCTCTCGGACTACTATTCCGCTATTGTGGCAGCGCTTTCTTCGCTGAAGGGTGTTTCCCACGGTGGGGCTAACCAGAAGGCTATGGAGATGATGCTTGAAGTGGGCAACGTGGACAATGTTGAGAGCTTCATTGATAATGCGCTGGCGACCAAGCGCCGCTTGATGGGTATGGGCCACCGCATCTACAAGACCTATGATCCCCGCGCCGCACAGCTTAACGAGCACGCTCATATCGTGGCCGAGCGAAGCGGTAACACCAGGTGGTATGAGATAGCGCAAAAAATAGACAACATTTCCCATACCCACCCTTATTTCAGCGAACGCAAGATCTATCCGAACGTCGAGTTCTATTCGGCTCCACTGCTGTACACACTGGGATTCCAGCCTGATATCATGCCTGCCCTCTTCGGGTGCAGCCGCATCGCCGGGTGGTCGGCTCATATCCTTGAGCAACTACAAGATAACCGCATTATCCGCCCTAACGCCGAATACGTGGGCCCCGAAGTACGGGATTACGTGCCGGTGGCTGGCCGTTAGCTCGGTAAGGAAGTTGGAGGGGAGCGCGTAGCTCTCCTCACTCCTTTGCGCTACCCTGGCTATGAGGGTACATGCAGCTAATTCCTACAATAGCCGAAATGCGTGCCCTTCGCTCCTCAGTGGAGAACGGGGGCGTGGTGGGGCTGATACCCACTATGGGTTATCTGCACGCGGGGCACATCTCGCATGTGAAGAGGGCGCGAGCCGCTGACGACATAGTAGTGGTAAGCATATTCGTCAACCCGACACAATTTGGCCCTAATGAGGACTTCAGCCGTTACCCGCGTGACATGGAGAGCGACCTCAAGCTCCTTGAGCAAGCAGGCGTTGACTGGGTATTCGCCCCTGACGCTCAGGAGATGTACCCACCAGGATATGCTACCTATGTAGATGTGCTTGGAGTCACTGATGTGCTTGAGGGTGCCGCGAGGCTGGGACACTTCAGAGGGGTGGCTACCGTGGTGGCGAAGCTCTTCAACATTGTGCAGCCGCACCACGCCTACTTCGGGCAGAAGGACGCGCAGCAGGTAGCCGTCATACGCAAGATGGTGCGCGAGCTAAACTTTCCGGTGGAGATTGTAGTTGGCGAAACAATGCGCGCAGCTGATGGGCTGGCGATGTCGTCACGCAATATTTATCTGGGCACGCACGAGCGAAAGGCCGCGCTCGTGCTGCACAAGTCACTGGAGGCTGTCAGCGAATTATGGAACCAGGGCGAGAGGCGCGGCTCGGCTCTGCGCGAGGCAATGAGCCGGACCCTGGACGCTGAACCGTTGGCTCGCCCCGACTACGTGAGCGTGGCCGACCCTCAAACGCTACGCGAGCTTGATGACAGCGGAGATGCACGCCAGGCGTTAGCGTCGCTGGCAGTAAGGATTGGCAATACCCGCTTGATAGACAATTTCGTCCTCGGCGAAGAGTGACGGAGAGTTAACAAGGCGGAAGGAGTAAAGCAAGTGGCTGGATTGGTATTTGCCTGTATTGCGCCACATGGCGGTGAAGTGATTGCCGAGCTTGCGGGTGATGCCGCACTGAGTTTTGCCACCACACGGCAGGCGATGGAAGAGGTGGGCCGCCGCATGGCGAAGACGCAGCCCGAAACAGTTGTGGTGATTACTCCTCACGGGGTGCGCGTCGCGGGTGCTGTGTGCGTAATGACTACCGAGCGGGCTGTAGGCACACTGCAAGGCGAAGATGGTCAGGGCAAGGTAGAGGTGGACATGGCCGTTGATGCAGAACTGGGCCGCCAAATCGCGGAGCGAGCCTCAAGTGCCTACAGCGTGCCCACTGTAACGGCCATCTACGGCGCAAGCGGTGGAGACGGCTGTTTCACTCCGCTCGATTGGGGCGCTGTTGTGCCTCTCTGGTTCCTGGGCGCACGCTGGCCCACGCCACCTGCCATAGTGAGCATCACTCCTTCGCGTGATGTCGCGTTGCAGCAGCTATATGATTTCGGTATCGCGCTGGACGAGGTAGCTGCCGAGGTGGGGCGGCGTGTGGCGCTGGTGGCGAGCGCCGATTGGGGCCATGCTCATGCCGCCCACGGCCCGTACGGCTACGACCCCGCATCGGCTGACTTCGACGCAATGATACAGCAAACTATCAAGGCGGGCGCTCTGGATAGCCTGCTAGACGCTGACCTTGATTTCGCTGATAGGGCAAAGGTGGATGGCCTCTGGCAGGCTGTGATGCTGGCGGGTGCGATCCACCACACACCAATGAAGGGCGAGCTACTCTCCTATCAAGCGCCAACCTATTTTGGCATGCTGGTTGCGGCGTATGAGCCAGGAGATAGTGGTCAGTGGTCAGTGTCTTCTCTTTAAGAGTTCAGATTAGGGGTGCAGGGGCATAGCCCCCGACAGGGTATTAGGGGTG
>JADMIH010000019.1 GCA_015478675.1 Chloroflexota bacterium | reverse complement strand
ATGCTGATTGTCGCTTCTATCCTCCTCTGGTTGTGATTTTGCAGACACGCCCTAGATACTTCACTGCGCATAGGCGTGTAGGCTTCCCTCTGAAGCAGACGCACTCTTGCCCTATCAGCTATAATATATCTTAGCATCAAGGACAACGGAGGATCAGTCAAGGATGACGAACGATTCGGCAAGCGTGAATAGCGACTATCGTATTGAAAAAGATTCGCTGGGCGACGTGCGAGTACCTTCGGGGGCGCTATATGGGGCGCAAACCGCCCGCGCAATCCGCAACTTCCCGATAACCGGCTTGCTGCCTCACCCCGCGCTGGTTCGCGCAACCGTCATGGTGAAGCGCGCAGCAGCCGAGGTGAACCGCGACCTGAACCAGCTTGACGCTAAGCGTGCTAACGCCATCATCGCTGCTGCCGAGAGAGTGCTGCACGGCGAGTTTATTGACCAGTGGCGTGTTGATCCGATACAAGCGGGTGCGGGCACCTCTCACAACATGAACACTAACGAAGTGCTCGCGAACCTCGCCAACGAAAGTCTTGGTGGCAAGCGCGGCGAATACAAGCCGGTTCACCCCAACGATCACGTCAATATGGCACAATCTACCAACGATGTTTTCCCGACAGCCATGCGCCTCGCTACGCTTATGGAGCTTAAAGGGCTGTATCCTTCGCTCGAGCGCTTGCAGAAGGCTTTCGCTGACAAAGGCAATGAGTTCGACAAAGTTATCAAGTCGGGGCGTACGCACCTGCAAGATGCTGTGCCGATTCGCCTGGGGCAGGAGTTCACCGCCTACTCGGTGACGCTATCGAAGCTGCGCGGCAAAATAGAATATGCCTCTAAATCGCTTCTCGAATTGAATATAGGGGCCACCGCAGCGGGCACAGGGTTGAATAGCGACCCGCGTTATCAGAAGGCTGTGGTTGCCAAGCTGAGCGAACTCACAGGCTTGCCTCTCGAGCCTGCGGGCAACCTGGTCGAAATGACAGAAAGCCAGATGGCGATGGCCGAGACACATGCTTCTCTGAAGCTCCTTGCTGTTGAGCTTACCCGAATAGCGAACGACTTGCGCTTGATCTCTTCCGGGCCGCAGACGGGCCTGGCTGAGATAGTGCTGCCGCCTGTGCAGCCTGGATCATCCATCATGCCCGGCAAAGTGAACCCTGTGATGGCCGAGATGTTGAACATGGCCTGCTTCCAGGTTATCGGCAACGACACTACTATCACAATGGCAGTGCAGGCGGGCCAGCTAGAGCTAAATGTTATGATGCCTGTGATGGCCTTCGACATGCTGATGTCGGTGGATATTCTCAAGAACGCCATGAACGTCTTTGCCGAGTTCTGCGTGGAGGGGATCACCGCCAACGTTGAGCGGTGCCGCCGCTTCGTTGAGGAGAGCAACGGCCTTGCTACCGCCCTCAACCCCTACATCGGGTATAGCGCCGCTGCCAAAGTAGCTCAGGAGAATGTCCGCACCGGTAAGCCAATGCGCCAGATAGTTTTAGAGATGGGCCTCCTCTCCGCCGACCAACTAGACAACATACTTGATCCGGTTGCCATGACCGAGCCGGGTATACCTGGAAAGCGGTGAAGGATTCACATTGCGTATTGAGCGAGGTGCAAGGGCAATTGGCCTTTTAGCCCCTCAATTTGATGCTCAACCATTACGCATTACGCACCATGCAACACGCAACACGCGGTAATTCTCATGCCTTCTAAAGCAGCTTCACCTACCGACCAGAAGATAGTTTCTCCTCAGCTTGCGGACTTGCTGGAAGGCTACCGCGAGGAGATTGTCGCCTCCTGGGTGCGACTCCTTTACGGCATGGAAGCCTCGCACTATCGCGAGCAACCTGTGACTGAACTCCAGGCGACTACCCGCCTTTGCATTGCTGCTCTTATCACCCTTTTCCGCACAGGCTCCCACAAGGAATTGCTCGGCTTTACGCATGATCTCTGCCAGCAGCGTGCCGCTCAGGGTTTTGACATTTCGGAGATGTTAGAAGGCAACTTGTTACTGGATGAAGCCGTGCTGCCCGTTATCAGGCGTGAATGCCAGTACGATTCTTACGACGACGCCTCTTATGACGACGTCGCTTTGCAAATGGCCGCCGTGCTCGACGCGGCGCTCAGGTGGTTGGTAATCCGCTTCAGCAAGCTCTACTCGCTGGCGCTGAATGCGCGCCTACAGGAGCAAGTTGTCTTGCTTGAGGAGCAGCGCCTGCAACTGGAAAGGCGGGTGCGCGAGGTCTCTGCTCTTGTGCGCTCCAGCGCGCTGATTACCTCAACCCTCGACCTGGACAGGCTGCTCTCTCTCATTCTTGAGCAATTGGCTGAGGTGGTAGACTACGACCGTGCTTCGATCCAGCTACTCTTTGACGGCAGGCTGCGTATCATAGCGGGCCGAGGTTTTCTGCGCCCGGATGGTGTCGTGGGTATCACCTTTGACCCAGGTCAGAACGCGCTCACAAGGCGGCTGTTAGACGACAAAATGCCTGTTGTGCTGGAAGATGTGCGGAAAGAGCCGGGCTTTGTGGCAGACCCAGATGATCCCACGCGCTCCTGGATAGGCGTGCCGCTGATCTTCAGGGATGAAGCGATAGGTGCGCTAGCTCTCGACAAAAAGCAGCCTGTCTTCTACGATGAGGAGGACGGGCAGACGGTGCTCGCTTTCGCCAACCAGGCAGCTATTGCCATCGAGAATGCGCGTCTTTACGATCGCTCTCGTGAGCAGGATATACTTCAAGAGCGCAACCGCCTTGCCCGTGAGCTGCATGACTCGCTTTCTCAATCCCTCTTCAGCATGGTGCTAAATGCCGAAGCCGCGAATCTCTTCTTCGACAGCGATCCGCCAAAGGCCCGTGCCCAGATAGCGGTGCTCTATGAGACAGCGAACGCCGCGCTCAAAGATATGCGGACCATTATCTTTGAGCTACGCCCCGCGAACCTGGAGCAGGAGGGGCTTGCCGCAGTGCTTACCAAGCACGCCAAGCTGGTGAGCGACCGCTTTGGGCTCAAAGTGCGCGTTGAGGTCAAGGGGCAGCGCCGTCTCCCTCTCCACATCGAAAAGGCTCTTTTTAGAGTGGCGCAGGAGGCGCTCAATAATGTGGTGAAGCATGCCAACGCGACCGAGGCGTTGGTTACTCTCAGCACGCAAGACGACTGGATCAGCATGGCGATAGAAGATAATGGGGTAGGGATCGAGCAGGATGTTTATAAGCCGACGACGCTTGGCCTCACTTCTATGCGCGAGCGCGTAGAGCAGTTAAGTGGGCATTTTGAGATCGGGCCGGCCTCCTCAGGTTCAGGGACCATTGTGCGGGCCAAAGTGCCTTGTGAGCGATAGCCTGGGATCAGGGGCCGGCGATCCGTAATTGGAAATTCGCTCGTTAGCTATCTATTTGAGCCTCAGGTAACAGGAGAAGCTTATGCCAGATGTAGACACCGAGAGCCAGGCGGATAAGATCACGATATTGATTGTAGACGACCACGCGATAGTACGGCAGGGTTTACGCACCTATCTCGACCTCCAGCCCGACATGGCTGTGGTGGGTGAAGCGTCCAACGGTAACGAAGCGGTTGCCTTGGTCAAGGATCTGCTGCCCGACATAGTGCTCATGGACCTGGTGATGCCTAACGGCAATGGCGTGGATGCCACACGTGCCGTAGCTGCCCTCTCTCCCAGCACCCGTGTGATTGTCCTTACCTCTTTCAGCGAAGACGAGCAGGTGTTTGCTTCTATAAAGGCGGGGGCGCAGGGTTACTTGATGAAGGATGTGCTGCCGCAAGAGCTGGTGCGTGCCATACGCACCGTATCAAAGGGTGAAGCGCAGCTTGACCCTGAGATAGCTCGGAAATTGATGCAGGAGTTTACTAACCCTCAGCCGAGCACGCCAAAGCACGACCTCACAGAGCGAGAGTTAGAGGTGCTGCGTCTCATAGCGCAAGGCAAGAGCAACAAAGAGATATCCGAGGACCTGGTGTTGAGCGAAAAGACCGTAAAGACCCACGTGAGCAATATACTACAGAAGCTGCATCTCTCCGACCGCACGCAGGCTGCTGTTTATGCTTTGCGCCAGAAAATAGTGGAGTGATAGACATCTGGCCCCGCCTTACCTCAGCTACATCTAAAGACTGAGGGAAAAGTAAGACCCCTTGCCCCGTGACAAGCGGCATTTTTTGTGATATTATTTATATTGATTACTGGAGCTTCCGGTTTCGAGTCGACTATGAGTTTTCTAGGCATATCTTTTCAGGTGTTTAAAACTGCTAGCGGGGAGCCCTCCTAGATGTTGTACCATGGGGGATGCTGCTCTACGATATTGAATGCGCGCTTTATGCCTGCGCACATTGATTACGGCACAGCGCAACGCCTGGCGCGTCTTGTCCCTCATAGTGGCTATGTACCATCCCCTGTCGCGGCCCCCGTTCGCGTTCTCATAGCCGGCGACCACGCGGCCCTTCGCTCTTGCCTGAAGACAATGCTTGAGCTTGACCCTCACATTCGTGTCGTGGGTGAGGCCGCCGATGATTGCGAGATGATAAAAACCGCTCGCCGGACACGGCCTGATGTCGTTCTGGTTGACCTCGATATGCGCTGCTGCGACAACTTTGACGCGGTTGCGGAAATCACAGAAAAGAGGCTGGCATTATCGGTCGTGGGCCTTACACTTTATGATGATGAAGGCGAACGATCAGTAGCGAAGGCGGCGGGTGTAGATTTATTTCTGGAGAAGGGTATTCCTTACAAGCAGCTTATAAACGCAGTCAGGTTAGCCTCAGCAAACAGCCTCAACCGTTGAAAGCCCCGCAACAAATCTCATAAGCAAGCTCCTCCTGCAAAGATGTTGCAGGTTTTTTTGTACCTCGCCCTTTGCGGCCAACCCAGCCCAGGACACCTTTTTGTGGAGGGTTCAGATATCCTCAGCCCCACCCGTCGCGCTGTGTACGCCTTTAGCAGGGTAATATGCTGTCGTAAGGCCGAGTTTTAGTCCGGAAAGCTCAGCCTTGCGCTTGCCGTTAACTACCTCTCTGCTCCGATGTCTCAGGCGAGAAAAGCCAGTAGAATATAGATGTAGATCTAACGGTCTGACAAGGAAAGTTGGGAGGAGGACAAAAGGATGAACTACAACTACTATGCGCTTGAGCTGATGGCTCGTGAGCTTCATCGAGAGAGGATTTCCGCGTCGGCAAATCGCCTTCAGTGGCTTAAGGCTCGCAAAGCGGCCCGCAAGCTCAAGCTGGGCAAGTAGACGTGGGAGGCTTATCTAAAGGGGCTAATAAGCTTCCAGACAACAACAAATAACCCGGCTACCTGAGAAAGGCAGCCGGGTTATTTGCTTGCGCGTAACGTTATTTCCTCACTCGATCTTGAGGCGGCCCTCTTTCAGTGTCATGCTGCTGATCACCAGACGCTGGATTTCAGATGTGCCTTCGTAGATTTCGGTAATGCGGGCATCGCGGAAGAGTCGCTCTACCGGGAAGTCTCGCAGGTAGCCGTAGCCGCCGTGGATTTGCACGGCCATAGTTGCGGCTGTGTTCGCGGCCTCGGAAGCGTGAAGTTTCGCCATCGCCGCCTGTTTGGTGAAGCGCACCCCCTGGTCTTTCATCCATGCCGCATGGTAAGTTAGCAGTCGTGATGCCTGCACTTCCATAGCCATATCAGCTATCTTGATCTGTATCGCCTCGATCTCAGCGAGAGGCTTGCCGAACGCCTGGCGCTGGTGAGAATACTTAACTGCGGCGTCAATGCAGGCCTGCCCTATGCCTACAGCCTGCGCAGCGATGCCTATGCGCCCTCCATCCAGCGTTTGCATGGCTATCTTAAAGCCCTCTCCCACCTGGCCGAGAATGTTGGCTTTAGGTACTCGGCACTTTTCGAAGTGAAGTTCCACTGTGTTGGAGCCTCGTATCCCCAGCTTCTTTTCCTCAGCGCCCACCATGAAGCCCGGGGTATCAGTGTCAACGATAAAGCACGTTATCCCTTTGTGCTTCAGATCACGGTCGGTTTGCGCCCAGACTATCGCCACTTGAGCCACGCCACCATTAGAGATGAAGATCTTTGAGCCATTGAGCACGTAGCCGTCGCCATCATCCACTGCTGTGGTAGCCATGGATGCCGGGTCAGAACCTGCGGCAGGCTCAGAGAGCGCATAACAGCCGATTAGCTTACCGCTTGCCAGGCCGGGTAGGTATCTCTGCTTTTGCTCCTCGTTTCCGAAATGCTCAATAGGCCAGCAAACGAGCGAGTTTTGCACTGTCATAGTGACTGATGTAGAGGCGCACGCTCGACTCACCTCCTCCATAGCCATAACATAAGAGATTGTATCCAGGCCCGACCCGCCGTATTCTTCCGGCACCATCATCCCCAGGAAGCCCATCTCGCCGAGCATCTTTACTTGCGGCGCGGTCCACTCTTCTGACCTGTCATAGTCAGCGGCGAGAGGCGCAAGCTGCTCGTCGGCGAAATCCCTGGCCGTCTGCTGGATTATTCTCTGCTCTTCTGTCAGTCCAAACTCCATTGTTTTACCTCTTCTAGTACTTGTAGAAGCCTTCGCCGCTCTTCCTGCCCAGTCTGCCTGCCTGCACCATCTTTACCAGGAGCGGCGCGGGGCGGTACTTGGGGTCTTTGAAGCCATCGTAAAGCACCTTGAGTATATCCAGGCAGACATCGAGGCCAATGAAGTCGGCCAGAGTAAGCGGACCCATGGGGTGGTTCATCCCCAGCTTCATCACGGTGTCTATATCTTCCTTCGATGCTACGCCTTCGTACAGCGCGAAGATTGCTTCGTTGATCATCGGCATCAGCACTCTGTTGGAAACGAAGCCGGGATAATCTTTTACTTCGACGGGTGTTTTGCCCAGGCGCACCGCCAGCTCGCGCACCTGCGAGTAGGTTTCATCGCCGGTTGCCAGGCCGCGTATGATCTCCACCAGGGACATGAGCGGCACAGGATTGAAGAAGTGCATACCTATAAATCGATCAGCTCTACCTGTGACTGCGGCCAGCCGCGTGATGTCAATTGAGGAGGTGTTAGAGGCCAGTATAGCATCGGGCTTGAGCAGTGCGTCAAGCTCGCGGAATGCTGCGGCCTTGGCATCGAAGTTCTCGAAGATCGCTTCTACTACGAGCTCGCAATCGGCAAGGTCGGCAAGCTCGGTGGTGGCCGTGATACGCTGTAGAGCAGCTTCGCAGGCAGCTGCTGACAACTTGCCTTTCTCCACGAACTTACCGAGGCTTTTTTGGATAGCGGCCAATCCCTTATCTAGCTGCGCCTGCCCCACGTCGCGCATCCTGACGTCTATACCCGATGTCGCGAATACCTGCGCGATCCCGTTGCCCATAGTTCCAGCGCCAACGACGCCGACCTTCTTGATCTCCATATTGGTAGAGCCTCCCAATAGCTAAGCAATACTCCTCACCTTTCACGTTTGCAACTCGACATATTGAGGAAGTGGGCCACCGATCAAGGGCAGCGCGTAGTCGAGGAAAGCCTGTGTGACAAAGTTCGCATCTTTATCTATCATGTCAGAAGGCATGCGCTTTTCTACGTTTGCAATCTTTTCCAGCTGCTCCATGCCGATTGTGCATCGGTATGTTGGCGACTGTGCGCGCTCGAGGATCACCATCTGGTCGGTTGTGCCGGAGAGTGCCCCGCGTACTGCGGCGCGCCCGCATTCTTCCGCCTCAATCAGGTCTACCTCGCTCTGATGAGCCTGCGACATTCTCTGCAAAGTCCCCGGCTGGTCTACGCGCGCCCGCAAATCCAGCCTCTTGGTGATTAGCTGGCTCAACACCGCGCCTGTTCCCACGCCTCGGTAATATGAGTGACCGAACGAGTCGACAAAGCTCGGCTCTATGCGGGGGCCGCCCCCGTCCTGGCCGCTATTTAGCGCTTCCATCGCGGCCACCGTGAGAGGCCTTCCGTCCTTGCACCTGACATTTTCCGACATAGCAATTACTACGTGCCCCTTTTCGCGATAAAGAGCTTGGACCTCGTTCATTATCTCCTCCAGGTCCTTGGGGCACTCCGGGATGTAGATGAGGTGCGGGGTATCCCAGCCTGTTGTGCGGGCAAGAGCGGCGGCTGCGGTGAGCCACCCAGCATGCCTCCCCATCGTTTCGAGTATCTTCACCGGGTATATATCAGGCATGGCTTTCGTGTCTAGGGTGGTTTCAAGAGTAGCAATAGCTATATAGCGCGCCGCAGAGCCGTAGCCGGGGCAGTGATCCGTGACGGGCAAGTCGTTGTCAATTGTCTTGGGGATCGCGATCACCCTGAGGTCTATATTCGCCTCCATCGCTGCCTGGGCGATGCGGTGCGAGGTGTCTGCGGAGTCATTACCGCCGATGTATACCATGTATTGAACGCCATGCTCCTGAAGGGTCGCCAGGCAGAGAGGGATGTCGGCATCGGTAAGGTGGTGCCTGCACGCTCCCAGGGCTGCCGACGGCGTCTGCTGGAGAGTAGGCAACACTTCGGCTGATAGACTGCTCAGGTCAACGAGGTCGCCTGTAAGCAGACCTTTGATTCCATATCGCATGCCATAGACACGTCTGATGCCCTGCGCCCGTGCCTCGCGCAACACTCCCACCAGCGAAGAGTTAATCACCGCAGTAGGCCCGCCTGACTGCCCAACTATGAGCGTCGCCGGCTTACCATTGCCTAACTGATCCTGTTGGCTTACCACGCTGTGATTCATCTAATAGCCTCTCTCGTGACGCACAAAAAGTTTGGCCCGTCACGAGTGTAAATCATCTCGTGGTGAGGCAGGATATAATACCATAGGCGGGCGATGCCGGGCAAGCCCAATGGCGGAGTAAGAGTTCAGAGTAAGGCATGACCCTGCGGGCCACCATTACGAATGAAAATACGAGTGATTTAGCACCCCTTTATACTACTACCCTTCGCATTTTTAGAGGAGTTGGGGTGGAGCAGTCTTCAAGGAGTAGCTGTGCGCCGCCACCCGCCCTCACCCCATGCCCCTCTCCCACAAGGGGAGAGGGGGCTTTATTGCTGGGGAGTGCCAGAGGATACAACTCTTCTCCCATGTGTGGGAATGGGGGTGAGGGCAGGCGAGGGGAGGGGATACCCCTCCGCCCCTATTCTTCTGAAAATAGCCCGCTGAGGGCATATTTTCATTGCCAGTTGGTGGCCCGTAGAGTCATGAGTTATTCTGAGCACTTTTTAGTGTTCCAGAATAGGGTTAGAAGGAGTTGTTATCTAATCCTTATCTAAGTATTCTTACTGATGCGCAGGTCTTCTATACGTGCTATAAGAATGGAGTAAGCGGGTGGCGAAGATGTCTGCTTGAGTACGTGGGCGGCATCTTCATTGACAGCATCTACATACCGTTATATATTACCCTGAGCGCCTCCGGCAACCGAAGCCACCAACTTGTAGTGTGTACTCAACGAGTGACGATTTACAGATCGTTGAAGGTTGCAATGCGAGTGTAAGGCCGAGCGCGACGCAAGCGCGTATGGCTTCTGCAAAGTGTTGATGCTGGAACCAAGTAATTGCAAGTAGAAAGGAGCAACATAGATGAAAACTCGTTCAGAGATAGGCACGGCCCCGGCAGTCTTCGCGGCGCTGCTGGGGATGCTGGCTGTTGTGGCGCTGCTCATTGCAAGTGGTGCGGGCGCATGGGCGCAATCACCCTCAAAAGCTAAGCCTCTGCCCGTTCAGCGGCCTGATTCGCCCAATGCCAACCAGACAATTAACAGCTTTCCTCTTACCATCACTGTTGAAGACAATACGCGAATGAATATTCGCTACCGCAACCCAGGTGAGTACCAGTTCTTCGGTCAGGACGCAGAGGGCGTTTACCTCTGGGTAAATGTGGGTGGCACCACCACCGTCTACGGCCCAGGTCAGGTGCCTGCCGGCCGTCCAACGAATCAGTACACGGCGGTCAGCAACACATTGAGCGGTGCTGGCACGCCTTCAAACCCCTATGTAATAACCACTGTGAACAGTGTGCCTAACACCCCATTGCGCCTCACACAGCGCGCTACTTACGTGAACGGCGCAGAGTTTGTTGCGCTCCAGTTCTCCCTTTCTCAGGTGGGCGGCACACAGCCTCTTACTGCCACACTCTTCCACGCGGCGGACCTGTATACTGCGGGCAGCGACTCAGGTTTTGGCTATTACGATCCTTCAACGGGCGGCGTCGGCGATTACTTTACTCGCACCAATGGCACCGTCCTCTACCAGCAGTTTGTGCCTACCACGCCCGCCAATGCCTATATGGAGTCCTACTATGGCACTATCTGGGACCGCATAGGCGATACGACAGGGCCAGGGGCAGGCTTCGACAACACCATCATCAGTGACACCCTGCATGACTCCGGCGCAGGCCTCCAGTGGAACTTGACTGTGCCTACAACCGGCAACGTTACTGTTGGCGATACAGACCTCTTCAGCCCGCACAGGTCTTTGTGCGGTGCATTCAGCGATGTGCAGCAGGGCGATTTCGGCTATGACTACATCTATTATCTTGCCTGCCGGGGGATCGTCAGCGGCTACAATGACACCACCTTCAGGCCGAACAACAACGTTACACGCGGGCAGCTTTCTAAGATAGTCTCCAACTCGGCGGGCTTCACCGAAACTGCCGGTTCGCAGATCTACCAGGACGTGCCTCCCAGCAGCCCCTTCTTCCCGTATGTCAACAGGCTGTCGCGCCGGGGCTTCATGGGTGGCTACGCATGCGGGGGCACTAGTGAACCGTGTCTGCCGCCAGGCAACCTGCCCTACTTCAGGCCGGGCAATAACGCCACCAGGGGGCAGATCTCCAAAATTGTCTCCAATACCGCCGGATACAGTAACGATCCGGGCGCGCAGATATTCCAGGATGTGCCGCCGGCCAGCACCTTCTACGCTTATGTAAACAGGCTTGCGTCTCGTGGCGTGATGAGCGGCTACCCGTGTGGTGGGCCAGGCGAGCCATGCGGTTCGGGAAATATGCCCTACTTCAGGGTGAATAACAACGCAACTCGCGCTCAGACTGCGAAGATAGATGCCAACACCTTCTTCCCGGGCTGCTGCGGCCCCAGCCGATAAGCTAGCCGCTCCACTCCGGGAAGCTTTCAGGAGTGGGTATTATCAATAGCATCTACCGTCTGGCAGGGCAAGACCCTAGCCAAGCACCTCCCTGCAAGCGGGGAGGTGCTCTTCTTTGTTTTGATAATGGTTAAGTTCCCTTTCTCAGGAAAAGGAGTGCTCTTACCGGGTTGCTTGCCGCCTAACTCTCATGCAAGGTATAATAAGCGGGCGGGGTGCGTTGCGCCCGCTTATTATATTATGGAGCATGAACTTGGCTACTACTGCTGAAAATCAATCCTCTGGAGTCTCGCAGGCTGTGCCCATCGCGGGCGTTATCGAGCGCACACGCGCTGCTCGGCTCCTCTTGCTGGCGCTTGTCTTTACGGGCGGCGCGGTAGTGATGACCGTCGAGATGTCGGCCTCCCGCCTGCTGGCCCCATATTTTGGCACTTCCTTGTTCATCTGGGCCAACCTGATTGGCCTTGTGATGATATACCTTACTCTCGGCTACTGGCTGGGTGGCCGCCTCGCCGACCGCTTTCCCAGGGCATCTGTGCTTTACGGCATTACCGCTGTGGCAGGCTTCGCTGTGGGCCTTATTCCTCTTCTTTCAAAGCCTATACTAAGCTGGTCGCTCACGGGCTTCGCAGAAGTCTCAGTGGGGATATTTTACGGCTCGCTGATCGGCGTGATCATTCTATTTTCGGTGCCACTCGTCTTGCTCGGCTTCGTGTCACCCTTCGCTATACGTTTGCGTAGCTCGGACGTTAGCTCCGCCGGGGGCACAGCGGGCGCGGTGTCGGCCCTTTCTACACTCGGCAGCATACTTGGCACCTTTATCCCGGTCTTCTTCCTGATACCCTATATCGGCACCGCTGCTACTCTCTACACAGCATCTGTTGTACTTCTTGTATTCTCGATAGTGGGTTTGCTTGTCGCCCAGATTACCCGGCCCGCCGTGCTTTATCTTGGCTTGCTTGCTGTGGTACTTGCGTTGGCATTCTTCGCACCGCGCGGCTTCGTCAAGCCCCCCGCTATGGGCCAGCTCATCTTCGAGAAAGAGTCGGCTTACAACTATATACAGGTGGTGAAGCAGGGCGATCAGGTATCGCTGATGCTCAATGAAGGGCATGCGATACACTCGATTTACAACCCCAATAGCGTGTTGACGGGCGGCCCGTGGGACTACTGGCTCGTAGCTCCTTATTTCAACAAGAACTTTCTACCCTCTGCTGTGAAAAGCATGGCGATGATAGGCTCGGCGGCTGGCACGGCGGCGCGCGAGTTTACCGCCGCGTATGGGCCTCTACCTGTGGATGGCGTGGAAATAGACCCTGAGATAGTGGATGTGGGGAATCGCTACTTCGGCCTCTCTGCATTGAAAAACGTCACCACACATGAGCAGGACGGGCGCGCTTATTTGCAAACCGACGGCAAGAATAAGCAGTGGACCATTATCGGCATAGACGCTTACCGCCAGCCCTATATACCCTTTCAACTCACCACCAAAGAGTTCTTCCAAGAGGTGCGCGACCGCCTCACACCTGACGGCGTGGCGATGATCAACGCGGGGCGCACAGCCACCGATACGCGATTAGTGGACGCCCTCGCCAATACAATGCTGCAAGTTTACCCAAGCGTTTATGTGATTGATGTGCCCACCCTGGGCAACAGCATGGTAGTGGGCACTAATAAGCCGACGCAGCTAAGCAACTTCGCTGAGAACGCCGCTCGGGTGGACCAGCCGCTGCTAAAGCAAGTATTCGACGCCAGCTTGCAGAGAGGCAACATAAGGGAGGTAAAGCCCACCCCAGGCGCGCTCGTCTTCACTGATGACAAGGCTCCGGTAGAAGAGGTCATAGACCAGATAATCCTGGGTGTTGTAGGCGACCAGGCGAAGTAGACGCCTGAAAGGTGAAGATGAAAGGTGATAAGTAGCGCTATGGCGTTTTGCGCAGGTACGAGCAGGTACGAGCAGGTACGAGCAGGTACGGAGTTGAGGTTAGAGAAGCTATATTCATAGTCCCTCACACTACGCAATACGAGCCTATTTCACGTCCATCCAAAGGAGCAAAATGAACCTTAAGTTAAAGCGCATTGCGCGAACGCCTTACTCAGAGGCCCTCTCCATATTTGACGGGGACCACCCGGACGAGAATGGTGAAGCCGTAAATATAGGCAAGATAGAATTGCACTATCTTGAGGACCAGATAATAGGCACCCTCTTGATCTGGCAGGAGTATGCCACCGGCTTTGCGCGAACCCACGCCTCCGGCTCTGATGAGACTATGGACACCCTCATTGACGACATCCTGGCCGAGGTGAGCGATCCCCTTGGGGTCGCCTCGGAGTATGGCATAGAGATATACTTCCCATCGCTTACAAATCACCAGTTCGTTAGTAACTATGAGGGAGATGAAGGCGGCGCCGGAGCGCCCGTCGGCGAGAGCGAGGCTTTACAGGATGACTTCGCTGATCAACTTAGATCGCGTGGATAAAGCTTTGACTGCTACCATTTTGCCTGTGGAGCGAGGTGTCTACAGGATAGCCGCGCTGGACCCCTATCAGGAGTTGGTACACGCAATCTCGACGCGACGCTCGCCGGAGGGCGCTTACTGGAACCTGAGCGCACGCCGGGGTAGTCCTGAGCACCCTCCCGACCAGTCAGATGCGCTGGCGAACAGGCGCAGCTTGGCCGAGCGACTGGGCATCTCGCTTGATAAGATGGTGGGCTGCCAGCAAGTACATCAGACGGTGGTGGCCCGCGTGGGACCTGCTGATGAGGGGCGTGGGATGAGCGTCGCGTCGCCCAGCATCCAGGGCGCTGATGCGATGATTACCGATGCGAGAGGGCTGTACCTGCTGGCGCTCTCTGCTGATTGCCCGCCTATCTTCTTTTACGACCCATTGCGGCAGGCGATAGGGCTGGCGCACTCCGGCTGGAGGGGCACCGTTGGGCGCATAGCGGCTAATGTGGTTGGTGAGATGTCGCGCTGCTTTGGCACCGTACCCTCTGATCTGGTTGTAGCTGTCGGCCCGGGGATAGGCCCTTGCTGCTATGCTGTCGGCCAGAATGTGGTAGATGCTGTGGAAGCCAACTTCTACGGTGCCTGGGAGGGCCCCACACCGCTCCTGACGGCGGTGCAAGGCTCCGTCTATTTCAATCTATGGGAGGCAATACGCCTCGCCCTGATTGATGCAGGGGTAACGTCTGAGCGAATCTCTGTAGAAAGGGTCTGCACAGCCTGTAATAGCGATATGTTCTTCTCGCATCGCGCCGAGGAGGGGCGGTGCGGGCTCTTTGGAGCTGTACTAGGGATGAGGGAGCAGCCCCTGGCCCCTGGCTCTTAGCCTTTCCAATGTACGAAGAGACCAATAGTTCATTTTGCTTGTTCAGTAACCTTTTGAGCAACCTTGATAGCTTTTTGGATAGATTCGCGGGCAACGCGGCACGCACCGGGTACCGTCTTTATCTGGTGGGCGGCAGCGTGCGTGATAGCCTCATGGGTCGCCCCATACACGACGTTGACCTGGCTACCGCTGCGCCTGTCGAAGCTATCAAGTCGCTGCTCTACGCCTCCGAGCCTGACGCCCTCTACGCGATTGGCGAGAAGTTCGGCACAGTAGGGGCGATTGTTGGCGATGTTACCGTTGAGGTAACTACTTTCCGCGCTCAGGACGGGGTAGCGCAGGGCGACTCTCTTGCGGCTCTGAACGCTGATCTCTCTCACCGCGACTTTACCATCAACGCAATTGCCCGCGACCTGCATACAGGCGAGTTATATGACCCTTTTGACGGGCAACTTGACATAAGGCACCACTCGCTGCGTGCTGTAGGCAATCCTGAAGAAAGGTTCAGGGAAGACCCACTGCGGATGTTACGGGCGGTGAGGCTGGCGGCAGAGCTGCAATTCTTCATTGATCAGGAGACAAAGGAGGCGATCCGCGGCCGTGCGCACCTCCTGAATGGCGTGGCCCGTGAGAGAGTAGGGGCCGAAATGGACAGGCTGCTGCTGGCGCCGGTCCCCAGCGAAGGTATAAACAGTCTTGATAATCTCGAGTTGTTAGCGTACACGGTGCCTGAGATGTTGGAGATGCACGAGATGGAAAAAGGGCCACTGCACTACAAAGAGGTATATCCTCATACATTGAAGGTGCTAGACCGCACAGCGCCTGATCTAATTTTGCGCTGGGCCGCGCTGTTGCACGACATTGCCAAACCTGCTACTTATGGCATAGTAGCTGGCGAAGTACACTTTCTGGGGCATGATAAAGTAGGTTCGCGCATGGCTCACGATATACTGGTGCGTCTGCGCAGACCCGAGGAAGTTGTCAGCCAGGTGGCTCAACTCGTCGCTGAGCACCTGCGGATAGGGGTTTATGAGCCGAGCTGGACTGATGGCGCTATACGCCGCTTCCTGCGCGAGACTGCCCCTGTCACCGAGCGTCTCTTTGCCCTGTCGCGCGCCGATATTACCTCGCAGAGGGCGCAGCGTGTGGCCGCTGCCCTGGCAAGAGTAGATGCTCTCTATGAGCGTTGCGAAGAGCTCAAGGCGCAAGAGGATGTAGAAAAGCTCACAAGTCCCCTCGATGGCAACGACCTCATGCGCATCTTCGGCGGCCAGCCGGGACCCTGGATAGGGCGTGTGAAGGAGTACCTGCTGGGGCTGGTGCTGGATGGTGCGCTGGCGAAGGGCGACAGGGAAAGCGCCGAGAGGCTGGCGCGAGAGTTCCTGCAAGATTTATAAACCTTCAGCTATGCGGCGAACGTAATGCACTTTCGGAAGCGTGCTCAGGTCGAACTCGCCCATTCTCTCAGGGCCTAGCTCCACCACCTTGCGGCGCACCTGCTCGGCTTCGCGTACCAGTTGGGCGACCTCAACTCCCAGGCACCCATCCTCAAAGCGTTGCAGATACGCCATGCCACCGCTTATGTGGTTGATCGTGCCTCTGTAGTTGCCCAGGCGCAGCTTGTAAAAACCGACCCCTATCTTCAATATGCCCTGGTATAGACAACGTATAGAGCGAGGCTCCATGACCCAGATTTCTTCCAGCGACTCGTGCTGCTCGAAATATTCGCCATGGTTGAATTGCTCCAGGCCGATATAGAAAAGCTCAGGAGGAATCTCATCACATGACCAGGTTTCACGCTCGCCCACTGCCTCGGGCCCGCCCTCGCGCCGTATCCTCACCCGCTCCCGAACTTTATCCACAACCTCTTTCTTCATGCTATATTCTATACACGCAGGCCCATTTTGTACAGATAGAGAGCACCTGCAAGGATGAAACGTGAGGAGGTAGGGTGAGTGACGAACGGTTACTATGCACAGTACATAGTATGCGGCATGGGACATGGGGCATGGGGCATGGGGCTAAAGAGACTATATCCATAATCCCTCACGTTTCGCTAATCATCCTTTATTTTGGGCTATATACGGTACTATCCAGATAGCCCACAGAGGCAAAGATGGCACACTGCTTGCTTTATGTGGGCATTGTCAGCAAGTGCCATGAAGCCTCTAGATACCTGCCCACTGCTGCTTCAACTACTCAAATGCTCTTCCACGGGCGCGAGAAGAGATATAATCTACTCATGTGAAGGTGGCAAAAGGATGGCACGCTTACTGCATCGTTATCAGCGTTTCTTTCTAGGTGTAGCGTTTGTGGGAGTGCTATCAGGCACGGGCGGCCTGATGGGAGCTATCGGCGGTGTGGTACTGGTGCTATTGGGCCGCGCCGTGCTCGGTCTGGCATCAGGTCTGGCCCAGCTCGTCTTAGCCAGCATTGCAGTTGGGACAGGCACAGCCTTGCTGCTCGGTCTCTTCCTGATGGCGCGACAAGCTTTGCCTGCGTCTTTCCTGCCGGGGGTAGCTTCCGCAGCCGCCTCTGAGCACAACTAATTCCTTGCTCCTTTAGGCATGCAGGCCCACTCGGCAGAAAGGAGCTTCCGGCTCCGCTGCCGGAGTTGCGCGGGCCTTTTTACTTCGGCATTTTCTCCTCACCCCGCTTTATCTGTGCCCATATAGTGGGAGGCATACTCCACATAGCGTTGTGCGGAGCGCAAAATGCCCTCGCGCTCGGTAGAAGTAAGCGCACGCTTGACCCGCGCAGGCATGCCGAGCACGAGGTTGCCCCCCGGTATCTCTATCTCTTCTGTGACGAGTGCGCGTGCGCCTATGATTGTATCTGCTCCTATACGGCAGCGGCTTAGAAGCAGCGCGCCCATACCTACCAGCACCCTGTCGCCTACCACAGCAGCATGCACAATCGCGCTGTGTCCCACCGTAACATCTGCGCCTATAATAGTCGGGCAGCCTGCCTCTCCATGTATGACTGTACCGTCCTGAATATTGCTCCTCTCGCCTACCACGATCGGCGACACATCGCCGCGCAGTACGGCTCCGAACCAGACGCTGGCGTCGTCCTCTATCGTCACGCCGCCAATTAGCGTGGCAGTTGGCGCGATGTAGCAGCCTTTGCCAATTGTGGGTTGCACGCCCTTATATGGGTAAATAGGCAATTTATACTCCCCTTTGCGGTGTCGCTTTGTGATACTTCTTGCCGAGAAACTTGTCATAAGCGCTGCCTATTATAGCATGGAGGTGGTGTTGTGCTCCAAAGAAGGCCGTTGGGGTAAGCGTTCAGAGTTGAGGTGGAGCAACCTTCTTGGGGCATATGCGCGGGCGTGCCGCTACCCCCAACTACCCTCACCCCCAACTACCCTCACCCCCAACCCCCTCTCCCACAAGGGGAGAGGGGGCTTTACTCATGGTGAGTGCACAGGGATACAGCTCTTCTCGCATGAAGGGAGAGATGGTTGGGGGTGAGGGGGAGGGGACACCACTGCACCCCTATTCTAAACATTTACCGCTTTGCTAATGTTCAGAATAGGAGTGTAGCAATCCCAAAACTATCTCTGAACAGAAGGCGTAGAAATCGGGTTGTCTAGTTGACCCGAAGATGGAGTTAATTCTTCTATTGCGGCACAGACCATGCAGAAGCCGCGGCAGAGACTTTTAAGGAGTAGTTTGTGTCTGTTGCCCAAAAGCCTGCCGCTCAGGAGCGGAGCGTGTCTATCGCCAGGTATCTACCGGGTCTTGCCCTTTCAGCGGGCATAGCTCTACTTTCATGGGGTGTTCAGTTGGTGGAGGAGCAGACGCTGGGCCAGGCGATAATCGAAGCCATAGTCGTGGCTATTTTGCTTGGAATGGCGCTACGGACCTTCTGGAAGCCAGACGCTCGCTGGATGCCCGGTATCGCTTTTTCGGCGAAAGAGATTCTAGAAGTGGCTATAGTGCTACTGGGCGCTTCTATCAGCCTGCCTGTGCTCCTTAAAGCGGGCATACCGCTGGTACTGGCGATAGTGCTGGTAGTTATGGTGGGCATTGCCGCGAGCATGACTATAGGCCGGATCCTGGGATTAAACCCCAAACTGGCGATACTTGTAGCCTGCGGCAACTCGATATGCGGCAACTCGGCTATAGCTGCTATGGCCCCGGTAATAGGTGCGGAGGCGCAGGATGTTGCTTCTTCTATAGCCTTGACAGCTGTGGTGGGCGTAGTGTTGGTGCTCGGATTGCCTTTGCTGATCCCCGTGCTGAACTTTAGCTTCTACCAGTATGGCGTTCTGGCGGGGATGACTGTTTACGCTGTGCCTCAGGTGCTGGCTGCTACTTTTCCTGTGAGCACGTTGAGCGGTCAGGTGGGTACGCTGGTGAAGCTGGTGCGCGTGCTGATGCTAGGTCCAGTAGTTCTCTTTTTCGCTCTCCGCTTCCGCAGGCCAGAGCCAGCGGGACGATTATCTATAAGCAGGCTGGTGCCCTGGTTTATCGTAGGCTTTATAGTGCTCGCTAGCGCCAGGTCTATTGGTTTGCTGCCTGTTGAAATTGCCGACCCATTGCGTGAGACCTCGCGGTGGCTCACGGTGGTCGCAATGGCGGCGCTGGGTCTGGGGGTAGATGTGCGGGTGGTGCGCAAAGTGGGACGGCCTATCGCTATGGCCGTGAGCGGCTCGCTGATCGTGCTGATAATAGTTAGCACGGCCCTGATCCTGGGGCTTGGCATCCAGTAGCAGTTTTCCCCTTTCATATTCTGCTAACCTCGGCCGGGCTTTGGGGTTGCAAAGGGGTGCTATAATAGGACCAAGCAGGCTATTAGATACTGGAGACACAAGCTACAGTACCTGGCCGCTTTATTCCTCACTGCTTCACGCTCTTTTTGGGCGCGAGAGGAATACGAGGGAGAGGATACATACCTGCTACAGGTAAGCCTCTCCCTTGATTCTGATATTTGGCGGGCAAGCTGCTGTGCAGTCACTTCATTTTCATAGGCTTACTTCCCACCTTACGCAGCCTGGGCCAGTTCAAAGTGGGCCTTTGGCAAACGACCTATCCTTTGTCAGTTCTGAACGCAGAAGAATAACAAAGCCGAGAGGGCACACTGAAAGCCGGCTTTGTTGTATGGAGCGCAGAGAGTCTGTTATCATGCGTTGTTGCGTAGCCTGGCTAAGAAGCAGGCGGCGCTTTGACGATGGTGATGCCGAGGCCGTCGGTGTTCTCTCTTATGATGGGCAATATGATCGTCTCAAGCTGAGGGTTGGTAGCAAGCTCACGGTTGTATTTGTTTATGACAACGGCTATGGGGTCATCGGGCGGTGGGTTTATCACCGAGCCGTTGCGGATCAGATTGTCGCTGAGAATTACGCTGCCGGGGCGCGAGAGCTTGATAGCCCACTCCAGGTAGCCTGGATAGTTTTCCTTGTCTGCGTCTATAAAGAAGAGGTCGAAAGGCCCTTCGCTGCTGCGCTCGATCTCCGGCAGTAAATCCAACGCCGCGCCTAGCCGCACTTCTATGCGATCCGACAGCCCTGCACGCACGATGTTGGCGTGCGCCACGGCGGCGTGCCTGGGTTCGTACTCCAGCGTCAGCAAACGGCCACCGGCAGGGAGAGCGCGGGCCATCCAGATCGTACTGTAGCCCCCCAGGGTGCCTATCTCCAGCACACGGGTTGCCCCGCTTAGCTTCACCAGCATGTATAGCAGTTTACCTTCGTTGGCCGACACGTTGATATGCGGTAGGCCGTTGCGCTCCATATTCTCAAGTGCGGACGACAACGCCTCATCGTTTGAAGAACAGAGTTCTTCTATGTAGCTGTCAATGCGTCTCGCTGCATCCTCTACCGAATCGTTGCTCATATCATCCTCCTTACATCAGGCCATCCGTAGGCTACTTCGGTTAGTGTAACACCGCCAATCTCAAACTCTTGCTGGGCTAACTCTCTCCCGCCCAACCGCTCGTAGAACGCGCGAAATGGGTTGTTGGCGATCACCCACACCTTCATCGAGCGTATCTCTGCCTGCAACAGCCTGCTAGCTATCGCTGAGACAAGCTTGCGGCCCAGACCCTTGCCCTGGTGCTCTTGAAGGATGTAAATCACGTACAACTCGCCTTCATGAAGAGGATCAGGCGTTTCGGCGGGGCCGCCAGCCGCGAAGCCTGCTATATGCCCGGCCTCATCGTCTGCGACATAGACAAAGCCTTTGTAGCTCGGGTTGCTAAGCACATTGTGCCAATAGCTCTCTCGCGCCTCATAAGAGAGCGAGTCAAGGTAGTCATCAGAGACGATACCTCTGTAAGTCGTGCGCCAGCTATCCACGTGCACCCTGGCTATCCCCGCGGCATCTTCTGTCATGGCTTCTCGAACTGTCATTGGCAACTGGCAACCATTGCTATTATACCTACTCTATGGGGTAATGGGCTTGCACATCCACAATTATGTTCTTGGGGTCGAGACCTTTGGCCGAGGGAGGCAGGTCAAGGCTGAAGGTGAGGCGCTGAGTCTCATCTTTCTCAAGAGAAACATCTTTTTCATCCTGCGCAATCGTCTCACCTGTTTGCTTGTTCTTCAGGTTGACCACTACCGCCACCTGCCCGCTGCCGGGGCCTTGATTTTGCACCACAGCTTCCACCTTGAAAGGCTGATCAGATCCCTGGGGGGGCGGCACGGCTTGATAGCTTTGCAGCACAGGTCTGGGACCAAGAATGCAGCCTGTAGCCAGCATGGTCGTGAGAAGCAAGAAAGTTAGAGATAGCAAGCGTTGTTTCATAAAGCTACTTGGAGGGCAGCCAGGGTGGCAGCAAGATAAAGAGGGTAAGCACAAGCATCACAATAAGCATCGCAGAGACAGCGCAGCCCATCGTAAAGACCGGATCGGCGCGGTTGTCGTTACGGGTAAGCCGTACAAAGCCGAGAGGCTCCGGTATCACAGGAACATTATACTCGACGGCAAACTCAAGGTCGGGGAGGAACGACTCGTTGCGTAGGGCAGGCGTGAGATCGCGGATCTTCTCCTGAACCCCGGCAACGTCCTCCTGAGTAATTGTCACAGTAGGCCAGACAACCCCCTTATCAAGCTGCTTCTCCAGGTTGCGAAAAGCTTGCACCATGCTGTAGTAGGCGCTAGCCTCATCTGCATCTATGCTCGACCACTGGGTGATTTGCAGCTTTGCCTCAAGGTCGCGCTTCTGCATAGCCTGCTCTACCTGGCTGGCCAGGTACTCAAAGAGGCTGTTGCTCATCCCTTCTTTGAGAGGATAGTACGTTACTCTCACTCCGTCGAGCGCTAATTCGCCCAGCTTACCCGCGTCGTCGCCCACCTGCCATATGATAGGCTCGCCCTCCTTGCCCTCGACGCATACAGCCTTGTCGAGGTAAACAGCCTTGCTATCACCTCCGATCTTCAGAGCTGAGTGCTTGCGCCGCTCAACAGCTTGACGGTCTTTGTCAGTGCGTGCCATCAGCGCAGGCGAATTGAGCCAGAGGATGCGGAGCGCGCCGACGAAGCCGCGAAAAGTTGCAACCAGATAATAGAGCGCAAGGACAAAAATGATCGCAATTGTGAGAGTTTCTACGTTGCTCCGTTGCGCGAGGGTAATAAAAAAGCGGATCTTCCAGGCGATAATAGCTATTATCACCAGTGAGATGATATTCAACACAAAGTAAATAACCGCTATCCAGCGAACGCGGCTGGCATATCTCCCAGGCCGCTCTATAACTTGCTCGCGGATAACGTCTTCGGACAGCGACATCTATATCTCCGAGCCCTGAAACTGAAGCATCAGGAAGTTAAACGAGCCAGGTGGAAAGCTGTGACGCTACGTGCTGAGGGGAAAGACCCTGTACTGGCCGGCAGGGTCACGACCTTGTGAAGAGACGCGCAGTTGGATAGAATAAGGCGCATGGACGCTATCTTCTACTTTGGCCTGGCTGTGACCGGCTTTGGCGCTGGGATGCTTGGCGCGCTTCTGGGGCTGGGGGGCGGGGTCTTTGTGGTGCCGGCCCTTGTGTTGCTCTTCGGCATACCAACCCATCCTGCCCTGGGCACGAGCAATGTGGCGGTGGTGGCAACCTCTATCTCCGGCGCTTCAACTTACGTGCGGAGCCGCCTCACCAATATCAGGCTCGGATTGCTCCTTCTCATCTCAACTGCATTCGCTGCCCTTGTAAGTTCACTTATCGCCTCGATCCTGCCGGATCAGGTGTTGAAAGGGCTTTTCTCGGCGCTGCTAGTCTACACAGCGATCACAATGTTGAGAGGTGGCAGAGGAAAGCGAGTAACGGTGCCATTGGAGGAGAATATACCTCCATCAACGCTGGGCCTTGAGGGGACATACCACGACGCCGCGACGGGCAAGACCGAGTTTTACGCGCCGCGCAGGGTCGCGGCGGGGATGGGCGTAAATGCCCTGGCGGGTGTGATGGCGGGTTTACTCGGTGTGGGCGGGGGTATCATCCAGATGCCTGTGATGAACCTGCTGATGAAGGTGCCCCTCAAAGTGTCAACAGGCACCAGCAACTTTATGATAGGCATCACCGCCACGAGCGCAGCCTTTGTGCGCTACGCTCGTGGCGATATAAACCCGCTGCTCGTAGTACCAGTTACGTTGTTTGTCTTCCTCGGAGCGCGTCTCGGCGCATGGCTGGTGCCACGCACCCCGAATGCTCGCCTGAGATTGATATTCGGCTGGGTAGCCGTAGTAATCGCTGCGCTGATGGCCCTGCAAGCCGTTGGCATATATGCGGTGGCGGGTAAATAGCGGACTCGTGAAGCATTATGGGTGGTGCATCTTTATCTTCAACTTGCGCGATACGCAGTAGGTGATAGGTCGCGTTTTACGCTTCACGAGTTCGCCTCTCGTCAACCCGGAGGGCGTATGGATTGGGTGGCAGTTGTTGCTTTCGTGGTATTTGGCCTGGCTGTAGGCGCTTACGGCACGCTCATTGGGGCGGGCGGAGGGTTCATCGTTGTGCCTGTGCTGGTGCTTGGGCTAGGGTGGCCGCACCAACAGGCGGTGGCTACGTCGCTCTTCGTGGTGACTGCCAACGCCGCCAGCGGTTCGGCCTCCTACCTGAGGCAGAAACGCGTTGACATCCGTACAGGTTTGCAGTTCGCCGCCGCCACTATTCCTGGAGCTGTCATCGGCTCTTACCTGGTCCAGCTACTGAGTGGGAGGGTCTTCAACATAATATTTGGGATCGTGCTGGTGATCGTATCCTCTTATCTGATGCTGAGGCCAGGCAAGCCGGAGAGCCACAATGCAAGCACTGCGCGTCCAGAGGGGCTGCGCGGTTGGGGTTGGACGGTGCGCCACATAGTGGATGCCAGGGGGCAGGCCTTTGACT
The DNA here is from genome assembly GCA_015478675.1 of Chloroflexota bacterium. The sequence continues at coordinate 13,928 of JADMIH010000019.1, read as the reverse complement.
ACGGTTTCCCCAAAGGCTGGGGTATATTACTCAGCTTCGGCGTGGGCTTCATGTCGAGTATCCTGGGGATAGGAGGGGGCATCATCCATGTGCCCGCGTTAGTAACTCTGTTCGACTTCCCGGCGCATGTGGCAACCGCCACCTCACACTTTGTGCTGGTCTTCTCGACTGCTACAGGTACGATTGTGCAGCTCTTCAATGGCAATGTGAGGTTAGGTGAGGCTATATCTATGTCGGTCGGAGCCGTAATCGGAGCGCAGATAGGTGGGGAACTCTCCCACCGGGTCAAAGGCCAATGGATCGTGCGTGGGCTGGCGGCGGCCTTAACGCTGGTTGGCATAAGGCTTATCATCGGCTAGGGAACTGTTTTGAGAGAAATAGAACCTTTGGATAAAGAGACTTACATCTGGGTCGGCAGGGCGCTGCGCACGGGCATGTACCTCAGCTTTGCCTCGATGAGCCTCGGTCTGCTCTGGTGGTTAGCAGCGGGAATGCCCGGTGGGCAGCAGTCAGTTTCAACACAGATACCGTTGCAGAGGTTACTGCTGGAGCTATCAGCAGGCAACCCGCTTGCGCTCCTCAACATGGGCGTGCTATTCTTGCTGGCTACCCCCGCAGTTACTTTGCTAACCGCCATAATCACGTATGCCGCCCAGCGCAACTGGCGCTTTGTGGCAGTTGGAGCCATCGTCGCCGCGATACTTCTCTTTAGCCTGGCCCTTTCTATGAAATGAAACATAGTGAGTTACCTTCTACTCAATGCACCAGGGAGCAGATATTGGACGAGTACCGAGAAGCTAATCTGAAGCTGTGGAATGATTGGACCGAGATACATGAGAAGTCGGCGAGCTATGATCTTGCAGCTTTCAGGGCAGGCAGGTCCAGTTTGCATTCCCTCGAGTTGGAAGAGCTTGGCGAGGTAAGAGGCAAGTCGTTGCTCCATTTGCAATGTCACTTCGGGAAAGACACCCTCTCCTGGGCGAGGCTGGGTGCCTCTGTTACGGGAGTAGACTGGTCGGAGAAGGCGATCAAGCTGGCACGCTCACTGAGCGCGGAACTCGCTATCCCGGCGACGTTTATCTGCTCAGACATTTACGAGCTTTCCGGCGCGCTTTCCGGCCAGTTTGACATTATCTTTACGTCGTATGGGGTGCTGGGTTGGCTGGCGAATATCGAGCAGTGGGGCCAGATTGTGGGCCGCTTCCTCAAGCCTGGCGGCACCTTCTACATAGTTGAGTTTCACCCATTCGCATGGATATTCGATGACTCGGCAGAAGCCCAGGAGCTGAAGGTTCTTTACCCTTACTTTCACTTCGATGAGCCGCTGAAGTTCGAGACACAAGGCTCCTATGCCGACCGCAACGCTGACTATCACGCTGTAGAATATGCCTGGAATCATAGCATAAGCGATGTAATCAACTCGCTCATTTCAGCCGGATTGCAAGTCGAGTTCCTGCACGAGTTCCCTTTTTCGGTTATCAAATCCTTTCCCTTCATGCAGAAAGGAGATGACGGCTGGTGGAGACTGGAAGGACAAAGCAAAGTTATACCTCTGATGTTTTCTCTAAAAGCCACAAAGGATAGAGAAGCACAACCCTGATAAAAAGAGGGAACCTGGTGCTAACATTCACCTGGCCGGCTTGTATAGACCCCATCCAGTACAGGGAGCAGCACCTCCCATGCGTAACGGCTCGCCGCCAGCTGGTGTGCAGCCCTACCGAGCCTTTGGCGGCGCGGCACATCGCCCAGGAGCCGCAACACAGAAGCGGCGAAATCAGAGGCAGATCGCGCCAGCAGCATCTCACGGTTGGGCTGAACGTCGATCCCTTCAGCGCCCATCGGGGTAGAGACTATGGCGCAGCCCATCGCCATCGCCTGCAACACCTTCAAGCGTACCCCGCCCCCCATGCGTATTGGCGCTACATATAGAGTGGCCCCCGCCACCCAGGGCCGCGTATCGAGCACCGCGCCCGTTACCGTAATCCCCGGCAAGCGGCCAAGGGCTTCTACAGCGGACAATGGGTTGCGCCCAACTATATAGAACTCACTCTGCGGCCTTTGGGCCTTGATGCGGGGCCACACCTCTTCTGCGAACCATGTAACAGCGTCAACGTTCGGCCTGAAGTCCATACTCCCATCAAATACCAGGGTATCAGCTTTCAGAGGCGCTATTTGGTCAAATACCGCCTCTCTCGACCAGTATGCAAGGTCAACGCCGTTGGGAAGCAAAGTTATACGTTGAGCCATGCGAGGCGACAAGCGAGCAAGGGCAGTCGCATCGGCTTGTGAGACAGCAAGCACGTGCTTACTCGCCAGGCAAAGACGCCTCTCGAAGCTCCGCAGCCGCCGCCACTGCACGAGCGAATATAGCGCTCCGGCAACTCTGTGCGGTTGAGCAAGGTCGGTGGTGAACGCTCGGCGTTGCAACAGGTATTCGGCATTATGAGCATCATAAACAAGCTGCGGGCCGCTATTCTTTCGCCTTCCCCTCGACAGTAAGCCGTAAGGGGCCATCTCTATGCCTTCTACGTGGATAGCATCGAAGCTCTTTCGACTGCACAGGTCGCGCACCCTCTGCTGCATTGCTTGAGAATGCAGCCGCCATGCCATATCGGGCAAAGGCGAGGTGGCGAGCGTCTGTAGCCTGCGTGCTGTAGATCTGGCAGGCAGAGGAAGCGCCTCTGCCAGGCTACAAAGTGCCTCAAGGCGAGATCTGTCTACCTTGCCTTGAGGCACGCCGTCGGGCAAGAAGGTAAGGAGGCTTACCTCATGCTTCTGTGCCAGATAAAGAAGAATATGAAAGTTACGTATAGCAGCCCCTTGGCGTGGTGGGTCAGGCCACTGAGGAGCAAGCACAAGGATTTTCATCAGGTAGATACCGAAATGCTAATCATCACAAGTATGGGGTAGATACCGAGCGGAGCGGTGAGTTATAGCTCTTTGCCATCACCTTAGCGCCAAAAGCAGCTTCGGCAAGAATATCAACAGCCCAATCACCACAGCGCCAATAGCCGTCAGGAGCACTATCCCCGCCGCCACGTCCTTGGCTACTTTCGCAAGCGGGTGATAGTTCACGGTGACAAGGTCTACCAGCGCCTCGACCATCGTATTTACCATCTCAGCGGTCAGCACCAGCACCACCGTAACGGCGAGAATCGCCCATTCGGCAGGGGACAAGCCGAGGAGCAGGCCTATAATGGCAGCAATTATTGCTATGGAGAGATGTATGCGAAAGTTGCGCTGGGTGCGGAAGCAGTAGAAAAGGCCCGCGAACGCGTAGCCAAAGCTGGCGACGAGGTTGCCCGCGCGGTCTGCGCTCTGCGTGGTGGATTCCGGCTCCTGGGGTTCGAGGTGGTGCTCCAATATTCTCCCCAACAGCTAGAATCTGGAGCCAATTATCCGCAGCAGGTCGTCCTGCCGGGCGTGCATCTTCTCACGGGGAATATCCTCTTGGTCATCGTAGCCCAACAGGTGAAGCATGCCATGTATCAACAGAGTATAAACTTCAGCCTCTGTGCTATGCCCGTAGTCGGGGGCCTGCTCTGCGGCGCGGTCGTATGAGATAACAACATCACCCAGATAAGCAGGACGCTCCTCAGGCGTCACGAAAGGCGTGCCACCCTCCTCATCGGCCATGCTGAATGAGATCACGTCAGTCTGGTAGTCATGCCCCAGGTACTGCAAATTGAGCGCATGCACCTCGTCATCAGTGGTAATCAGCACCCCCATCTCCATAGGGCCAGGCACCTCTTCTTCGTGTAGCACGCCGAGGGCGAGGCGGTGCACACTGTCAGCATCCAACTTGCCGGCGTAAGCATCTTCTATCTGCACAGTTATGAGGTAGTCCGACCCGCTGTCGGTATTTACCTGCATACCCGAACTGTCTTGCATAGCTGCTCCTTCAAGGTGAACGTCTGTCACAAGGATCAGCGTCCGGTAGTCAAGGGTTGCTCGTCAGGGGTCTGCTGCCGTTCCGCGCCGTTGGCAACCAGCGTGGAGCCGTTCCCATTGCGGCTGTTTTGCGCTGTTGCTTCAGACTCGGTGGGGGCTGCTGAGGTGTCAGCCTTGCTGGGCGCTTCGGGATATGCCACGCGTGGGTGGTATATGCCGCGCAGCATGCTGACAAAGGCTTCCTCTATGCGCGCTAGATCGCGCACTGTGAGGTCGCACTCGTCAAGCTGGCCGTCCTCTATCCGCTCGCTGATAATCTTGTGTACCGCGTTAGCCACCACGTCGTCCGGAAGGATCGAGGTATCATTATAAAGGGCAGGGCTTTCGGTAGCATCGCTGCCGCTCACCGGAGGCTTGTCCAGTGCACCGCTTTGCGCCATTGCGCGTACAGCCGCCTCTACTCCATCGGCCAGCATGAGGATGGCGGTCTCTTTGGTCTGAGGCTTTGGCCCTGGGTAGCGGAAATCCTCCTGGTTAATAGATGGGTCTGCTTTGAGTGCTTTGTAGTAGAAATACTTGATGAGCATGGTGCCATGATGTTGAGGGATAGCATCGAGCACGCGCCTGGGGAGTTTGTGTTTCTGGCCCAGGCGCACCCCATCGCGCACATGTTCGGCTATGATACGGGCGCTGTCGCGTGGGCTTAGCTCATCATGTATATTGCTCATACCGGACTGGTTATCTATAAAATAGTAAGGGCGGACAACCTTGCCGATGTCGTGGTAATAAGCTGATACGCGTGTCAGCAGGGCATCGGCGTCTACCATCTCAGCGGCGCGCTCGGCCAGGTTGCTTACCACTAGCGAGTGGTGGTAAGTACCGGGCGCTTCACGCATCAAGCGCCGCAGCAAAGGCTGATCGGGGTGGGCAAGCTCCATTAGCTGAAGTGGCGTGGTTATACCGAAAATTGTGCCCAGGAGAGAGAAAGTAGCGTATGTAATAGAAGCCGACACCCCGCCGTTGAAAGTTGCCGCAAGGGCCAGCGACTCCACTACCGACCAGTCGAGCAGGCTCCCTGTGACTACCTTGAAAGCAATTGCTGAAACAAACGAGGCGACGGCAATGAAGACGCCTGCACGGGCAAATGTGCTTACCTTTTCTACTCTGGTGAGACTGAATATCCCCGTCAGACCCCCAACAAAGTAGTAAATCGGCAGGTCCATAGAGAGGCCGCTACTCACAATAATCCCCAGGAGAATAGAAAGAACAAAGGTTACTACAACTGCCAGATTGGGGTTAAGCAGCACAGCGATCAACATCGAAACGGCAGCTAGAGGGAGCATATAGGGTAGAAGCCCGTGCCCCGGCAGAAAGAGTCGCGCTGCGGCTATGGTCGCGATGAGCATGAGAGCCACAAGGAGGAGCTGCTTTTGCCTGTGCCACACCTGGGGTGTATACCTGAAGAGATAGAGGTGCAGCAGCAACATGAGCAGCGCTATCATGGCGCTGGTGCCCAGCACGCTTTGTACCGAGATACTGCGACTGAGGAGGCCCGCCTCCTGCATCTTTTCAACAGCTTCGGGAGTTACGATCTCACCCTGCCGCAGTATAGCCTCGCCCTTCTGCACCGTTTGCGCCACAGGCTTGACGGCTGCCGCCGCAGCATCGCGGGCCTGGCTCGTCTGCTCTTCATCGAGGTGCACATTCACTTTGAGCAACGGCGAAATGAAAGCTACAGCAGCAGTTTTTTGCTCTGCGCTTAGCGAGGGAACAAGAAGGTTGGGCAGGTTCGCACGCGCAGCTTGCACGTCACCTTCTGTAGCGAGGCGACGGTCGCGCATTACTCTATCGAAGCCTCCTGTTACAGCGGTGTCACGCCAGTAGCTGTAGTCGGTGTCAGGAAGGGCGATAAGCATCTGCAGAGTGCTCTGGGTCAAGGTAATGCCGCGCAAGCTCGTTATCGGGCTGCCCTCCCGCTGGGGATCGCTCGTCATGCCGTTACGCAGATTGTTGAGGGCCGATAGGTTCCTCAACAAGAGGGCGCGTTGTTGCTGCACGACGGTCGAATCCTGCACCCACACCTCGTTGGCAGGGTCGGCGGCTGCATCGGCGCGAGCCTTATCGGTGAGCACCTTCGACTCATAGCGCAAATAGGTAGGAGAGAAAACGTCCTGTGCGGCGGGCATTCCCGGTTCCACACCTGCCTGGCCCGGCAGAAGGGAAGCGGTCATTATGAAGCTGAGCACTAGAGTTAGGATTATGCCTGAGAGTATGATGTGGCGCTCGGTGCCTACGTACTGTTCGGTCTCGCCAGACAGAGGGCTTACGGGGCGTGAAGCGAAGGGAAGGCGCATACGCCGGCCACTCTTTTGTGAGGGCGGCGCCGTCTGTGGAGGGGCGGCATCGCGCGGCGCGTCATTACCCCGCATGGCAAAGCTGTTGCTCTCATGCCCGTTCGGTTCTTTGGGGCGCTGCACATTGTCCATAGTGAGTGAGGAGTGCCGGCTTTAACGTCGGTGGCTGAAGCTGTGGTTATGCATCAGGTAGGCGCTGTTATAAGACCCGGCAATTCGCCAGGACACTCTGCTCCGTGCCCGGTATAAAGGTAAAGAGTAACGCTTATGGACAAGAAATCTGAGCTATGAACTACGCAGTTCGCGAACTGCCGGGCCTGAACCTTGCACCAGGACCGATAACAGAGCCTACTTTACGCTTCGTTCAACAGGCGAGTGACCACACGGTTCACCAAGCGGCCTTCGGCTAATCCTTTTGTGCGCGATAGAACGGCAGGCATCACTTTGCCGATGTCGCTGGGGCCTGTAGCTCCAAGCTCGCTAATGACTGCGCGCACCTGCTCTTCTATCTCGGCTTCGGACATCTGTTTGGGTAAGTAGGCTTCAAGAAGCGCAGCCTCAGCATTCTCTCGGTCCGACAGGTCTATCCTCTTTGCCCGCTCATATTCCTCCGCCGACTCGCGGCGCTGCTTGATCTCCTTGCGGAGCACATTCTGCACGCCCGCGTCGTCAAGCTCGGCCAGCCGCTCTATTTCGGTGTTCTTAATAGCAGAGCGCGCCATGCGTATAGTGGACTTGCGTAGCTCATCTCCGCTACGCATCGCGTCCTGCAAATCGCGCATCAACTGGTCTTTGAGGGTCATAGAAATAACTATTGCGTACTGCGTAACAGGTAACTTCCCGGGTGGAAGGCTAAAGAGCCAACTCTCCACTCGCCGTCACGCAGTACGCAGTACGCAGTACGGTTCTTTAACGGGAGGATTTAAGCATAGCTTTGCGGCGGCGGGCGGCTTCTTTCCGCTTGCGCAACACGCTCGGCTTTTCGTAATATTCGCGACGGCGAGCTTCAGCCAGGATGCCATCCTGCTGTACTTTCTTGTTGAAACGCCGTAGCGCATTCTCGAAGCTCTCATTGTCGCCGACTGTAACTTCAGCCACTCTGTAATCCCCCCCTTCAGCTTGCCTCATATAGAGATAATTTCTCACTGTGATTATATGGTACACGCACAGCAGTGTCAAGCCGAAGGGGACCAATCAGCAATGGCCCTTGCCTCTAAATTGAGGCATGCACACAACTCGTAACCCCATGACGTAACTTACAGTGGGACCGAGTTGGCTTCGAGACACGCTGGGAGGACTGTGTCACGCGTCCACAGCGGTCCTTTTCTTCCCCCATCATGCCTGCATGATGGGTTGCGCCTTGGTGACACAATAAAATGCAACCAACTGTGCATTAGTGCTGTGCAGGGCGGGTGCCGCCGGGTGTGAAGTGGGCTGCTCTGGGCAGGCCGCATTGTCAAAGAGCCTTTTACTCCCCTGTGCCCTTTGGCTCGCGGCCTGCTATCTCTCGTCCATTGCGTTGCAGGTTAGCTGGGTGCTATACTTCTGTTACAGCCAAGCCCCGGTGCATAGCACGGCTTGTGCACCTGCTAATACTGTATACTTGCTTCGTCACAAAGCAGGAATAATTCATATGTGAGGCTGGATTCTAACATGTCTATCACTTCCGGTTCAACCGAAAATCTTGCTGAGGCGATAAAGGACCTCAGCACCCGCATCCACGATATAAAGGTGCGTCTTTGACTTGCCCACCAAAGAAGCTGAGATAGCTCGGCTCAGCGAGGAGTCTCAGCAGCCCACCTTCTGGGAAGACCAGCACGCTGCGCAGGTGGCGATGCGCCGCCTCACCAACGTTCAAGGGCAAGTTGACCAGTGGCGCAGCCTTATCCGCCGCATTGACGACCTTGACGACCTCTTCCAGCTTGCCATAGCTGAGGGAGATGAAGGCGTCCTGGTTGAGATCGAGGGAGACGTCTCCCGCTTGCGGCATGAGCTGAGCAGCATCGAGCTTTCGCTGATGCTCAACAGCCCTCACGATGTCAGCAACGCCATACTCTCAGTTCATGCTCGTGAAGGCGGCACGGAGGCCCAGGATTGGGCCGAGATGCTCCTTCGCATGTACACGCGCTGGGCTGAAGAGCGCGGCTATGGCACGGAGGTACTCGACTTCACGCAAGGCGATGAAGCCGGGATAAAGAGCGCCACGATCCTTATCAAAGGCGTCAATGTCTACGGCTATGCTCGCGCCGAAGCGGGCGCACATCGTCTTGTGCGCCTCTCGCCCTTCGACTCCTCTCATCGCCGCCATACCTCTTTTGCTCTTGTGGAAGTGCTACCGGAGTTAGAGGATGAAGGGGAGTTAGAGTTAAATATGGACGAGGTAGAGGAAGATTTCTACCGGGCGACGGGAGCGGGCGGGCAAAACGTCAATAAGACCTCGACAGCGGTGCGCCTGCGCCATCTGCCCACCGGCATAGTGGTCACATGTCAGAACGAGCGAAGCCAACTTCAGAACCGCGAGACCGCGCTGCGTATCCTCCGCGCCCGCCTCTGGGAGATAGAAGAAGCGCGCCGCGCAGAAGAGCAGGCCCGGCTCAAAGGCGAGCACGTCTCGGCAGGCTGGGGCAGCCAGATACGCTCTTATGTGCTTCACCCTTATAATCTGGTAAAAGACCACCGCACAGGCTACGAAGACACCAACCCCGCCTCGGTGCTCGACGGCAACATAGACGGCTTTATAGAAGCTTACCTCAGATGGAAAATCAGAGCATAAAGGCCGCGCAACAGCCCTGGTCGTCGTGCTGGTTTCTGCGTAGCCGCAGGCTGCTATCTCTCTTTGCCCTGATAGGGCTTATCTATGCCCTTCGGAGCGGCCTGGTCTACGCTGCTGGAAGCGCTGATGACCTCACTGGGAGCCGGTATAGCTCACCTTTTGGCCTGATAGTGGATGTGCAAAGTGTGCGCGCTAACTTCCCCGATAACATTGACTTCTCGCTGCAAGCGCGCGGCTTTGAGGCGCAACGAGCCGCGCTCAACTACAGCCTGGTAGGTGAGGCCGTAACCTCAGACGTGCAGGCAAGCATCGCCCGCCCAGCCAGCGACCTCAGCCTGAACGTCACCATTGACCTGGGAACGGACTACATACCTCTCGGCGCGCAGGTGACTTATTACTGGACGCTAACCTCCACAGATGGGTTAAGTGTGGACACCGCCGCCAGGACCTTTACCTTAGTGGATGGCCGCTACCGGTGGCAGAGCCTTGCTGACGCTCAAAGGCGAGTATCGGTGCACTGGTATGAGGGGGATCAAGCCTTCGGCAAAGAACTGCTTGCCGTTGCTTCCAGCACGCTCGACCGCTTGCAGAGTGAGATCCAGGCCGCCTTGAAACGCCCCGCCGATATTTGGGTTTATCCTACACAGAGCGACTTGCTCGACGCGCTCCCCAGGAATATCCCGGAGTGGGTGGGTGGCAAGGCCTTTCCCGAACTGTCGCTGGTGATCTCGGCGATTGCCGATGACAGTGACGCCGATACGGAGATAAAACGGGTTGTACCGCACGAACTAAGCCATCTGGCGCTTTACCAGGCAACTCTTAACCCCTATAATTCGCCTCCCGCCTGGCTCGATGAAGGGTTGGCGATGCGTAATCAGCAATCGAGCGATCCTCAGGAAGCCGCATCACTCAAGAAAGCAGCAGAGGAGGGCAGCCTGGTGCCTCTCAAGGCGCTCTCCGGCTCATTCGGCGCTGACGAGAAAACCGCCCTTCTGTCATACGCGGAGAGCCGCAGCGCAGTTGACTTTATTCTCACTGATGACCGCTACGGGCCGCAGAAATTTGCCCGTACAATCGCCGCCTTCCACAATGGGGTGACCTATGATGAGGCGTTGCAACTGGGGCTTGGGATAACTGTCGATGAGCTTGACAAAGAGTGGCGCACCTCACTCCCATATAAAATAGGCTCGCTCAGCCCGGCAGCCCAGCTCAGCGCTCCTCAAAGCAGTGGAGTTGCTGGCCTGTTTACGGGCATGTTGTCGAATGCTATAGTCGCGGTGGCTGTTGCGGTGTTCGTAGCGCTTTCCCTTGTTGCGGGCATATTGGCGGCGATAATGGTGCGGCACCATTCCGCCAGGGGTAAGTTGTGAGGGAACTATAGAGCTATGCCTACTGTTCGTGCGAGTGCGGTTGTGCATGCTAGTAGCTGTGCTATATTCAGCTTCATCGCCGACTATCACAATATACCCCTCCTCCAACCTCAATTTACCTCGGCGAGGCTCGTCAGCGACGTAGAGCGCGGCCTGGGCGCGAATGTGGAGTTGCGCGGCCACTTTCACGGGATCCCTTTACATGTCCACAACCGCGTGATCGCTTACTCGCCTCCCCGCCGCCTGGTCAGCGTCAGCGAAGGGGCAGTGACGAGTCGCAGCACCTGGGAAATAGAGGAAGCAGCAGGGGAGCCTCCCTCAAGCCGGGTCACTCTGACCATAGACTACAAACTGGGCAATAGCTTCGGTGGCCTCTTCATGGGGGTAGGATCGGCTCTGTGGCCGCTCTTCAACAGGGAAATACAGGGGCTGACCAACGAGTCGCTGCATCGCCTGCGCCTTTGCTTTGACGGGAAGTCGCCGTGAGCAATTGGGCAACAAACGTCTTCTGGCTGCCCTTCGCCGGTGGGCGCAGCATCGGAGAGGAGGGAGCGGAGTTAGGGGCTATCGTGCGGGATGAGGCTAACCCGGGTGGAGCGCGTATTACCCTTGAAGATAACTGCCCCATCATACCTGTAGCCGTAACGTGCGCAGTCTACGGCTGGCTGGCTCACACGCGCTATTTCGCGACATTAGAGGAAGGGCAGCAAGCATTCGACGAGATGAAACCCGCCGTGGAAAAGATCCTCACACTGGTTCCTCACCCCAACGGCATAGAGGAGGGGAAAATACAGCCCTTGCTCGACGCCTTAGCAAATTTCATCCGTCTCTTCCCCAGCCGGTAGAGGATCTCGCCCGCGCGTGGGGAGGTGTCCTAAAGTGTCTTACCTCAGCACGATAACGATCAGGGGTTACGAAGCGTGTGTAGCGGGAATGCCCACGAATGCTCCCATAAGCAAAGGGGCGGGGGCCGTGCCGCCCAACTGTTAGCGCCGGCCCTACCTGTAGGCTGCCGCTTGCAAATTGAATAGCTCGGCGTAAGAGCCGTCGCGCGCGAGCAGTTCCGTGTGGCTGCCGTCCTCAATGAGGGTGCCATTTTCAAGGACGAAGATGCGGTCGGCGAGGCGCACCGTGCTGAAGCGATGGCTGATAAAGACAGCCATCTTGCCGCGTGTCAACTCCTTCATCCTGGCGAAAATTTCGTACTCGGCGCGCGCATCCAGGCTGGCTGTCGGCTCATCAAGGATAAGGATTTCCGCATCCCGCATGAAGGCGCGAGCAAGGGCCACCTTCTGCCACTCGCCACCAGATAGCTGATAACCTTCATCGAACCACCTGCCCAGCGTCGTGTCATAGCCGTTGGGGAGGCGCTGGATCACACCATCAGCGCCGCTCTTCCCAGCTGATTGCTCCACCATCTCCCGGTTCTCCATCTCCGGCAGCCTGCCAACCCCTATGTTGTCGCGGGCGCTGAAGAAATAGGTGACGTAATCCTGGAAGATTACACCTATCGCCGCGTGCAGGCTCTCAAGGTCGTATTCTCGAAGGTCATGCCCATCAAGGAAGATTTGCCCCTCGTCAGGGTCGTAGAGGCGAGTGAGGAGCTTGACTATGGTGGTCTTGCCCGCGCCATTCTGTCCAACCAGGGCTACTGCTTCACCAGGGTGTATCACAAAGCTGACGTGCTGTAGAGCAGGCTCACTCTTGCCAGGGTAGGTGAAAGTGACATCGCGAAACTCTACGCCTTCTTTTAGTGGCAACTCTACTCGGCGGGCATCCGGTAAGCTCTTGATTGCAGGCTCGTAATCCAGGAAGTCGTAGAGATTGGTGAGGTAGAGATTGTTCTCGTACATATCCGAGAGGCCGCTGAGGATGCTCCCCAGGCTCGACTGCACTGCGCTTACAGCCTGCGTATACAAAGTGAGGCTGCCGAGGGTGAGAGTGCCCGCGATGGCTTGCAAAGCTACGTACAGATAGGTGCCACTGGTCACTATTGTGGTCAGGCTGCCCCAGGCAAAGCCCACGAGGTAGCGGCGTTTCACCAGCGACCTGTTTTCCGTGTAAAATCGGCTGGCGATCTCCCTCCAACGCTCGATAAAGTGGTCTCCCAGGCCGAAAAGCTTGATTTCCTTGTTGTAGGAGTCCTTGGTAAGCAGGTCCAGGAAATAGGCCATGCGCCTGCGGTCCGGCGACTGCCAGCGTGAGAGCCTGTAGCCCTGCCAGCCGTAGCGAGAGCTTGCGATGAAACTGGGTATAGGAGAGAGGAGAGCCAGCACGGCCACGCCCCAGCCCAGCCCTGCTATGAGGGCGATCATACTGAGGAAAGTAATGAAGGAGCGCGCAAGGTCAAAGGTCTGGCTTACCATTGAGGTGGGGCGGTATGTGGCCTCGCGCTGCGCTTGCTGCAATGTGTCGTAGAATGCAGGATTCTCGAAGAAGCTCAGGTCGAGGCGATTAGCATGCTGCATCAACATTAGCTGGACACGATTGGCTGTAAGTTCTTGAAGGGCTTGCTGGTTAATATTCTTGACGGTCTGTAGAAGGGAACTCCCTACGTAGAGACCGAACTGGGCGAGCACCAACAGCACCACGCTGCCGATGTGCGCCTGATTGTTCCCTTTTGTGATAGCCAGCACAACAGCATCTATCAGCAATTTGCTGATCCAGGCGGTGGCAGTGGGCACGATACCGGATATGACGGCGAGCAGGGCCAGCGCTACTGTAAAGCCTTTGTGCGACTCCCAGACGATCTTCATGGCGCGAGGCACACCGGATATGGCTGCCCGCGCGTTGCGCTTCCAATCTGCGAAGCGGTTCTGGTTGGCCTCGGCTTCTTTCTCTATATTGTTCCCGGGGGGAGGGAAAGGCCTCCTTCCTCCATGCCTGCCCCACGCCGGGGAGCCGCCGCTCATTCCTTGCTGCATATTTTCTCTCTCGTTTTTACTTTAGTCTTATCCAGGGTGGTCTCCGCTTTTTATCTTAGTATACCGCCGCAGGTTGTGCCCAGGCATCTGCCATCCGGCCAGTTCGCGGCAGCTAAGTGGCCGGATGGCGGGGAGCCAGAGCAGTGTGGGATACGATTGCAATGGTTTATTCCGGTTGCTGTTCGCTGGATTGGAACATCGGGGCTGAAGCTATGTTTCGAGGTTCTTACGTAGATGCGTCAGGCGCTGCAACAATTGGCGCATGAGAGTGAGGGGCCTCACCCTCATGCTTACTTTGTAAGTATAGCGGGTGGTTCGGTTGCAGGGATGAGTCCTGGGTTGTAAGTTCCCGCGCAACTTACAAGTTAGGGTTTCTGCGCGGCAAAGAAGCCCAACCTCGCGCGGCTGGGCTTCTCTATGCTGATGCCTGTTGGAGCGGGAGACCAGGCTCGAACTGGCGACATTCTGCTTGGAAGGCAGACACTCTACCACTGAGTTACTCCCGCGATTTCGCACTTATTATACAGGGAGTATATTGGCATGTCAACTTGGGTGTTGTTCGGGGGTGCATTTCAGATAGGGGGCGAGTTGTAGGCCAGGTGCCAACACTGCTCGA
>JADMIH010000271.1 GCA_015478675.1 Chloroflexota bacterium | reverse complement strand
TCCTTCGAGCACAACAGTAGCGCAGACGCCTTCGGCAACAGCCACAGGCACTGTAACTGTAGTTGCGACTAACACCGCGACCGTGGCCCCGACCAACACCGGCACGCCTGCTACAGCAACTGCAACTAACACAGCAGTCAGTGGCACAGCCACAGCCACCAACACAGCAGTCAGTGGCACAGCGACTAACACTCCTGAATCCAGGCCGACCGATACTTCTACACCTGTGACCGGGCCTACTAACACAGCAGTCAGCGGCACAGCCACAGCCACCAATACAGCAGTTATCGGCACAGCGACTGCGACTAACACCCCTGGAGCGGGGGCAACGGAAACAGCGACAGCCACAGTGGTCACAGGCGGCCCGCCTACTAATGTGCCTTCCGCTACATCTACACCTATATCAGAGGTCTTGCCTGCAACAGTAGCACCCTCAGCGCCGACGGCAACAACAGAAGTCCTGCCGCCAAGCGTGCCGCAAGCCCCTGTTGAGACGCCAACTCTGGTAGTGGGCACACTGCCACTCGAAGGGCCAAACAACACATCGTCATCGTCCCCAGTAGAGCAGGCAGCAGGTCAGCCAATGCCTGTAACCGGACAGAAGACACTGATGCAGTTGATCCTCTCTCTCGTACTGGGCACATCGCTCCTGGTGATGGGCGTCGGGTGGTACCTGAGGAGGCGGGCCATAGCCGGCGAGAAGAGGCGGTAAGATAGAAGCCTAAAGCGCCAGGTTACAGAACAAATCCAGCGGCGGGGCAAGCAACGCCCCGCCCGGGCCCCTCCCCACACAGGGAGGGGCCTTTTCTTTATACAAAGGTGAAAGCAAGCCTCCCACAGGGAAGACCTCACCACCCTTGGCGAAGGATTGGAGTGAGGCCTTGCCATAGCAGAATAGCCAGGTAGGTGATGAGCGGATGATATAATCATAGCGAGCAGAGGCTCACACAGGCTCGGGAACCTTCGGAGCAAAAAGTTGAGATATAAACGATTCCATCTCAGCAAGCATCAGGAAGCAAATGCATGGCGCTAGAGAAGATAGAAAGCGGGTTTGGCATCGAAGAGGTCGCAACAGATGTGCAGGCGCTGGCAGTGGCGCTGGGCAGGGCAACGCGCCTAGTAGCTTTGACGGGCGCGGGGATCAGCACAGAGTCGGGAATACCGGACTACAGAAGCCCTAATGGCGCCTGGGCGCGCCACTCACCTATCTATTATGCAGACTTTGTACGCAGCCCTGCTGTGCGCCGCCGCTACTGGGCACGCAGCCTCAATGGCTATGGGCGCTTCCGCAATGCACAGCCCAACGCGGGGCACTACGCCCTCGCAGACCTGGAGCACGCAGGTCTGCTGCATGCGCTGGTAACTCAAAATGTAGATCGGCTGCACACACTGGCCGGGAGCCTGAACGTGATCGAACTGCACGGTGAAAACGGCAACGTACAGTGCATTGAGTGTGGCTACCGAGAGCCACGAATCCAAACGCAGGCGCGGCTCGAATGGGACAACAAACATTTGCGGTTGCCTGCTGACGAGGTGGGCGACGGCGAAGGGGTGGTGATCCCGCTCTGCCCTGAGTGCGGCGGCCTTGTAAAACCTGCCGTCGTCTTCTTCGGCGAGCCGGTGCCGCCGGAGGTTACAGCAAAGGCACTCAAGGCAGTTGAAGAGGCAGATGCGCTGCTCGTGGTGGGTTCATCGCTCACCGTCTGGTCGGGCTACAGATTGGCACGGGCGGCTCGTCAAGGTGGCAAGCCACTGTATATCCTGAATATAGGGCCGACAAGGGCAGATGCCGAAGCCACAATGAAGCTCGAAGCGCCTGCGGGCGCGACGCTGGCGAGGATTACTGAGCAACTGATGCGTGAAAGGTGACGGATTATGGATACCAACCTTGATAAAGAGGGTTGGCTTGCGGAGATCGAGCAATCGAGGGTTGAGGCTGCGGCTTACTTTCTGAGCGACTTTAACTGGCGCAGCGCCAAGATGCCATCTGGATTCAAAGGCCCTATATACTACCCTCCCAACGAGCAGTGGCGCGTCTCGGCGCATCTCGACAAAGAAGCTGCGGGCACCGGAATGCACGTACAATTACAAACTTCTATCGGTGATATGCGCGATTTTCACGTAGATGGGACATTCGTCTTCTCAGTCGAGGGCATGGAGCAACGATTGACTGCTTACAGGATGATACCTGCGCCTGCTGACTTCAACGAGTTGTTTGTACCATTCAGAGATGCCACTTCGGGCAAGGAAACGTACGGAGCGGGGCGTTATCTGGATGTACCCGCGCAGGAGGGCAGTGTAGAGTACGTGCTGGACTTCAACAAGGCATACAATCCGCTATGCGCCTATAGCCCCAGGTATAACTGCCCCTACCCGCCCCCACAGAATCACCTCAAGATAGCTGTAGAAGCGGGAGAGAAGATCCCATTCGAACACTGATGGCCGGAGATTAGGGCTGTTCAACCAGCGCTGTGCTAATCCCTGATTGTTCGTCACCTATCTTCGCGGAAGAACTCAATAGCCTCTTCGCGCTCCGTCTCGGTGGTCATCACCTCAACGAAAGAGAGACGGTGCCAGGGATACATGAATGCTTTAGCGCCTGTTGTGACATAGGCGATAGCCTTGCCGTCGCGCCGTCTGGGGTTGGTGAACTCAATAAACTGATCGGTAGGCTTCGGCAGCTCTTCCACCTCGGCCAGGATCGGGTCTTCCCCCATTACATGTATGATTACTACTTTTGACATTACTTTCCTCAAGTTAATATCAGCGGTCAGTAAGCGACAGCCACCGCCTGGCCTTACGAACCATGGCTAATCTCTAGTCACTAACCACTGACCACTTGTCACACCGCGAATGCGTACAGCTTACGATCCAGGGAGCCTATATACACTATGCCATCTTCTACGGCGGGCGAAGAAACCACCGGCCCCCGCGTTTTGTAGCGCCAGCGTACTTCCCCTGAGCTGACATCGAGCGAATATACGTAGTTGTTGACAGCCCCGAAATAGACAGCATCGGTGGCCGGAGAGACCCGGGGCGATGATGTTATCTGGCTGCCTGTGTCATATCTCCAACTTTCGCGCCCGGTGCGTGCATCGAGCGCGTACATATAGCCGTCCGATGAGCCGATCAGCAGGCGCTCTCCCGACACCGCAGGGGATGAAGAAACCGGACGCTGGCACTCGAAGCGCCATGAGGTGTAGCCTGTGTCGGCGTCAACTGCGTAGATGTAGTTGTCCATCGAGCCGACGATCACGTTATTACCCACTACTTGAGGCGTGCCGATGATCGCGCCCAGGGTGTGCAACTTCCATTTCAGTGTACCGTTCATGACATCCAATGCATAGAGGTTGCCGTCGGATGAACCTATGTAAACAAGGCCACGACTGGAACCGGCTGACGAACGTACAAAATTCCAGGTGCGGTACTTCCAGTCGGTTTGGCCTGTGGCGGCATTCAGAGCGTAGATGTACTGGTCATCCGACCCGATAAAGACTTGATCTTTGAAAACCCTGGGGGAAGAGCGCACAGCCGCGCCGGTGCGGTAAGACCAGCTTTGGCTGCCGCGCCGGGCATCGAATGCGTAAATATAGTTATCTTCTG
>JADMIH010000270.1 GCA_015478675.1 Chloroflexota bacterium | reverse complement strand
GCCCCGAGCGCACAACTCTCACTTCCACCCGTGAGCCGGGAGGGGAATATTTGTTGGCGTTGGAGAGCAAGTTGATAACCACCTGCTCCAGTCTGGCCCTGTCACCCCGTACTCGGCAATAACTCTCCGGCAGGCGCATTGTGACGTTTTGCGCCTTGCTCTCAAAGAGAGGCGCTGTGGCTTGCACGGAGGCCCTGGCTACTTCCCGCATGTCGAGGTCTTCCATCACCATGGGAGTTCGCCCCTGCTCGAGCCGCGTGAGATCGAGCAGGTCGTTCACAAGGGAGTGCATCCGCTCGCTCCCCTCCACCACCAGTGCGATCAGGTCAACGATGCGCGGGTCCAGCTCGTCCAGGGCAGCCAGGCGCTTCACCTGCTCCAGCGCCAGGCCCGCCGACATTCTGATGGTGGTGAGGGGGGTGCGTAGCTCGTGTGCCGCCGTGGAGAGGAACTCGTCCTTCATCTGCTCAAGCTCGCGCAGGCGCTCCTGCTCTCGTTCCGCTGCTTCCCTGCCCTGCTGCGCCTCAGCGTGCAGTGCCGAGTTGGTGAGCGCGGTGGCCGCATGGATAGCAAGCAATTGCACGAGCCATTCGTCTTCCTCGCTGAACTCGATGCTGTCGTGCTTATCGGTGAGGTAGAGGTCTCCCACCAGTTTACCCTGGACGAAGATGGGCACGCCGAGCAAAGCAGTCATGGGGGGGTGGTGCGGGGGGAACCCCACGCGGCGGGCGTCCTTGCTCATGTCCGGGATGCGCAGGCTGCGGCCAGCGCGCAACATCACGCCGAGCAGGCCGTGTCCCCTCGGGGGCGCACCAAGCTTCTCGCGCTCGGTCTCCGAGATGCCGGAGGTGGGGAAGAGGACTATATAGCCGTCCTCTCCCAGCACACCTAGCGCGGCGTATTTGCACCCAACCAGTTCGCGAGCCACGTCAACAATGCGCTGCAACAGCTTGTCAAGCTCCAGCTCGCCGGTGATCGCGATGGCCGCCTTGTTGAGGGCCAGCAGTTGCTGCACCCTAACGGCGCTCGACTGCGCGGTGCTCGCGTCCTGTGCGGCGGTCTGCTGCGGACTGAGGGTCGTATCCAGCGTACTCACTCCTTCTCCACCCCGATGCTGCGCTCAATCTCGCCAGCACCGGTGGGCAGGCGCACAAATCTGTACCCAACCGACCGCTCGGTGAGTATATAGCGCGGGTGTTCCGAGTCGTCGCCCAACTTCTTGCGCAGCCTGCTGATGTAGGTCTTGAGGTAATCCATGTCACCCCGGTACTCATCGCCCCAGACCTTGCTCAACAAGGTGTCGAACGGCACGATGCGCCCGGCATTGCGCACCAACTGGTAGATCAGCTTGTACTCGGTGGGGGTGAGCCTGACCGGCTGGCCTTTGACCGTCAATTCGTGGCTGTCGAAGTTCACGGCAATGTCGCCGGAAACGAACGACGGCGCGGCGCTGACGGGGGCCGGCATATCGGTGCGGCGCAGCACCGCTTTGATCCGAGCAAACAGCTCGAGATGGCTGAAAGGCTTCACTAGGTAGTCATCCGCGCCAAGCTCCAATCCTTTCACCTTGCTCATCTCATCGCCCCTGGCCGTGAGCATAAGCACGGGCGCGTCTGACACTTCGCGGATGTGCTGCAAGGTCTCGAACCCGCTCATGTAAGGCATGTTCACATCGAGCAGGGTAACATCGGGGGAGAGGTCTATGAACTTGCGCCACCCTTCTTCACCATCCTGGGCGCTATGCACCTCGGCGTCCTGCCACTGGAACTGTAGCCCGATAGTGACAGCCTCTACTATTGCTTTGTCGTCATCCACGATCAGGAACTTCATACTTGTCTGCGCTTGCTACTGTGTCTAAGCGGCCCCTGTCTACCGTCAACCCCGATGCAGAGTAATTATATCAGATAGACGAGGGAGCACGAGGAGTGCGGCCTTCCCTTGTTCGCCCCATTTTTTACCATTCCTTTACCCATTTGCACCCGCGATTCCACCTTCATCTCTTAATATGGAGATGTAAACGTGACAACGCCTCAATGCGAACGGCAAGCTCAAGAAGTGAAAATGAGCAAAGGCACATCCGGGGCAATGGCTATGAAAGGATAAAACAATGAACACTTTAACTAATGCTTTCAAGACGGTCTTCACAAGACCGGCTTACACGGGCCTGATGTGGCTGGTGCTGCGGCTCTTCGTGGGTTATGAGTTCCTGACCTCGGGCTGGGAGAAGGTCGCGTCGGGCAAATGGATCGGCGGTAACGCCATTGACGGTTTCTTACAAGGGGCGCTCAAGAAGGCCTCTACGGGTGCAATCCCGGAGGTTCAGGGCTGGTATGCCGGCCTGATCAATGACGTCTTCCTGCCAAACGCCGTGCTATTCAGCACGCTTGTAGCACTCGGTGAGCTGCTTGTAGGGCTAGCTCTCATCTTCGGCGTGCTGACCAGGTTTGCTGCCTTCTGGGGCGTGGTGATGAACTTCTCCTTCCTGGCGGCGGGTACCTCAAGCGCGAACCCTCAGATGATGGTGATCCAGGTGGCTGCCCTCTTTGCAGGTGCGGGTGTTACCTACTATGGGATCGACCGCTTCCTGATGCCATACCTGAAGAAGCTGCTTCGTTGGGGTCAGCCTGATAAGGGCACGAGCAACCAGGCTTCTACTCCTAAGCTGCCCACGGGTGGGTCACTTCAGACGCCTCGCCCTGTCAGCTAGCGGAGAGCGCGTGGAGTAATGGACCTGTAAGACTATAAGAGCAAACGCGCCTCGCTGTTCGGTTCGGCCGGTGGGGCGCGTGAATGTGTGAACCACACATCTGTCAGGGGCGCAGCTGCGGAGAAGGGAAAGCAAAGTGATGACTAACCAGGATATGCTCGTTCATGAGTGGATGTCTTCGCCGGTCTGGGTCGTTAGCCCCACTACACCCGTGGCCGAGGCGTACAATCTCATGATGGAGAAAGGGATACGACGGCTGCCGGTAGTGCGGGAGGGGCGGGTTGTAGGCTTGGTTACCCTGGGCGACCTGCGGGAGGCGCGTCCATCTCCCGCCACCAGCCTGAGCATCTACGAGCTAAACTACCTGCTGGCCAGGTTGACAATATCACAAATTATGACGCACAACCCCTACACACTTACACGTTCCACAACCATGCAACAGGCCGCCCGCCTCATGCTCGACCACAAAATAGGAGGGCTGCCTGTGGTTGATGAGGAAGACAGGCCGGTTGGCATAATCACCGAATCGGACATCTTCAGGATGCTGGTAGAGCGATGGCGCTACCTTACAGCACCACCCAACCCCGGAGAGCCGGCACTTGCCGGCACGGCCAAAGGCGTGGCTCCTGAGTGAATGTTCTCGTCATCGACAGCGGTAGCGCCAGTTCGCGGGTCGATCTCGTATCGGTGATTGACGCCCCTTGGTAACCATTCGACAAGTACACAGCTTACCCTGAAAATCGCGAGGCGAGAGGCGTTGCGAGGGGGGAGACGCGCCATGTCTGCACATAACTCGTTGCTCGCACGTTCAGGGCTGCTGGAGCTGTCAAGTGCCAACGATGCGATGCATGATCTTCCAAGCGGACCAGGCGCGGGTACGCTCTCGGCTTCCCTCTTTTGATTGTAACTCGGTTCGTTCAGCGGCTGATTAGCCATATTAGTAGACTGCC
>JADMIH010000269.1 GCA_015478675.1 Chloroflexota bacterium | reverse complement strand
ACTCATATCGCTTCTATCGGCGCTGGCGGTAATAGGAGGATTGGCTGTGCTGCTCGCATGGCCTTGGATTAAAAGAAGTCGTAGGCGGTAACGAGTTGCTGAGGGCTGAGTTAGCTACAACGGTCTCAGTCCTCAGCCCTCATTGCTGGTTAGCATAGGTAGGGTGTGGGAGCAGACCCCAGCTATCTTTAGGCCAGTACGACACAAAGGCTGTGCCAATCAGCCTGCTCTCATCAAGCGGTCCCCATATATGCGAGTCGCTTGAGTTGCGCCTGTTATCACCCATCACAAAGATATACCCTGGCGGAATCACATCCGATTGACCGGCGGGCGGCCAGTCATAGTCAGGAGTAGCCTTAACATATGGTTCCTTCAGCTTTACCCCATTTACGTAGACACCACAGACGCCGCAGTTGCGGTTAGGGTCGCCTACAGGGTCAGGATCGGCCTTAACCCTCACGGTCTCTCCTGACACAGCTATCACCCTCTTGATGTAGTCTATAGGCTCAACGGGCGAGGCAAAAACCACGATATCGCCCCGCTGAGGACCATGAAAGAGGTAGTGCATATCCGGTTTGACATTAGGATCGGTCATCTCAGCCAGATAATTGGCGTCATAGCGGAAGTAGAGACCCTTATTTACAAAGAGGTACTCGTCGGTACGGAGGGTTGG
Organism: Chloroflexota bacterium; assembly: GCA_015478675.1. Next base: position 3,009 of record JADMIH010000269.1, on the reverse strand, counting down.
CAGCATACTGCTCCCCTCAACTCTATAGCTCTGCACCACTGCCCGCGACATGAAAAATATGAGGAGAGTAACGGTTATAGTTTCCAATAGATCGCGCCAGGCGGTTCGGCTACCGGCGTTGCGTGAGCTTCCAGGCTCAGTGTCGTTCTCACCAGTCTCAGGCACATAAGGCAGTCGTTGCGCCGTGTGCCAGTAGTTATCATCTTCGATGCGCATTATTCTCTCTTGTAAGTTGATCTCAGATAGCCGCAAGGGGACTCTAAAATTATATACGTTGCGGGCCGCAAAAGCAAAGTGACAGGAGCTGGTAAGTGTTCAGAGTAAGGGTGGAGCAATCTTCTTGGGGTATCCGCGCGGGTGCACCCGCCCAGGCACGCCTTGACGATTGTCCACTCTAACCCTGAACGCTTACACAAGTTATGGCACGCTGATACTGTACTAAAGTAAGGCCACACCAAAGCTCTCCCCACGCGTGTGGAGAAACTTTTCTTCTCGGAAAGAGACCAGTAACTTCGCTATGCGAAGTTACTGGTCTCTTTCCACCTAATACCCTGATCTGGATGTTTACTCTAACAAAGCACAGCTAAGAGCGGCCAGGCAGCGGATCTTCGCCACCGCGTGTTGGTATGTCCCCAGCTATAAAGCGAGCATGCTCCGCGGCTATCGCCTCCGAATCAGCCTCCCCAAGGCCGAAGATCGGTCCCTTCTCTTCCTCCGCGCTGCCGGCGATGCCCACCTCTCCGGCGGGCAAAGCGCCCGTGTCGGTGCCAACGGGCAGAGTATTGGGCGACGGCTCAGAGATAGACGGCCCCCCGCCGTCCCTGCCGTTGCGATAGCCCGCGCTGGGACCACCCGTCACGCCCTGCAACAGGCTAAGGAACTCTATCGGGAGTGGGAAGACTATAGTCGAGTTCTTTTCGGAGGCGATTTCGGTCAGCGTTTGCAGATAGCGTAACTGCAAGGTAGCAGGCTCTGAGCCGATAATGTGTGCAGCTTCCGACAGGGCTTTCGAGGCCTCGAACTCACCTGATGCATGAATAATCTTGGCTCGCTTCTCGCGCTCGGCTTCAGCCTGGCGCGCCATTGCTCTCTGCATGCTCTGAGGCAATTCCAGGTCCTTCACCTCTACTATGCCTACTTTGATGCCCCATGGCTCGGTCTGCTCGTCAATGATATGTTGGAGCTTCATGTTGATCTCTTCGCGTTGCGCCAGCAGCTGGTCGAGGTCCGACTGGCCGAGAACGCTTCGCAGGGTGGTCTGGGCGATCTGGTGGGTGGCGCGCACAAAGTCGGTCACAGCTACAACCGCCTTCTCAGGATCGAATACCCTGAAGTAGAGCACCGCGTTCACGCGCACCGTTACGTTATCGCGAGTGATAACCTCCTGCGCGGGCACATCAAGTGTGACAACACGCAGGTCTACCTTCACCATACGATCAACAAATGGAATAATAAAGAACAATCCGGGGCCGCGCGCCCCAACCAGGCGGCCTAATCGGAAGATGACCCCTCTCTCGTACTCTTGCACGATCTTCACAGCCGAGCCTGCTATCGCAAGCACTACTACGACAAGAGGCACAAGAAACGACAATAGCCCAAGTAAAGCATCCATTATGTAAACTCCTTTATAGTGGTCAGTGGCCGGTAGCCAATAGCCTTGAGGTTAGTGACCCCAGAGAAGGCTTCTCACAGCTTCTTCGTCTCTATCCCTTCGCCTGCTTCTGTTTCAGGGCGCACCGTCAGTTGAAGACCCTGCGCGCCGACCACGCGCACAGGCTGGCCTGAGGGTATAGGGCCGTTGGCGCTCACTGCGTTCCAAAGCTCACCTGAGACGAAGACCATCCCCTGTGGAGAGAGCTCGGTGCGCGTCTCAGCGATACGCCCCACCAGCCCTTCGCGTCCGGTAGCCGGGCGCTTGCGCCTCGCCATGAAAACTTTGTAAACTGCAAAGAAGAAGAAGGCCCCCAACCCGGTGGCTGTGCCCAGCACCACAACAGGTGACACTCCAGGCAGGCCGGGGGCGGCAGTCGTATTCACCAGCAGCAGCCCGCCGAGTATCAGTGATATAATGCCTCCTGCTGTGAGAATGCCGTGCGTGGGGAGGAAAACGTCAGCGATAAAGAGCACAAAAGCGAGGATCATAAAGACTACGCCAGAGACATTGACAGGCAGCGTGCCCAGCGCCAGGAAGCCGACCAGCAGCAGCAATGCCCCCACCACCCCGGGAAAGACCGCACCTGGATTGATAAACTCCCATGTGAGGCCAAGGGTGCCCAGGCTAATCAGCACAAAGGCCACGCTGGGATTGGTTATTAGTATCAGTACGTCCTCAGCGAAGTTGGAGGATATGTTGTGCTGAGTAGCGCCTTTAGTTTTGAGAGTTACTGTCTGCCCGTTGACGCTTACTTGCTTGCCGTCGGCCTGGCTCAGCAGGTCATCAACGCTGGGAGATAATATGTCCACTACATGCTGGTCGAGGGCGGCCTGTGCGCCGAGGTTGGCGCTCTCGCGCACAGCCTTCTCCCCAAAGTCCGCATTACGATGGCGCTCATCGGCGAGGTTGCGGATCTGCGAAACGAGCAGGTTCGTCACCTTGCGGCGTTCGGCGGCGGCATCCCCGCTTTCGGGCGTGCTACTGCCCGAGGAGTCGCCGCTCTGCAAGATAACTTCGGAGGAGCCTATGGTGGTGTTGGGGGACATGGCCGCGATATGCGCGGAGTAAACCAGGTACAACCCGGCGGAGGCGGCCATAGCGCCCTGTGGCGAAACATAGGCTATCACGGGCACACGGCTGGCGAGAGTGCGTTGAACCATCCCCTGCATCGAGTCGACAAGGCCACCCGGCGTATCTATCCTGATAACCAGGGCAGCCGCGCCGTCGTCTTCGGCGGTCTGGATGAGGCGGTTGTAATACTGAGCGCTAATAGGGGTGATAGGCAGCTTGAAGTCGCCCACATCCACGTGGCCTTGAGCCTGCGCTAGGTTAGAAGCCCCGGCAGCGAGAGGCCG
>JADMIH010000018.1 GCA_015478675.1 Chloroflexota bacterium | reverse complement strand
GACCGAACTGCCTGGGCGTTATGCGCCCACCCTCGGGCCTGAATGCCACCTTCGCTAGCGGCATAGCCCTCGCAGGCTCGGTCGGGTTCATCAGCCAGAGCGGGGCGCTGCTCACCGCTGTGCTCGACTGGAGCAGGCGTGAGAACGTGGGCTTCTCGGCGTTCGCATCGCTTGGCTCCATGCTGGACGTGGGCTGGGGCGACCTCATCTATTACCTGGGCGACGATCCCCATACCCGCTCAATCGTCATATACATGGAGACGATAGGGGATGCGCGCTCGTTCCTCTCGGCTGCCAGGGAGGTGGCGCTCACCAAGCCCATAATCGTGATCAAGCCGGGCCGTACCGCGCAAGGCAGCCATGCCGCGGCTTCGCACACCGGCTCGCTCACAGGGTCCGACGAGGTGCTCGCGGCTGCGTTCAGCCGAGTTGGTGTGCTGCGCGTCGATTCGATAGCCGAACTCTTCTACATGTCCGAGGTGCTGGGAAAGCAGCCCCTTCCCAAAGGACCGCGCCTCACCATCGTCACCAACGCGGGCGGGCCTGGCGTGCTGGCTACCGACGCGCTCATCACAGGCGGAGGAGAGCTTGCCCAACTCTCTACCGAGACGATGGCGGCGCTCGACGGCATACTCCCCGCTGCGTGGAGCCATAACAACCCTGTGGACATCCTGGGCGACGCCTCTCCCCAGCGCTACGCCGAGGCGCTCTCCATCGTCGCGCAGAATCCTGACAGCGATGGCCTGATGGTGATTCTTACTCCGCAGGCTATGACCGACCCGACAATCACGGCGGAGCAGCTACGCCCATACGCAAAGGTGGCCGGCAAACCCGTGCTTGCAAGCTGGATGGGAGGGGAGGAGATCGAGCCGGGAGAGGAGATCCTGCGCAGCGCCGGCATCCCTAACTTCCCATACCCTGATACGGCGGCGCGCATGTTCAACTACATGTGGCGCTACAACTACAACCTGCGCACCCTCTACGAGAGCCCCATGCTTCCTGCCGATGAGGGCAGCGCCTTGAACCGCGAGCAGGCACGGCAGATTATCGAGGCCGCCAGGCACGAGGGTCGAACCATCCTGACCGAATTCGAGTCGAAACAGCTGCTTGAGGCGTACGGAATACCCGTGGTAGCAACACGCATCGCCGCCAGCGAGGACGAAGCGGTCAAGTGCGCGGCGGCTATTAGTTACCCGGTGGTGCTCAAGCTCTACTCTCGCACGATCACCCACAAAACTGACGTGGGCGGGGTGCAGCTCAACCTCAGCGATGAAGCGGAGGTGCGGGCCGCCTATCGCGCCATCGAGCAATCGGTAGGTGAGCGCGCAGGCCAGGGACACTTCGAGGGTGTGACGGTACAGCCGATGATACAGTGGACCGGCTACGAGTTGATAATCGGGTCGAGTATCGACCCTCAGTTCGGGCCGGTGCTACTGTTCGGCATGGGTGGACAGCTTGTGGAGGTCTTCAAAGACCGGGCGCTGGCGCTCCCACCGCTCAACTCAACCCTGGCGCTCCGGTTGATGGAGCGTACGCGGATATTCAGGGCGCTGCAAGGGGTGCGCGGGCGCAGGCCGGTCGACATCGAAGGTTTGCAGCGTCTGCTGGTGCGCTTCAGCCAACTGGTGGTCGAGCAGCGACTGATCAAAGAGATCGATATCAATCCGCTGCTTGCGTCGCCTGACCGACTGATCGCGCTGGATGCGAGGGTGGTGCTGTACGGGCGGGGTACGAGCGAGGACGATGTGCCCCCGCTTGCCATCCGCCCCTACCCGCTGAAGTACGTCGAGACTTGGACTGCGAAGGACGGTACTCCCCTCACCATCAGGCCCATCCGCCCGGAGGACGAGCCGCTGATCGTGAAGTTCCACGAGAAACTCTCGGAGCAAACTGTTTACAGGCGCTATTTCGAACACTTGCACCTGTCGGACCGCGTCAGGCACGAGCGGCTGACCCGTATCTGCTTCAACGACTACGACCGCGAGATCGCCCTGGTGGCTGAGCATGCAGACTCTGCGACAGGTGAGCGCCAGATAGCGGGCGTGGCGCGCCTCAGCAAGTCGCGCACGGCCAACGATGCGGAGTTTGCGGTGCTGGTGGCCGACGAGTACCAGCGGCGCGGTATCGGCACCGAGCTTCTGCGCAGACTTGTGCAAATCGGCCGGGACGAGAAATTGCAGCACATCACAGGCGAGATCCTGCGCGACAACTACGGCATGATACGAGCCGGCCGGAACGTCGGCTTCGAGATCCGCAGTAGGAAGGTGGCGGCGAAGGAGCCGGAGGGGACCGAGGGAACTTTGGCGGCCTATATCAACCTGGGCGGCGGACAGGGCCACTCCTGAGAGGCTACTATATCCATGACGGCACATCGCCTCGGTCACTTTGATCACATGGGCAACCGAATTGAGGATCTACTATGACTAAAGCCACCATAACCAGGGGCAAGCTGGCGGGGATAAATGCGTGCGCCAACGAGAAGGGTGTGATTGCAGCGGCAGCTATTGACCAGCGCGGCTCGCTCAGGAAGGCAATCGCCAAAGCCCGAGGCGAAGGAGGCATCGCCACGGCTGAAGACCTCGCGACGTTCAAGGGAGCCGTGACTAGGGTGCTCACGAAGCACGCCACCGCCGTGCTGCTCGACCCGGAGTTTGGGCTTGAGGCTATGAAAGAGCGCGCACCCGGCACCGGTGTGCTGCTTGCATACGAGGAGACGGGCTACGACGCAACCGTCAAAGGCCGACTTCCCGACCTGCTACCCGATTGGAGTGTGCGTCGCCTGGCCGAACAGGGAGCTGACGTAATCAAGATCCTCCTCTATTACAACCCTGCGGACGAAGCCGAGATCAACACGAGAAAGCACGCCTTCATCGAGCGAGTGGGCGCGGAGTGCGCAGCGCTGGACATCCCGTTCTTCCTGGAGCCGCTTGTTTATGACGACAACGTTGGCGATGAGAAAGGCTTTGAGTTCGCCCAGGTCAAGCCGAAGTATGTGACCCTTACGATGGAGGAATTCTCCAGGCCGCGCTACGGTGTCGACGTACTTAAAGTCGAGGTACCGGTAAACATGACATTCGTAGAGGGCACACGCGCCTACGGCGGGCAAACGGCCTACACGCGGCATGAGGCGCTCGGATTGTTCCGCGAGGCAGCGGCGGCGGCTACCAAGCCCTTCATATACCTGAGCGCAGGGGTAACCGACGAGATATTCCGCGAAACGTTGGAGCTTGCAGCCGAAGCCCATACGCCCTTTTCGGGCGTGCTGTGCGGGCGAGCGACCTGGCAGGACGCAATCCCGGTCTACGCGAAAGAAGGTGCGGGTGCGCTAGAGGCCTGGCTGGAGGATCGCGGGGTCAAGAACATCGAAGCGCTGAACCAGGTGCTCGCCAGAGGAGCACAGCCCTGGTGGACAATCTACGGTGGGATGGAGAATATCGAAGTAGTGACCTAAACCTGTCATACCCCTCGCAGGCCTCATCCATGTGTTCTGTCTTACTCCCTCTCCACTTGCCATGTAGAACTTACCCCTCAACGGGCAGCTCACCGTTCCTGTGCACGCGTAGCCCCCGGGCGTGGCTCACTGTCGCGCCGCTGACGCAATCTCACCCACCAGATCTCTCCTCTATCTAAGGCAAACCCCACACCGGTTATGGGTGGCATAGATATTGCGGCGGATTGAGCAGAGCGCGGTATGGGTAACGAGGGGAGGCGACGAGCATGGCGAGAAAGGAAGACCGGGCCACCGGTTCGACATCGAGCACCACGGAGGCCGCCGCTGATGCGTCCGTCGGTCGCGTGCTGGCCGGACAGGACGGGATCAGGGAGTGGCAGGAAGACGCTTATCGTACAATCCACCAGCACCCGGAGCTATCCAACCAGGAGATGCACACGGCGGCCAAGGCAGCAGATACGCTGCTCAAGGCCGGGTATGAGGTGCATGACAAGGTCGGCACCACCGGCGTCGTCGGGATCCTGCGCAACGGCGACGGCCCCACCGTGCTCATGCGCGCCGACATGGACGCGCTGCCGATGAAGGAGGAGACGGGTCTTCAGTACGCCAGCACCGACAGTCAGACCGATAGCTCGGGACAGGACGTGCCGGTCGCACACTCCTGCGGACACGACGTGCACGTTGCGAGTCTGATGGGCGCCGCCCGCTTGCTCGCCGCGAACCGATCGGCGTGGCACGGCACCTTCATTCCCCTCTTCCAACCGGCCGAGGAGGTTGGCACTGGTGCTGAGGAAATGGTCAAAGGCGGCCTCGCCAGGCTGATCCCCAAGCCCGACGTCGCCCTGGCCCAGCACGTCCTGGCCTACCCATCGGGCACAGTCGGCACCCACGTCGGCCCGTTTCTTTCGACCGCCGCCAGCTTGCGCGTCACGGTTCATGGGCGCGGCAGCCACGGCTCGATGCCCCAGCTCTCCATCGACCCCGTCGTGCTGGCCTCGATGATCGTCGTGCGCCTACAGGCGATCGTTGCGCGGGAGGTGGCCCCGGACGACTTCGCCGTACTCACTGTCGGTCAGGTCGCCGCCGGGACGAAGAGCAACATCATCCCCGACCACGCCGTCATCGAGCTCAACATTCGCGCTTACAGCGACAGCATGCGCACCATGCTGATCGGCGCGATCAAGCGCGTCGTCAAGGGCGAGTGCGCGGCTTCCGGCTCGCCGAAAGACCCCGAGTTCGAGCTCTACGACGAGTATCCGCTGACCTCCAACAATCCCGAGGTCACGGCAAAGGTTGCGGCGGCCTTCAAGGACTACTTTGGCGACCGGGCGTTCACGGCCCCCCGTCAGTCGGCGAGTGAGGACTTCAGCCGGATCCCGGATGCACTCGGGGTTCCGTACACCTATTGGGCGCTGGGCGGCATCGATGCCAAGAAGTGGCACAAGGCAGAGGCTGCTGGGCGGATCGCCAGCGACATTCCGGCCAATCACTCGCCGAAGTTTGCCCCGGTCATCGAGCCGACCTTGCAGACGGGAACCGCAGCCATCGTGGTTGCCGCCCTAGCGTGGCTAGCGCCCTCGGCCGAACCCCCAAAGGTGCGTCCATGAGGCGGCCACAGAATCGAGGGACCGAGCCGGAATGCACAGCCGCATTCCGGCAACGGGAGATTGGCCGGTGACGACGTCGACGAGTGCAGCGAACGCGACGAACGCGACGAACGCGAGCCACATCGGTAACGATCGACTCCTCTTCGGGATGATTCTCGGCGTGCTGGCCTTCTGGCTGTTTGCCCAGACGACCCTGAACATCGCACCAATTATGGCGTCGGATCTGGGGCTCGCGATGAACGTGATGAACATCGCCGTGTCGATCACGGCCCTGTTCTCGGGCATCTTCATCGTCGTCCTTGGCGGTCTCGCCGATCGCATTGGCCGGGTGAAGGTCGTGCAGTGGGGCTTCCTCCTCAGCATCATCGGCTCGCTCCTGGTCGGCCTGGCGCCGTCGGGCGCGCTGGCGGCACCCACCTTGATGCTGGGCCGCATCTGCCAGGGGCTGTCGGGCGCGTGCATCATGCCGGCGAGTCTGGCACTGGTGAAAGCCTATTGGGTCGGGGCCGGCCGCCAGCGCGCGGTCAGCCTATGGTCTATGGGGTCATGGGGAGGCGCGGGCTTTGCCGCGCTCTTCGGTGGCCTGGTGGCGGAAAACGTCGGCTGGCGCTGGATCTTCTTCGCGTCCGCGGCGGTGTCGCTGGTTGGTATGCTGCTGGTGCGCGGCACCCCCGAGAGCAGGGCCGAAGCTAAGCCTGGCTACCGGTTCGACACCGCCGGTGTTCTGACCTTCATGATCGCCATGGTCGCGCTGCAGATTTTCGTGACGCAGGGGGCGAAGCTCGGCTGGACGAGCGCCGCAACCCTGGCCCTGTTGGCGGTGAGCATCGTGTTCGGCGTCCTCTTCGTCCGCACGGAAGCCCATAATGCCAACGCCTTCGTAGACTTCCGACTCTTCAGGAATCGGACCTACACCGGGGCGACGCTCTCAAACCTGCTCCTCAACGCCGTCGCGGGCATCCTCATCGTGGCCATGACATTGGTGCAGGTCGGAGGTGGGATGAGCGCGCAGGGGGCCGGGCTGCTCACACTGGGGTACGCTATCGCCATCGTCGCGTTCATCCGCGTTGGTGAGAAGCTGTTGCAGCGCTTCGGCCCGCGCAAGCCCATGATCTGGGGAACGCTGATCGTGGGAGCGTCGATCCTGCTGCTGATGCCGACCTACGTCCTGCTCGGTACCTACAAGATCCTGGCTATCGTGGCCTTCACGCTCTTTGGCATCGGGCTCGCATTCTACGCCACTCCGTCCACGGACGCGGCGATCTCGAACCTGCCGGATGACCAGGCCGGGTCCGGATCGGGCATCTACAAAATGGCCTCATCGCTTGGCGCGTCCTTCGGCGTGGCCATCTCGGCCGTGATCTTCACGGCGCTCAGCGGTGACAACGCGCCGGCGGATTGGATTGCGGGTGTGGTCACCTTTGCCGGGCGGCAGGACAACCTCGCGATACGCGCAGCGGCACTGTTCGCCTTTGGCGCAAATCTCCTGATGATCGTGGCGGCGATCGTCGCCATCCTGCTGACGGTGCCAAAGAGCAGACTGCATGAGGAGACGCGCTAATAGAAGCCTGGCACGTGCTGGACCGGAGACATGGCATGACCTCGCCGGCCCTGCGGGCCTCACGGTCGGCCTGAGAGCACCATGGGAACGCTCGTCCTAGCACTCGACCTCTTCGGCACCTTCGTGTTCGCGCTCAGCGGCGGCATGACGGGCGTCCGCCATCGCCTCGACGTGTTCGGGGTGCTTGTGCTGTCCTTCGCCGCCGGCAACGCCGGTGGGATCACCCGCGACCTGCTGATCGGGGCGGTACCCCCGGGCGCGATCGCCGATTGGCGCTATATCGGGGTGTCTCTCCTGGCTGGCCTGGCGGCGTTCCTATGGCATTCAACGGTCGGGCGGTGGAAGAGTCCTGTGTTGGTCTTCGACGCGGCCGGGCTGGGGCTGTTCGCGGTCTCCGGCGCGCTCAAGGCCCTCACCTTCGGACTCAACCCTGTCCCCGCCGTGCTGCTGGGGATGCTCACCGGGATCGGAGGGGGCATGTTGCGCGACGTCCTCGTGGCTGAGATCCCGACCGTACTGCGCGCCGAGTTGTATGCGGTCGCCGCGCTGGCCGGCGCGGCCGTCGCTGTTGGCGGCGAGCTGCTGCGGCTCCCATCCACCCCACTGGCGATCGCCGGCGCGGTCCTCTGTTTCGGGCTGCGCCTCCTGGCCATCCGGCGTGGCTGGGGGCTGCCGGTCGCCCCAGTGCCCGGGGCGGAGACCGATCATGAGAAGAAGGAGTCCTCCACGAGATGAGATGGGTAGGTCATGACGGATGATGGCGCAAGGAAGCTCTGAGATGAAGGTGCTAGTTCTGGTGTGCGGCAAGGTCTTCGACGGCGTCTCCGATACCCTCGCCGGTCCGGCAGAGATCCTCGTCCAGGACAACCGAATTGCGGAGATCGCGCGGTCGGTGGAGCGGCCGCCCGGAGCATGGGTGCTCGACCTTTCCGACCGGACTGTGAGTCCCCGCTTCATCGACACCCATGTCCACCTCACCATGGACGCCGCGAACCTCGCGCTGCAAACGCTCCAATCCTCCTCGTCAAAGGCGCTCAAAGGACTGAGCCTCGCCCGCGAATACATGCAGTACGGGTTCACGCTATGCTTCGATGCGCTGGACGCTGCCGGTCTCAGCGATTGCCGATGATCTCGGAAGCATCAGGGCGCTGGTGCGGCGCGGGCACAACTTCGGCAGCGACTGCATCGAGACCACCAATACCAGCGGCTACTTCAGCCCGGCGAGGGCCCGGCGCGGCTCACGTGGTTAGACGACGGGATGCACGCCCTGACCTCTATCGCCCGCCTGCTCGGTCTGCCGACCGCGGTGCACACAGGTGCTGCCGAGGGGTGTCGCGTACCCCTTAATTCACGAACGGGGGGCAGGAGGTGTGCCGGGCGTCTGGGGTGGTTGATGCAGACCGCGCAGGCGAAAGGAAAGAAAGTTGAGCAGAAGGCAGAAGGCGAGAGAGTAGCCGCCGTTAAGCCACACTAGGCTGAGAGCACTCGCCCCGGGGAAGATGTAGAGTACAAGACCGAAGAGAACCGAAGAGAATGGAGGTGATACCGGTGATAATCATTACCCATTCGTTCTCGATTATCTGCTCGGCAAGGAACGCATCTGCATCTGCCACCCCTTCCGGCTACAAAACCAGCGGGCGTGCCGCGGCACGCAGACTACGGTCACGCTAAGCGCGAGCGCAGGGTGCTTTGCAATGTGCTGACAACCGGCTCATCAAACTTCAGGTTGGCCGGCAACTGCAGCAAGCCATGTAAAGGTACAGTCGCACGCCTACCCTTGTTCGTGCCTGTTGCCAGCGTGCCTGCTGGCTAGCCGGTGGGACCCACTAGCTTCCAGCCGCTCTGCCATGACCACTGATGGGTCTTGTTCAAATATATGTTGAGCGTGCCCATCCCCTCTAGAGCACGCGCCATTGCCAGTGGGCCCGCACCGATAGGGCGATAATTTAGCGAGCTCACGGACTCCAGCACTTGCTCTTTGGCTGCATCGTCGTCACAAGCCACAAAGCCGTCAAGTTGAACACCCTCAACCTCAGCTACGGCCTGGTTCGATGCGAAAACTGTGTTGAAAGCCTTGACAACCCTGGCCTTTGGCGCCATTTCCTGGATGAGCTCGGCGTTGGACGGTGCTCTGTCACTTGGCGCCCCCATTACCAGTACCATTACCACCACCAGGACCACTGGACGCTAGCCGACTATATGCTCGTGGCGCGGTAATTTGCCGGCAGTAGTGGACTCAAGGTTGCCATCTCGACTTGCAACCTCCCGGTGGAGCCTTTCTATTGCGAAGATCAGCACCTCGGTTCTGGTGGCACCAAGCCACTTTGTGAGGTCCTCAAGCTGTCGGTTTGTTTCGTCTGTAATCCCCAGTGATACCCGTCTTTTCATAATATCCCTCCCGCTGATCATATGCTGTCTAGAACTCTAGCACCAGCAGGATGCATACCTACCGAGCAAGTACCGCTGAAGTTCTAGGCTGGGCGCCTCGCGTTCCGTGCGGCGAACTGCGAAACGGCCGTGGTGGTGCCCTGGTAATGCGTTGGTGAGCCGTTTGGCGCGCCGTTATGAAGCAGGCGCCGGGTCAGGCAGTGCTCTTCGCACCTGGACGAGACGCAGGTCGAGCCCGCGCAGCGTCTGGGCGTTGATGGCAACGCCAATTGTGCTGAGAGACATGAGGAGCGCCCCAACGGCTGCGGGCATGACGATGCCGAAGGGAGCAAGCACCCCGGCGGCCAAGGGCAGCGCAATCACGTTGTAGCCCACCGCCCACACCAGGTTCTGCACCATCTTTCGGTAACTGGCGCGGCTGAGGGTTATGATCCTCGCAACGTCGCGTGGGTCGTTACGCACCAGCACTATGCCCGCCGAAGCTCGCGCCACATCCGTGCCCGCGCCAATGGCGATTCCCACGTCTGCCTGGGCCAGCGCAGGCGCATCGTTCACTCCGTCGCCCACCATGGCCACCTGCGATCCTCCCTGTTGTAGCCCCTTGATCCTGGCGCTCTTGTCTTCGGGGAGCACGCCGGCAAAGTACTCGTCCACGTCTAGCTCTGCCGCTACCCACTTCGCTACCTGCTCCGAATCGCCTGTAAGTATGACCACCCTTGTCCCCTGGTTCTTCAGAGCTTGAACCGCCTCTCGGCTTTCGGGTCGGATTATGTCCGCGAGTGCGAAAGTTGCAAGCACATGCCGATCTGCGATCAGGTAAACGACTGTTTGGCCGCGGTCTCCCCAGGTCCGTACCTGCTCAGACATGGCAGGAGGCACCTGCATGTCTTGCTGCTGGAGCAGTCGTGGACCACCAACCTGCAGCGTGCGATTGCCGACTCGTGCCTGCACCCCCCGCCCGGGCAGCGCGATGAAGTCATGGGCCTGGGGTAATAGAGATGGTGCGGGTTGGTGTACGTGCCAGAGCCCCTCTGCTTGTACTGACGTTGCCGGTTGTCTTGCTGGTTGTCCATCTTGCTGCGCGATCGCAGCACTTACTAACGCCCTTGCGATGTAGTGCTCGCTGTCTCCTTCTACAGCGGCAGCGAGAGCAAGGGCTTTCTCCCCGGTAATTCGCTCCGCCGTTTGTATACCCACCAGACCGTGCGCACCCTCGGTCAGTGTGCCCGTCTTGTCGAACACCACGACATTGAGGCTCCTTGCCTTCTCAAGCGCGAGGCGGTCGCGCACCAGGATGCCGTTGTGCGCCGACAGGCTCGTGGTTATAGCGACTACCAGAGGGATAGCCAGGCCGAGCGCGTGGGGGCACGCCACAACAAGCGTGGTGACTACCCGTTCGAGCGTGAAGTCCCCGAAGCCCACGGCTACAGTCCAGCCGATGAGGGCCAGCAGGGCCATTGCAACCGCTACGATGGTGAGCCAGCGGGCCGCACGGTCCGCCAGGGCCTGTGTGCGCGTACGACTTGTCTGCGCCTCCTGCACCAGCCTCATAATCCCAGCCAGCATGGTACTCTCCCCGGTCCTGCTTATGCGCACCCGTAGCGACCCGCTGCCGTTTACAGTACCCGCGATCACCTCGCTGCCAGGCGCTTTGTCGACGGGACGCGACTCGCCTGTCACCATACTCTCGTTGAGCTGGCTGTTCCCTCCTTCTACGGTGCCATCGGCAGGCACCTGCCCGCCCGGCCGTATGAGCACCAGATCCCCTTCTCTGAGAGTGCTCACCGGTACCCGTTCTGTGCGCTCGGTGCCTGCGTCTGTGCCTGCGTCCGAGTGGTGGCCTTCGTGGTCCGGTGGGCTGCCCTCCATGCCAACGCCTGTGCTGCCCGGGCCGACTGCGCTGTCGCCCACGATGCGCTCGGCTGTGTCAGGCAGCAGCTTTGCCAGTTCGTTGAGGGCGCTTTGAGCACTGCCCACGGCTCGCATCTCCATCCAATGTCCGAGCAGCATGATCGTGACGAGGGTGGCAAGCTCCCAGTACAGCGGCATCCCCTGCACAAGGCCAAGAGTAGTCACAATGCTGTAGCCGTAGGCGGTAGTGATGGCGAGCGCTACCAGGGTCATCATGCCCGGCATGCGGTTGAGTAGCTCTGCCACGGCGCCTGAGAGGAAAACCCACCCGCCGTACCAGTAAATGACGCTGCCGAGCACCAGGCTGAGATATTCCGACCCTGGGAAGGTCGGTGCGGTATAGCCGAGCAGCCCCTCGAGCAGATCAGAGTAGAGAAGTACCGGAACGGTGAGAGCAAGCGACACCCAGAAAGGCCGCTTGAACATCTCCTCCGAGTGCGCGGCGTGGGTTGAATGATTAGCATGTCCGGTTCCAGTGTGTACTGAGTGTTTGGAGTGAGCGCCGTGAACACCATGTGCTGTATGTTCCCCATGCGTGGAGCGATCGCCAGGCATGGGGCCAGCGCCTGGAAGCATGAGATCGCCTGGTTGCCCTGTATGCCGTGTACGTCCTGCATGCTCCCGAGGCGACCCATGCAAAGAGGCATCGTGATGAGCGACATCTGGTTGGTGCTGTCCGCTGGCACCGTCGGGGCCACTATGATCTTTATGACCGTTATGGCGGTTATGAGGTCTATGAGTATTGTTATTGCTATGGTTCATAGGGGTGAGGGGCAGCCGTCTAATCTTGTCACGCAGATCCGTGCCGCCAGTCCAGCTTGGCTGGTATGGTATTCACCCTCATGCTATATTGTGGGCGCTGTCACCGCCAGTCACATCGTAGGTCGCCCCCGACACCATTCGAGCCGCATCGGAGGCGAGGAAGACCACCACTGGTGCTACATCCTCGGGATCGATCCATGGCACCCCGAGTGGACTCTTGGCGACAAGAATGGTGCGTGCCTTTTCTTCGTCTGCCTGAGGATACCCTTCCGGCGCCTGGCCTGCTTCCTGCAGCGCTTGCGCATAACGCTCCTCATGCCTGGTCAGCGCCGTGTCAATCAGACCGGGGATGAGGGCGTTCACGGTAATGCCGTAGGTCGCGAGCTCCAGGGCCGCCGACTTCATCAGGCCGATAATCCCCCATTTGGAGGCCGAGTAGGCGGATCCGTTCTTCATGCCATGCCTGCCCTGGGTCGAGGAGGTCACGATGATGCGCCCACCCCCACGCTTCACCAGATAGGGTGCGAAAGCGCGGATCGTGTTAGCAGTTCCGGTGAGGTTGTTTTCTATCTGCACCCGCCAGTGCTCATCATCCATTTCGAGTAGCGGCTTGAAAGCTTGGATGCCGGCGTTAGCGAACAAAATGTCAATACCGCCAAACGCCTCCTCCGCTCGCGCAGCCACTATGCGCAGCGCCCTCATATCGCGCTGGTCGAGGACGAAGCTGAGCCAGCGGACACCCGCTGCTTCAACCAGCCTTCCAGTCTCGTCAAGGTCCTCTTTGCTCGCCGGTGCGACACCCGAAGGCGGATACACCGGCGAGCAAATGTCAATGCCGACGATGTCGGCGCCGTTGCGGGCGAACGCGACAGCCGTGACCCGGCCGATTCCTCGGGCGGCGCCGGTGACAATGGCTACCTTTCCATGCAATGACCTCCGTAGCGGCCCTTGAGTTGGCCGCAGTTCTGCTGAAATTGCTTCGCTCATGATTATCCCTCCATGTGGTGTCCGGAAATCCTGGGAGCCGTCACGACGACCCAACAGTGATCATGAATGGGAGCACAGGGGCGTAGATCAGCGCATGAATCATAAATAAGAAGAAGCCCGTCCAGGTCGCCGTCCACGTCTGGGACGGGCGGACCCGAGATTGTGGTTGGGCAACTTTGGCGACCTAGGGTACGAGATCGGAGCACGAGTTTCTGCTTGATGAAAAGTGTCTCATGCCCCTTCTTGGAGCAGGATCTCGGTGTCGACATTGATGTAAACATCCCTCCCGTATTTGCTGCCGCCGGTTTCTTGTTCAAGATCTGCCAGCAGGCCAAAGTCCCTGCGGCTGACCTGTACGTGGGCCCGGATCCCTGCACGCACATTGCCTTTTGAATCGAGAATAACTCCGGTGATAGCCACTGTGAGAGAAACGGGGAGAGTAACATCTCGGACGGTCAGTTCCCCCTGGACCGTCCAATTTCCATCTAACTCAGGAATGACAGCGGTACTGTGGAAGGTCATGATTGGGAACTTCTCTACGTCGAAGAAGCGTGGGCCGCGCAGGTCCTCGTCCCTTTTTGCATTGTGCGTGCTTACGCTTGCCGTTTCGATGCTGATTGTGAGAGAGGATAAGGTCGGATCCTCAGCGATGGTGACCTCTCCTGTTGTTCTGTCGAAGCGTCCTCGCACATGCCCCACCACAAGGTGTTGCGCAGTGAACTCGGCGAAGGTGTGGGCAGGATCAAGGTTGTACACACCAGGCAGTGGGAAGAGCGTTCCATTGAAGGTTCGCGATGCTGCTGCTGATCCGGTATCGTTCATAGCTGGCTCCATCGGTTGCGTCAGTTGTGTTACAGGTTCGTGAGAAACGAAGCGCCGAGGTAGCTTTTCTGTGGGCACGGAGCTAATAGAGTGCATGGAACGTGTTTCCCGGCACATGTAACTGCAGAGAAGAAAAGTATTGCAGAGGGTTGCTGATCCGGCCCGCTGCTAACTAACCGAGCCCTATCTGCTTCATGAAGCCAACCAGGTCGTAGAAAAGGTTTTCCTCCACGATCTTGCCGTCTACCCAGTGAGCGACCGTGCAGAAGTCAACCTCAAATGACTTGTTCGTTGGCGGGATCTCCTTGCCGTCAGGCCCTTTCATGGGGCCTTTCATCGTCCCGGTGAAATGGGCAACCGAGCATGTCCAGTCCCCCTGGCCAATTAGCACCTTGTATGGATGATTCGCTAAATGGTTGTCCGGAAACGTCTTGAAAAACGCAATACACTCTGCCCTATGATCATGGACACCGCGTGTTGGCTCAGGCTGGCCGGGCCAGTAGACGATGGTATTCTCGGCGTGTCGTTCGCTGAATTTGTCCCAATCTTGATTGTTCCAGGCATCATCCAACGTTTGCATGAGCTGAAGATTGTCCTGAGTAGTCATCTTCTTCCTCTCCTTTCTGTTTGCTTGCTCCCCGTCCCGGTGCTAAACAAGCGCCCATAAGAGCACTCGTCAACAATATGCATAGACCTGGCTCCGGAGTCGGAGATTGGTAGACGATTCGAATCGCCACGACTGGTTCTCCTACAGACTTCCAGGGTTGGTACGAATAGGGGGATGGGTCCATAATTCACTATACATCCAAATTATGCTGATTGGTAGTCCGCGGTGCAACCATGACACTGACGGATGGATTCCCTTGTGTCCTAATCACACGGCGTGGGGCAAACTGGGCTTGTGTCGCTCCAGGGCCCCGTTGGATAAGGTAGGTCGAAGCATTCAGGTGCGCTGTCTGCGACGGCGGGTTGGAGAAGGCATTTGCATGCCCTTCTGTGAGCGTAGTATACGTGGTGAGCATGGTGGGGACACTATCAGTCGTCCTTCATGACCCCCATGAAGTTGGGTCGAATCTCTCTTCTACGATTTCATGCCTGAGGCCGTCGCCCCCTTCGATCTCCAGAATTGTCTGGACGCGATGGCTGTGATGTTGGTGTACGCGATTCCGCTTTCGTAGTCCTCCACGTGGGTCACCGTGTTACGGTTGCAGGCTCAACCCAGGTTACCAAGTACACGTTTGGCCGCAGTTGGGTCATTTCGATATCGAACTTGTTCAATGTGCCCGGTGGATAGGCGGCGTCCGCCATGACGGTGACCTCCCGGTGCTCCTTATCAACAAAGTGCAGCTGGTAGATCGCACTGGGGCCGAAATCGAAAACGAACATACGGCCAATAACCTCTATATTGCCCTTAGTCTCTGTATTCCCTGAATTCTCAGTATTCGCTGTCATTTCATATCCTCCACTCTCTTCTAAAATATTCTCGTCGACTCCAACGAGTAAGGCTCCTTGGCGAACAAACTGTAGATCTTTCAGAGCCAGGAAAGCATGGAGATTGTCGTCGTTGGAGGCGTGTAAGTGTATAGCCATGTTAGCATTTCCTTCCTGTCAGCAGACCGGGCAGAGCGCATCGCCTAACGGCTGAGTGTTGCTACCCACGGTATGGGAAGAGCCGGGATAGAGATCTGGAGTTTGCTTCACAACAAACTCCAGCTTGGTCTTGCCTGTGAAGCTTAGGTAGAAGGCCATCGTTGGGAAGTTTATGTAGTACTTCTTGCCAAGCATTGGATAAGTCCATAGGATGATCCCCTGTAGATGAATGCTTGCCACGTGACCACGCAAGCGCACGTCTTCCTGCGGCCGTACGAAGCCAAATCTGTCAGCCTGGGACGCTGGCGGTGGCACATCGGTCTATGTGCTATATTAGGGAACTTGCATGTTGCCGTGCCACAACCTTATATTTCAGGTTAAAGTAGGTCGTGGAAGGCCAGGTCTGTGAATCTCGCGTGCCCGATCGCTTGGGTGCCAACCGTGTACCTGTGAAGGAGAAAGCCCATGTCCCAATACCGTAGCATGGAACGTTCGTCGTCATCCACAACCCCACCAGGGCCCGACGCCGAGGAAGGATCCAAACCGCCTGCGCCACGTAGGCCCTACGAGGGGCACGAGGGGCACGAGGGGCACGAGGAAAATAAATGGACAGTAGATGAGGAGGGCATCGTGGACGAGCCCAGCGACGATGCCGGTCCCGACTTCAACGCTGATCTCGACCCTACTGACGCGCCTTGATCAGCTGCGAACTGACATCGTTCAGGCTACATTCCTCTCAGTCCAAGCTGTCAGTTGCGCTGCGCTCAACATAGGTACGGCGCTTCTGGAGGGGTCCACGCTGTTTGCGGACTCCTCTTGGGTGACCATTTCCAAATCTTCGAGTGACATGTGCTGACTATTACGAGGATTTACCTCTCGCGAAGCTTCGCGCTGCGCAATAGGTGCCGTGAGCATGCCCTTCAAATAGCCCTTGGTTGTGTACCAGTTGACCTTGTTGACCCCAGCTGCCCGGACGCGTACCAGCACTTCGTCGCTGCCGCCTCATAGTGCTGTACGCCCCTGTGTGCTTTTGGTTCTGGGGGTTCTGGGAGTATAATAGGAGATATATCGTTTGCGGGTTGCAGAGGTTGATTATTGTCGCTCTACAGAGGTGCTCACCAAAGATGGAGCTAATGCCAAACCGACCTAAGGAGTTCATTCTATGCAAGTGAACCTTGACCAGAACGAGGTAAACGCTCTGCTGGCTGTACTCGATTCCTACTTACCTGGCCTGCGCGCCGAGATAGGCGATACGGATAATCACGATATGCGCGAGAATCTGAAGGCCCAAGAAGCAACACTGGCGGGTCTCGTAGTGAAGCTCGGTGGCTCCATTGAGGATACCGACAACCACAACCTGGGCACCAAGAATCCGCCGTGGGGTTGATTCGGCAAAGCCTACTATTACTGGTTAACTTGTAATAGAAACTGCGCCCGATGCCTTTTTCTCGCGCACAGGCAGTGAGCAACTGATAGCGCCAGTCAGCTGAGCAGGCGGTTCTAACACAGCGACACCTGACTCGCTAATGATGGTGGCTACCAATATTTACGCCCAGCGATTCGAAGTATACCTGGTCCATGTAGCACCACCCCCAGTCCTCGCCTGGCTCGAACGACTTTATTATCGGGTGATGGGTGGCATGGAAATGCCTGGTGGCATGCTTGTTCTTTGAGTTGTCGCAACAGCCCACGTGTCCGCACGTCTCGCACAGACGCAGATGCACCCACCTGTCCCCTGTCCTCAAACAATCCTCACAGCCGTCCGCGCTCGGTGTAACTTCGTGGATTTCCCTCAGGTGAGTACACCCCTCGCTCATACCGTCATCACTGTCATCCCTGTTTGTCATTGCTATTCTTCTCCTACCTTTTTTGCGCCGGCCGGTTCTGTATGCTTTGCTGCCTCTCAAGGGTAGAGCGATCCCACGCGCCCAAATCAGCGCCTGCCTCGTATGTGCTTTGCAGAAAATCGAGCAGCGTTGCCTTAGGATCTGCTGCCTTGCGAACATCATCATACAACAAGATGAACTCTCCCAATTGTTTATCGAAGTGTGCGCCAGCCGACCTATCCGACTTATCCGGGCGTACCTGCGCCTTGCTCAGGTCGGGATGGGCGGGAACTGTGTAGGCATAGTAAGCCGGGGCGAGCAAGCTGCCGCTGCCCGGCCAGAACCCTGCGCTGCTGCACTCGTGCGAATACGCTTCTCGCTGGATATGGTCTGCCTCCGGTCGCTCTGGGGCACGTCTGCCCGAGAAGCGCGTTACAGCAAGGTCGAAGCTGCCCCAGAAGAATTGCACCGGGCTGCACTTCCCCGTAAAGCGACCCCTGAACTCTTTGAATATGCTATCGGTCTCAACGAGAATACGCCAGAATCTGTTGGCGTATTCCTCATCGTACGAGTCATGAATCGTATCTATATCGCACGCGATAGGGCTGGGCACCTCCTGCGGCTTCGTGCCGATTTTCACCTCGATGCCAAGTGACCGCAGGATAGACATCAGCTCGCGGTAAAAATCAGCGACCGAACGAGGGTGCAGACCCATATACCTGGCTTTGCCATCGCTTGTGTGAACAGCGAGATTGTGGTCGATGAAGTCGAACAGTATCTCGAACGTGCGGGTGCCATAGGGAATCGGTGACGTGGTAAGCCCCCTCGGTGTAACGTAGAGGGTTACCTGCCACCAGTGGTTGACCATCGGACTGAGGGTTAGCCGGATCTTGCCGACGACCTGGGTCCACATGTGGAGGGTCTCGTAAGTATCTTTCCACTCCTCATAGGGCAGAGCCGGCCATGCTGCCAAGTCCCTTTCATCTCCAGTCATAAGCTTTAATCCTCACTTGCAGGTTGTCAATCATGATTGACAACCCATGATTCGTCGCTGGGACTCATTGCTGGTCAACCGACAAATCGGCTACTGACAACAGTCGGGTGTCTTTATCTAAAACGGGTAGCCCTGGATCCCCTGCAGGCCTCTGAGACACGAGATCTCACCTGAGATATTGTCCACGTGCCCCACCACTGATCTGCTCAAGACATGACCAAGCGTTACGTTGCTCCCGCCTACACCCGCAAGGTCGATCGGAGTGTCGAGATCATCGGGCGTTAGAGAAGATAGGTATCGGTCACTGTTTGCGTATATGGCTTTGGCGTACTTGCGTACAGCCGCCAGCTCCACTTTCAAACGGCGCGTCCAATCCGCATAGTCGTTCCACTCGGGCCCCTGTTTGGGCATCAATTCGCTCATCCCGGTCTTGCCCGACCATGTAGTCTCGTAAAGTGGGCGTCGGTCCAAGAGAATGCCCTTGATGCTCCTGTCCTCGAACAGCACAACATGAGCGTAGGTAGCGCCCACAGGATTCGCCTGGCCCGGTGAGATCCAGTGCGCGGCCTCCGGAGTTAAGTCCTGTATGATCGCCATAAGGAGGGTGCAAGCCTCTGTGAGTTGTTCTCGAAGAAGGGTAATCGCATCCATATTATTCCGGCCTTTCGTAACCATGGTATCTGTACTTGCCGCGCCCGATCATCACTCTATGGGGTACGATGTCAGGTCCGCTCTACTCGGCGTGGTTAGTGACCTCGTCTGTCCGCTCACCCAGGAACTCGAACCAGGCTTTCTTGGCACATGGGTAGTTGCGGGCTGCCTCTACCAGATCCATGAACGCCGATATGGTGATATCAAACCGCTCGCTGAGATGCGCGTCATCGATATCTCCATCTTGGTTAAACGCCTTATGTGCCTGCGAGAGTGAGAACATATCGGGAAACACACGTGCGCCGAGGTACTCCAGCGGCATGCGAAGCGCCCATAGCCCCCTGTTGCCCCCCACCATGGAGGGAGACGCCGAGAGCAAGAGGGCGTGACGTTCGTTGAAGGGCTGCGGGTGATAGCGTGACACCCAGTCTATCGCGTTCTTGAGCAGTCCGGGTATTGAAGCGTTGTACTCGGGTGAAGAGATGACGAAAGCGTCGTTGACGAGGAGCCTGCGATGAAACTCCTCGGCGCCTGGCGGAGGTCCCTCTGTATCCTGAACGTCCTGGTGGTACGAGGGGACGTCGAAGTCGGACATAGACGCCAGGTCAGCCGTGCCGCCATGCTTCTGAATCACGTTCGCGGCCAGCCTGGCCAAGTGTGTATTCAGAGATCCTTCCCGAAGCGATGCGGAGAACACCAGGAAGCGCACAGGCTCGCGTGACCGTGCGGCCATGCCCGCCAGGTCAACGGCAGCCTTCTTATTGGTTGACGCGTTCATTAGTTCCCTCCTTTATCTTGTCAGCAAGGGGGTGAAATCAGCTTTTACCATGTGGGGGCTGTATAGCAAAACTGTGTCAGGGCACGGCACAACAAATCCTGGCTCCCCTGTGAGAGTGTTCGCTGATGGTACGCCTCTCTAGAAGGGCATAGAGCGGCCCGCGTGGTTGCGTGGTTGCGTGGTTGCGTGGTTGCGTGGTTGCGTGGTTGTCCGGTTGTCCGTATCGAAGATGATGATCCGGCGCAACCGGATAGCCGCCACGATCTCAAGAACACCGGTGACAATCCCCCACGCGGCTATAAAATAGAGCAGGATGAGTGCATTTGTGCCTGGCCATCGGAAGGCCAATATGCCGATGATGATTCCCGCTATCCCTTCGAGCAGCATCATCCACAAGTGTTGATTGCGCTCGTGCGCCACTATACCTCCTATTACAGTAAAGACACCGTCCACCAGAGCGTACGACCCAAACAGTAGGATCAGGACTTGCAGCGTCAATAAAGGCCAGACGATGGCAAGGATGCCAAAGATGATGGCAACCACGCCATCAAGGGCAAACACCCAGCAGTTACGAGCAAGTATTGCTAACATCGCTCATCTCCGCCTGCGTGGTTTTCCAACTACACCTCCGTCAATCGGCAACAGGCGCCGCCAGCAGGAAGTCGTCTACTGGCAACCTTTACTGCGGGGCGAGTTGCGCCACTTTGCCACCATTCTATTCCTTTGCGGCTATCTCAGTCAATGGGGAGAGCGCCTGCTTGGGGTAAACCCAACATTGCTGCAACCAGGGGCAAAGTAGATCGGGCCTGGAAAGCTCCTAACTTGGCGCATTTACCGTAGAAATCTCAAAATAAAGTTCTCAATTTCGTTATAGAGTTGGTACTTCGACCTTTTTCCACATCCCTCTCCCAGTATTCATTCCTAACCTGTGTGTAATTTGTGCCTGTCGGGTGGATGGGATATACTCGGGTTCGAGGAAAGAGTACCACCACGGCTAATTCTGGGAACTTTCTTCCTATCTTAACCGCGCGTCCGCATGACCTTATCAAACTCTCTCATCCGCCTTACCCTTGTAACTCAGCAGCCCCATATTATCACAAACGTGGAGCGTCTCAAATGAAGCGCAACTGGGATACCGAGGAACTGGTCGAGCATTTCACGCTGATGCCCAACGAACTGGACCTCCTCGGCAACAAGACCGGTCCGACTCGCCTCGGTTTTGCCGTCCTCCTCAAGTTCTTCCAGTACGAGGCTCGCTTCCCGTACGCCAAGAACGAGATCCCTCGCGTGGTCTCTACCTACGTTGCGAAACAGGTGGGCGTGCCTGCCGACTCCTACCTGCAATATGACTGGCGAGGTCGCGCCATCAAGTACCACCGCGCCCAGATCCGCGACTTCCTCGGATTCCGTGAGGCGACCCTCCAAGATGTCGAGGGCCTCGGCCAGTGGCTCTGCCAAAATGTGCTGGCGCACGATTGTGAGATGGAGCATCTCAAGGGGGCAGTCTACAGCCGCTTACGCTACCAGCACATAGAGCCGCCGACACCCGACCAGGTGGAGCGCCTGATCCGTTCAGCGATCCGCACCTACGAAGAGCGCTTCTTCGCTTCCATGGAGCAGCAGCTATCCCCAGCCACTCATACCAACCTGGATGCCCTGTTGCGCGTAGGCACCGTAGGCACCGTAGGCACCGTAGGCACCGGAGGCACTGGCATCACTACCGCTGATAGCACCGGTAAAATCAGTACTACCAGCGGCACCAATGTCGGCGGTGGTACTGGTGGTGCAAGCGGTTCCGCAGAGGATGATGAGGTTGGACAGGCTGAGTTGGAGTCTGTATCTTGGGCCCACTCATCCCACTCATCCTACTCGGCGTACTGGCATCAACTCAAATCCGACCCCGGTCGCATTGGCTTGGAGAGTGCCCTCAGAGAGATCGCCAAATTGCAGCGCCTGCGCCAATTGGGTTTGCCGCCCGACTTGTTTGGTGGGATTTCTGCCAAAGTGCTCGCCGGATACAGGCAACGGGCGGCAGCAGAGGAGCTCTACGAACTGAGAAGGCATCCAGACCCCATCCGCCACACCCTGATGGCCGCATACTGCCACTTGCGCCGCCAGGAGATCACGGACAACTTGGTGGAACTTCTTCTGCAGATCGTGCATGGCATCGGCGCACGGGCCGAGCGTAAGGTCGAGCGGCAACTGCTAGCCGACTTCCGGCGGGTGGACGGCAAGGTCGGTCTCCTCTTTCGGTTGGCCGAGGCCGCGGTGGACCAGCCGGATGGCGTCGTCAAAGAAGTCCTCTATCCGGTGGTGGGCGAGCAGACGCTCAAGGATCTGGTACGGGAGTACAAAGCCACAGGTCCTGGCTACCGGCAGCAGGTTCATGTGCTGATGCGCGCCTCCTACCGCAGCCACTACCGCCGCATGGTGCCTCGCATCCTGGATGTGCTTGAGTTCCGCTCCAACAACGACACGCACCGACCACTTATTCAGGCTCTTGCCCTGATCGCCCGGTATGCCGACAGCTCCCAACAATACTACCCTCCCAACGAGATCGTCCCCCTCAACGGAGTTGTGCCTGCCATCTGGCGGAAAATCATCGTGGACCAGGATGAGCAAGATAGGGAAGACAAAGGAGACAACCGACGCAAGAAGGGCCAACTACGCACCCGCATCAACCGGATCAACTATGAGATATGTGTCCTGCAGACGTTGCGGGAGGGACTGCGATGTAAGGAAATCTGGGTGGTCGGAGCTAACCGCTACCGCAACCCGGAAGAAGACCTCCCGGCTGATTTCGATAATCGGCGCGTGGAATATTATGAAGCGCTTCGCCAGCCTCTGGATGTGGAAACGTTCATCCGGCAGTTACAGGAAGTGATGACGGCAGAGCTTCAAGCCCTGGACAAGGAGTTGCCGAAGAGCAAGCATGTGAAGATCCTCGATAGGAGTGGTGGGTGGATCTCCGTTACTCCCCTCGAGCCACAACCGGAGCCGCTAAACCTGGGACGCTTGAAAGGGGAGGTCGGACAGCGCTGGCCGATGACGAGCCTGCTCGATATACTCAAGGAAACCGACTTGAGGGTGAACTTCAGCGAGCAGTTCAAAAGCCCGACCGCCTGGGAGAACCTGGACCGAGCCACCCTGCAGAAGCGCCTGCTACTCTGCCTGTATGCGCTGGGCACCAACACCGGCCTCAAGCGGATCAGCTCCGGTGACCATGGTGAAGCGTACAAAGATCTGCAGTATGTGCGCCGCCGTTTCATCAACCGCGAACAGCTACGCAACGCTATCGCACAGGTGGTCAATGCCATCTTCAGGGTGCGCCTACCTCAGATATGGGGCGAAGGCACCACGGCGTGCGCCTCCGACTCCAAGAAGTTCGGTGCGTGGGACCAGAACCTGATGACGGAGTGGCACATCCGCTACGGTGGCCGAGGTGTGATGATCTACTGGCACGTGGAGAAGCGCTCCGCCTGCATCTACTCCCAGCTGAAGTCCTGCTCTTCTTCGGAGGTGGCGGCCATGATCGAAGGGTTGCTCAGGCACTGCACCGATATGCAGGTTCAGCGCAACTACGTTGACAGCCATGGCCAGAGCGAAGTGGCCTTTGCATTCTGCAGGCTGTTGGGTTTTGACTTACTGCCACGCCTCAAAGGCATCCACGCGCAGAAGCTCTACCGCCCCGAAACCGGCAAGCCAGATGCCTATCCCAATCTGCACCTGGCCCTCACCCGCCCCATCAACTGGGAATTGATACGCCAGCAGTACGACCAGATGGTGAAATATGCCACTGCATTACGGTTGGGCACGGCGGAAACGGAGGCGATCCTGCGCCGCTTCACCCGCAACAACCTCCAGCACCCCACCTACCAGGCACTCGCGGAGCTGGGCAAGGCGGTCAAGACGATCTTCCTGTGCCGGTATCTACGCTCGGAGAGCTTGCGCCGCGAGATCCACGAAGGGTTGAACGTGATCGAAAGCTGGAACGCGACCAACAGCTTCATCTTCTACGGCAAGAGCGGAGAGTTCGCCACCAACCGGTTGGAGGACCAGGAGCTGGCGATGCTGTCGCTGCACCTGCTCCAAAGCTGCCTGGTGTTCATCAACACGCTGATGCTGCAGCAGGTGCTGGGCGAGCCTGAGTGGCTGGAGAGGATGAAGCCGGAGGATCTGCGGGCGCTGACGCCGCTGATCTACAGCCACGTGAACCCGTACGGCACGTTTCGGCTGAACATGGACGAGCGGCTGCCTTTGATGGAGGCGGTGGCATGACTAAGAGCGCCAAAAGCACCAGTAGCGGGACTGGGCGAATCAATAGCCGCGTGAATCTAGGTGATCGCTTCAGCAGAAACGGCCACACAGATACGAGTACCGAGACCGAGCGTGCCCAGCAGGATGCGCCGGAGCGCGTGCCAGCATTGTCGGTGTTGCCGGCACGCACACCGGCCAGAAAAAAGGCCAAAGAGCTGGCCAAATACCTGCGTGGCGAACGGCCAGACTATACATATATGAAAGAGCTGTTCCGTTATCTGCGAGTCGAGTTAGAGGTGAGCGTGCCCAGGACCGCCAAGAAGTTGCCATACGTGCCCACCGAGGCGGAGATCAGGCGCTACTATAAAGTGGTGTGGCAATCTGGGCAGTCCCGTGCTCGCAACTTCCAGGATGTGATCATGATCAAGCTGCTGCTGTACACAGGAGCGCGGGTCAGCGAACTGGTCAACATGCGACTGGAGGGCGTGGACCTGGAGCAGTGCCAGATCAAGGTCATCGCAGGCAAGGGGGGCAAGGACCGGCTGGTCCTCTTCCCAACCTCATTCAAAGAGGCCCTTGCCCTGCATATGCAAGCGCAGCACCACAAGGGGGCGGTGTACCTGTTCGAGTCGAGTTGGAAACGCAAGTATAGCGAGCGCGGTGTCCGCAAGATACTGGCCCGGTACAGCCGAGAAGCGGGCATGGCTCAGCCGATCTCGCCGCACAAGCTGCGCCACTTTCTATTGACCTGGCTGAAGAAGCAGGGGATAGATGATGCGCTCATCCAGCCCTACTCCGGCCATGCCAGCCGGCAGTCTCTGGAGATCTATTCCAGACTGGCAATGGGTGAGGCACAGCGGGAATATGATGGGGTTATAGGACGTTTTCCTGTATGACCTGGACGCAGATGTAGCTCCTTGCAGCTTCCCTCGCCTGACGTGCTGATTGGTTGCTTTCCAGAAATGCGAGTCACTACATAAGTACGTAAGGGCTGCGCTCAAAATCGCCGGATAATGCCTTGACTCAAGTCACGGAGTTGGGTAGAATATCTCAACGCCAACTGAATAGCTGTTCCAACCAGTGTTGCTACGTTATTATTGTTTGTTCCACTATTTCTTACGGCTTCTCAAAGACGAGAAGTTCAGTATCTTGAAGGGAACTCACCATGTACAGCAACTGCCGCCACACCCGCCACACCCGCCACACCCGTCACAGCCTCATTAGACGCTATGCCTCTGCCTCTCAGCATGCCTCTCCATTCATCTTTTACAAGGCTCTCGCTCGGCATATATGGCGTCAGAAAGTCTATTTTGGCAACCTGATTGTAACCTGGCTTGCTATCGTAACTCTGCTGGCGAACCTCTTCTACGTCGCCTACTCCCCTTCTCCTGTTGCGTATGCATCTGCCTCACCCGGTAGTGATCCGGCGACCTTGGCCAATAGCGCAGGCGCAGCACCTGTGGCTGTGATTTCCACCACCCCTACGATCTCTACAACCTCCACGGCACCGGTGCCCTCAAGCACCAGTATCTCCACTGCTATCGCCAGCGCCACAGCCAGTGCCAGCAGCACACCGATCGAGAACACCCCGCCTCCCACCTACACTATCACCATACCTACACCTGCACCGACTGTCACGCGCCCTCCCGATACAAACTACAATGACCAGGCGTTAGAGCGGGCACGGAATACGTTGCTGTCCGAAGTCAACTCGCTGCCGATCCTGACCGGCACGATCACTGGGACATTGGTGAGCGGGCTGACCGGCGGCAGGGTACGAAGCCAGGACGGTGGCCTCACGCTCGGGCTGAGACCAGGAGTGGTGCCGCTTACCGACACTATCCTGGTTCAGGTGAATCGTGTCACCCTCCCGCAGGGCGATGGCAGGGCCTACCGCAACGGCCACCAGCTCAGCTATATGTATGAGCTTACGGCCACCCATAGCGTGGGAGGGCAGTCACAGCCGGTGGAGCGGTTTACCAAGGATGTGGTGCTCCTGTGGGATGTGACCACCCTCAACTCGGCAGGCGTGAGCGGCTGGCCTCTGGACGTATATACGTTCGATGAGACCAGCCAATCGTGGCAGCCGGTGCGCACCGACTGGGACCCGCAGAGCAACCAGCTGGTAGCGACCACGCCCCATTTCAGCCTTTGGGCCGTCGACCCGCCCTTCGATAAGGTGAAGAACTACGTACCGAGCGTAGACAATTTCGAAGTGGACTTGCAGACCGGTACGTCTAATATCCAGTACCCCCTAAATCTGCCGCCTGGGCCGGGAGGCTTCGGCCCTAAAGTGTCTCTCAGCTATAACTCAGGCAACGTTGACCGTGTGGACGTCAGACAGCAGGGTACATC
Organism: Chloroflexota bacterium; assembly: GCA_015478675.1. The sequence continues at coordinate 13,029 of JADMIH010000018.1, read as the reverse complement.
CAATGTCGGGTGGGGCTGGAGCCTCTCCAGCAGCTACATAGCGGCCACCAAACAAAACTGGGGAAGCGACTCCACATACCAGCCCTGGACAGCCTCCATCGTGGTGGACGGCATCAACGGCGACCTCGTGCTGGGCAAAGACGGCTACTGGCACACCTCCAACGAAAGTTTCGCCCGCATAGAGTACATCACGGGGACGGTGGGCATCACCCGAACCACCGACTCCTGGGTAGCATGGGACAAGAGCGGCACCAAGTATGATTTCGACTTGAACGCACTCGTAACCGATGACGTCAATCCTCCCACGGGCCGGACCACGTACAAGTGGATGTTGCGCCAGGCCACCGACGTTCACGGCAACACCATCACCTACTCGTACAAGTGGCAGGACTCCACCACTACCCTCAAGGATCAGGAACCGACCGAGATCAACCCCACGAATCCTGACAAGACCAGAGCCGTTTACCCGTACCAGATCGTTTATGGCGCTGCCGGAGATGGCTCGGGCGGGGAAAAGGTCAGGGTGACTTTCGATGTGGTGCCGCGAGCCATAGGCGGGTATGAGGACGTCAGCCAACAGGACATTGACAGCGACGTTTACCAGTCCTACCGGATCAGTAAGATCACAGTCGAGCGGAAGCAACAAGGGTCCGGGCAATTCAAGATACTACGCACGTATGAGCTTGACCAGAATTACAGCATACAGCTTCCGGAGCCCACTCCCCGCCCTACCGACACTTCCACACCCACGCCCACGCCTGTCATGCGCCCACACTTGACGCTGTCGGGCATCACTCCAAAGGGCAAGCCCAACGACATAACGGGTCAGCAGCAGCAACTCCCAAAGACCACGTTCGACTACATCTCCCCGGCCACGTGCCCCGACAGCGGCGTTGACCGTTACGACCGGGGCAAGATTTGCTCGGCAAAGAACGGCTATGGCGGCTCGGTGGGCTACTATTACGACGCGGCGGGAGGGGACGCCGCAGGGGCATACAGGAGGGTGCGCGCCAAACGGGTGTACGATGGCCTCGATGCGCCCCCGCCCGGGCCAGGGCAGAGCAACCCGCATAACGCCCTGTACCAGTACGAGCAGATTGGCTCGATGACCAATATTCGAGAGATCTCCGAAGAAGCCGACCCCGGCTACCGCTTCCCATTGCGCAAAGAGGCCACGCAGTTCCGAGGTTTCGGCTGGGTGCGGGTATTTGACCCGATGGGCCAGGTAACCGACTACTACTACAGCCAGACCGACGACCTCAAGGGCAAAGAGTGGCGGGCGCAGTCGGGCAAGGCCAACACCTTCACCGACTATATGGACGCCACCCCCGCCACCAACGCCGACTGGACCATAACGCAAGACGTGACGCAGCGCCTGGACCCCAGCCCCACCGCGTCCCCTTCGACCACGCCCACCCCTACTCCCAATTACGTCTGGAAGCTCCAGCCTCCCTCGGGCAACCCCAGCGCCACCCCTTACATAGAGCGCAAGTCAGGGGTGACCGACGGGTCTGACGTGACCGTGCGCTTCATGCTGTTCAACGGCCAGCCCGAGCCGCCCCCCAGCACCTCCCGCATGCAGGCCGTCTGGAAGCTGCAGAACGACGCCGGCGACTACTGGGGGCTGGTGATGTACCCGCGCGACACCGGCAAAGGCACGTATTTGCACTACCCGAAGCTGGTCTGGAGCGTCAACGGCACGCCGGGCGAGAGGGACCTCTCCACCTACTTCCCGTTGCGCCCGCAGTGGTCCTCCGAAGGGTTTCGGGTGGGCTACTGGTACAGGCTGCGCCTGCATACCTCGCCCGACGGGCGCTTTGCGCTACAGCTCTATTTCGACAGGACTGACCTGGAGCCGAACAAAGACTACATCCAGATCAAGTCGGGCGACCGCTACGACCCCAACAACGCGGCGCTGCTGATACCGAAGCTCCCCATCGGGCGCACCTGGAAGTTCAAGCATCAGGTTATCCAGGAAGTGGGTGGAGAGTACGCTACGCTGGTGGACGAGTACCGGGAGTGGCGCACCCTCTATTCGCAGTCGGACTCCACCTACGGGGACCGGACCCCTGCTGAGACGACCGCGCAGGCTTTCCGCGAGGAGCCTCTGGTGGGGCGGGCCAACAACGCCGAGGCCATGAACATAAGGTTCGTGCCGGTGGTCGAGAGCCAGGCGATCAAGTACGGCGAGGGCAGCCAGGTCGGGCAGTCGAAGCGGAGCAGGCAGACCTACGACTATGACCCCTACGGCAACCGCACCAGGGCCAACGACTTCGGGGATGCCGCCGACGGCGCGGAAGGGGACGAGCGCAGCACCGTTTCCTCGTTCGCGGTGCTGACTACAACCCAGCAGTACATCGTGGACAAGGTTGGGCAGACCCTCGCCTACCAGGGGATAACCAACACAGTGCTGATGGCCGAGACGCAGTACTTCTACGACAACCAGCCTAACTACGGCGAAATACCGCCGGGCGGCAAGGGAGACCTCACCCAGGCGAAGCAGGTGGGGGTCGTAAACGGCGTACGCACTCCTCCGCACAGCTCGCAGTTCTTCCGCTACGACCAGTGGGGCAACCGCGACCAGGTGACCGACCCCAACGGCGTTACCATCACTACCCAGTTCGACACATACTACCGCTCCTTCCCGGTAGCGGTTACGTACCCGAACGGGCGCAGCGAAACGACGGCCTACGACTTCACGTTGGACGCGACCAGCGTGATGACCGACATGAACGGCATGGTCACGCGCCAGGAGTACGACACCTTCGGCAGACCCGCCCGCTCATGGGTGGTGGGCGAGAGTGACGCCAACAACCCGAACGAGCGATACATCTTCCCGGACATCAACCAGCAGGTGATGACGCCCACCCTCAACCTGTACATCCAGTACCAGAAGCGGCTCGACGCCCCCACCAACGAGTACGGCTGGCAGACCCGCTGGTTCGACGGGAGGGGGCGCGCGTTGGAAGACGTATCGCCAAAGGACCGCAACACCAACCAGGTGGTAGTGGTGGCCAACACCTACACGGTGACGGGCGTGCTCTCCTCCACCACCATGCCCTACCTGGCGACCGCCAGCCCGACCCAGTACGTGCCTCTCGACCCCAACGCGCCAAAGACCGTCCAGTACCAGGACGGTGCAGGACGTCCCTCTATGGTGGTGAACCCGGACGGCTCCCAGATCATATACGACTATTCCCTCCTCCTGTGGACGGGAGTGCGGGACGAGGAAGGCAGACAGAAGTGGCAGCGCACGGACCTTTCAGGCCGCACCGACCTGGTGATGGAGCAGTCGTGCCCGCCGTGCGCGGGGTTCCGCATAGACCCCAAGGTGGCCTACCAGTACGACGTGCTCGACCGCCTCACTACCGTCACGCGCGACCCCGACGGCACCACATCAGCGGGTCCTGTGCTCACCACGATCAAGTATGATGGTCTGGGGCGCAAGTCTCAGATGCAAGACCCGGACATGGGGCAGTGGCAGTACGAGTACGACCTAGCGGGCAACATGACCGTGCAGCGAGATGCCCTCTACCTCAAGGACCCCTCAGCCAACGCCTCCCACCAGATATTCTTCACCTACGACAGCATGAACCGCGTCAAGGCAAAGTACTACGGCACGGCACATTACCAGCCTACGGCCACACCTGTAGTGGACATCCCCGACGTGAAGTACTATTATGACAATGATCTGGGTGACGCCTCTACCAAGTACTCGTGGGGCAGGCTGCGCTATGTAGAAGTGACGTTGCAGGGGCAAGGTCAGGAGAAGGCCAACGGTCACGGGTACGAGTACGACCTGCGGGGCAGGCCGGTGGCCGACGTGATCACCACCACGAACTACTACAACACCTTGCCCGAGTACGTGGTGCGTTACACCTATGATGTGGGCGGCAGGATGCGCTCGGTGACCTATCCTGACCCCGACCCTGACCCCCAGGTCACCCCCGAAACGGTGAGCATAGGCTACAACCAGCAGGGGATGGGGCTGCCTCAGTCGCTGACTTCCAACGTATCGGGTAACCCCAACCCGGTTTACTCCACACAGTACAACGAGCGAGGTCAGATCAGCCAGTTGCAGCAAGGCAGCGCCCCCCAGAACAACCTGCTCACAACCTCTTACCAGTACTCGGTGAGGGGCTGGCTCACCCAGACATTGGCCACTACATCAAACGCCACCTTGCTCAACCTAGCAACAAGCTACTACCAGAATGGCAATGTCGCCTCGATATCCAACCAGAACATCTCCAACCCCTCTACAAGCAACCCCACCTTCACCAACTCCTTCTCATACGACTGGCTGAACCGCCTCTCTTCGGCCTCCTCCACATCTACCCAGGTAGGGAGCCTCTTCCCTACCGAGCAGTACGAGTTCGACAACCTCTCCCGCATGACCACTCGTACCATAGGGGGCACTCCACAGACCTACGCTTACAACGACCCGGCCCACAAAGACGCCCCAACCTCCTATAAAGGCAACACCTACTCCTACGACCAGGCGGGCAACCAGACCTCGCGCACCCAGAACGGGGTGACTCAGTCGCGCACGTTTGACGCGGAGAACCGCATGGTGGGGCTTGACGAGATGCGGGCAGACCTGAGCCGCACCACCGACGACTACGTGTACGATGGGGCGGGCAAGCGGCTGATCAAGGTATCCAACGAGCGAGGACCGGGAGGCACACCGCTTGTGACCACCCGCACACTGTACATAGGCTCCCTGTACGAGGAGGAGATACCCAACGGGCAGAACGCACGAGCATACATCGTCTACTACATGCTTGGGCAGAAGCTGGTGGGGCTGAGGAGGGCCAACTGGCAGGGGCAGAGCAACGGGCAGTTCAGGGTAGTGGGAGATATGCTGGGGAGCACCACCCTCATCGTGGACACCCCCACCTCAACCCCTCCGCAGGTGGTGTACCGCGCCTACTACAAGCCATACGGAGAGGTAGCCTTCTCCTGGGGGAGCAGTCGCACGAGCATAGGGTACACGGGGCAGCGATTAGATGGAGAGAGCGGGCTGATGTACTATGGGGCACGCTACTACGATCCTGTGCTCTCTTTCTTCACGCAGGCTGACCCCACCGTGCCTGACGCTGGAAACCTCAAGGATTACAACAAGTACCTCTATGTGAGGGGCAATCCACTGCGTTATTTTGATGCGCTGGGGTACGGACCAGAGGACTACTACGTTTTTGTTTATGGTTGCGTTTCTGGTCCTTGCGAAGATCCAACAACAAAGGAGTTTGGTGAATTCGAGGCGCTACTCCGAGAGGAGTACAATGCATGGGCAGCCGAAGCTGAATACCTAAACAAGCGCTATGGAGAAGATTTATTGCCGAGTTGGGACGTTTGGCGGAAGCAGCATGTGATCGGCGTTCCGGCCCCCAGTATTGAGCAAGGGCGAAAGAATCTAGAGGCAGCTATTGCCGGCATACCAGGCAACGCGAATATCAATCTGTGGGGTCACAGTGCTGGAGGCGGGGCGATCTTATCCTATCTAACAGCAGGAATGCAAGGTTTCAGCACTGTTGATCCGCGAATAGCAAGCGTGGCGTTGATTGACCCCTACCTCAGCAACGCGGATGCGGCAACTGCTAATGGGATATTCTGGTGGTCATCAGAGCTGAAGGACTATCTATATGCAAATACAAGAGTAAAACCGGGTGCACTCTTGCAGGTAAATGTGGATTGGAGCATAGTGAGCGATTATCAACCTTGCGTTGATGGCTTTAGTTGCAGAAGGGCTGATTACAGCAAGTCCAATCCAGCGGGTAAACCCGGACCTGCATTTCCCGTCCTAGACACCTTCAACAAGGATTATCGGATCGCCTGGCACCGATATAGCTTTTTTGTCGTCTTCAACACCAACTTTGAAGATTGGTTTCGGGCGTATTGGAAATAGGCTCTGTCAATTTGAGCGTAATCGCACGATGCATCAACCTCCAAAAACCGTGAACAACCTTGCGATTGGCGGATCCTTCATAGCTAGCTGCCTTGCCCTGTTGCTTATAATTTCTGCCTGCGACCTGATAACAAACGTTTCTTCGCCCACGCGTCCTCCGGCTAGCGTGCAAACTCCTCCCTTATACCCCGGTGCACAGTCCCTGGAAGCTAGTAGCAACGCACCTGAAGACAAAGTCATCGTGTTCCAGACCGTTGACAATGCTGTCGATGTACTCGCTTTCTATGACAAAGTGCTGCGAGATGACGGTTGGTATAGATGCGAGTCTAATTCCGATGAAGGGCTTTCATGCTTGCCTGTACGAAATGGCATAGTCCTCCAGTGGGTACAGGGTTCAATTGATGGGCCCACTAATCTTGGCTACAGGTTCACAGTGGTAGCTACTGACACAGGAAAAGCCACAGGACTAACCGATGTGCGTATCGAGATCATACGCTTCAATCCTACCAGCATCTACCGATATGGGACGCCCACTCATCAGGTGACGAACCCTTGATGACCTCAGACGTAGGCTACTACCTCAACGGCAACGTATCCTCGATATCCAACCAGAACATCTCCAACCCCTCTACAAGCAACCCCACCTTCACCAACTCCTTCTCATACGACTGGCTGAACCGCCTCTCTTCGGCCTCCTCCACATCTACCCAGGTAGGGAGCCTCTTCCCTACCGAGCAGTACGAGTTCGACAACCTCTCCCGCATGACCACTCGTACCATAGGGGGCACTCCACAGACCTACGCTTACAACGACCCGGCCCACAAAGACGCCCCAACCTCCTATAAAGGCAACACCTACTCCTACGACCAGGCGGGCAACCAGACCTCGCGCACCCAGAACGGGGTGACTCAGTCGCGCACGTTTGACGCGGAGAACCGCATGGTGGGGCTTGACGAGATGCGGGCAGACCTGAGCCGCACCACCGACGACTACGTGTACGATGGGGCGGGCAAGCGGCTGATCAAGGTATCCAACGAGCGAGGACCGGGAGGCACACCGCTTGTGACCACCCGCACACTGTACATAGGCTCCCTGTACGAGGAGGAGATACCCAACGGGCAGAACGCACGAGCATACATCGTCTACTACATGCTTGGGCAGAAGCTGGTGGGGCTGAGGAGGGCCAACTGGCAGGGGCAGAGCAACGGGCAGTTCAGGGTAGTGGGAGATATGCTGGGGAGCACCACCCTCATCGTGGACACCCCCACCTCAACCCCTCCGCAGGTGGTGTACCGCGCCTACTACAAGCCATACGGAGAGGTAGCCTTCTCCTGGGGGAGCAGTCGCACGAGCATAGGGTACACGGGGCAGCGATTAGATGGAGAGAGCGGGCTGATGTACTATGGGGCACGCTACTACGATCCTGTGCTCTCTTTCTTCACGCAGGCTGACCCCACCGTGCCTGACGCTGGAAACCTGAAGGACTACAACAAGTACTTGTACGTTAGAGGCAACCCTCTGCGCTACATAGATACGCCTGGCTTCGCGCCTGAAGATTACTACATCTTCGTGGAAGGCTGCGCGCCCGGTAGTTGGAGTGGGTCAGGCGAAGTTTTTTGCCAAAGCAAGCATAATTGAGAAACGATCTACTTTGCCCCTGGTTGCAGCAATGTTGGGTTTACCCCTGACAGAGCGAGCGGATGTCCGCTAATGCATATTATCGGTGATGGGGTGACCCAGTTCTCGTTGCACTGACAGACTGTTCTCCGAGATCTACTGGCTGCACGGAGGTATTTGGATCCCGATTCCTGCCACCAGGGCCCGTAACACGTTCCCATCCTCTTACTTTCTCAGTAGCCGCTGACGTTTACTCATTATTGCGTAACGAGTCTGACCGTCCAGATGCCACCTCAGCTATCATCCATAAATACGTAAAACTACGTATAGATTATATCTATACAACTCATTCGTGAGAGGGTGTATACTATATGTGGTGAAAAGCTGGTAAAGAGGCTTTTCACCACGTAGCCTTCTGGTTATCAGAAAGGCCAGTGCTACTTTTTAATCTCGGGGATGATCGGAAAGGAAGATGCTGAAATGCTGTTTCACACTCACTTTCAAGAACACCGCACCTCGATTTCTTCATTGCTTTCAATTCTGCGTCGATGGACGAGGCGACGAATCAATCTTCTGCTAACGCTTGTACTTCTGGTTCCTGTCGTCAATTCAGTGAGTGCCCTTGGTGAATCGAGCTTCGAGCCTTCGAACGCTTTTGCATCCAATGCCCCTGCGTCGAATCCCCAGTCAAATAAGGGCCTGGCCGTTGCCAACTCTACTACATCGCCTCAACCTACAGCGACCACTCAGTCCTCGTTTACACCCACGCCATTTTTGGGCACCAGCACTGCAACCCCTACTTCCATCTCTTCCCCTGTCCAGGCCACTCAGACCTTTACTACTACCGCTACTGCCATGCCCACCATGCCCACCTATACTGTGACTCCGATGCCAACTATTCCTACGTTCAGCCCCACGGTGCAGCCCACAACAGATCCTTCTACTCCTACTCCCGAGCCACCGATACCTTCCTACAGCCCAACAATTGAACCCACAACAGATCCTTCCACTCCTACTCCCGAGCCACCGATACCTTCCTACAGCCCAAGCCCGGTAGCAACATTGCCGCCTTTTACTGCGACAGCGCTCCCTACATCCTCTGCATCTCCTGCGTCATCTAGCACCGTTTCCACAGCGACTCCACTACCTACATACAGCGGAACTCCACAATCGCCGAGTTCATCTGGCATCCCAACGTCGTCTCTTCCTTCTTCGCGTTTCTCCCCACAGTCCATCGCAGTTACCTGGGTTGATCAGCGCAATGTAACTGCAATAAACCCGTATTTTCTGGCGAAGACCGTCGGTGCCAACGCCTGGGATGCAGGTGCGTCTTCAGCAGCAGATATCCTACCCGGCGCTGGTTACGCCGAAACAACAATAACTAGTATAAGCACCGGCGTCATGTTTGGACTTTCTACTCAAGACGTGAGCGTCGGCTATAGCACGATCAATTACGCCTGGTTCACTCGCAATGACATTGGGCAACTGGAGATTTACGAAAATGGAACTTTTCGTGGCGATTTTGGGGTATATGGTGTGGGAGATATCTTGCGTGTGTCGGTAGATGCAAATGGAGTTATTCATTACTATCACAACGGCATCCAGGTCCCTATCAGTTCCGGAGCCGCCACCTTTCCCTTGTCTGTGGACACTTCGTTCTACACACCAGGCGCACAGATACAAAACACTGTGCTTTACGCAGACAACCTAGGTCCCGTGCCATTGCCGACTCTCACTCCCCAGTCCGTGAACTGGGTGGATCAGCGGAACGTGAACGTAAAAGGAACCTCGCTCACCAAAAGTTCTCAGGCCGGTACAGATTGGAATGCGGGAGCGGTATCTGCCTCAAACCAGTTCATCCTTTCTGGTGCAGGGTACGTAGAGTTCAGCGCTCCTACAACCTCGGACAGTTTCATGGTGGGCCTGTCCAGTCGCGATACTGATGTGGGATTTGCGACCATCAACTATGCCTGGTTTGTCCGCGCTGATACCGGGATATTAGAGATTTACGAAAACGGCACTTGGAAAGGATACTATGGTGTGTACGGAACCTTTAGCGTGTTACGTGTACAAGTGGATCCGAGCGGCACCGTAAGCTACTACCATAACGGACGCCTCATGCATACTACTAGCGGCATTACGCTCAGCTACCCGCTGATGGTGGACGTTTCTATGTGGACACCGAGCGGTCAAATCGTGAACACCACTATAGGCGGAGTAAGCATAGGCTCTGTTCCCTCCCCCTACCCACCGGGTCAGCCGATCGGCTGGGTAGACCAGCGCAACGTCACTGTTAACCTGATCACCAATTCAATCGTAAAGAATATCAACAGCACTAACTGGGATGCGGGTGCCGCTTCGTCGCAAGCGATTCTGCCCGGGGCGGGGTACATGGAAGCTACGGTAGCGGATATAAGTACCAGTGTGATGTTTGGACTGTCCACTCAGGATCTGAGCACTGGTTTCAGCACAATTAACTACGCCTGGTTCACTCGTAGCGATACAGGACAACTGGAGATTTACGAAAATGGAACTTTTCGTGGCGACTTCGGCCTATACGATCCAGGCGATGTGCTGCGGATCGCACTGAAAAGTAACGGCAAGGTCACCTACTATCACAATGGTGTCTCAATCTTTGCGAGTTCTACGATTGCCACGTTCCCCCTTTCTGTGGACACGTCAATCTACTCCACTAACGGGCAGATCAAGAACGTGATGCTTTATGCTGCGAACCTAGGTCCTGTGCCACTACCAACTCTTACTCCCCAGTCTGTGAACTGGGTGGATCGGCGCAATGTCAGTGTGGCGAATAACACCCTTACAAAAGACACAAGTGCCGGTGCAGACTGGAATGCAGGAGCGGTATCTGCCTCAAACCAGTTCATCCTCTCCGGAGTTGGTTATGTAGAATTCACAGCCCCTGCCATCACCCATAGTTTTATGGTGGGCTTATCAAGCCGCGATACCGACGTAGGGTTTGCGAGTATCAATTATGCCTGGTTCGTCCGTGCTGATACAGGGACGCTGGAGGTTTACGAAAATGGTGTCTTTAAAGGCTCCTATGGCGTGTATGGGGCAGGCAGTGTATTGCGAGTACAAGCTGATCCAAGCGGCGTCGTAAGCTACTACCATAACGGACGGCTCCTGCGCACGAGCACAGGAGCTAACCTAACTTACCCGCTGATGGTGGACGTATCCATGTGGACGCCCGGTGGTCAGATATTGAACACTACCTTGGGTGGAGAGAATCTTGGACCTGTTCCTTCTCCGTACCCGCCTGGTCAGCCGGTCAGCTGGGTAGACCAGCGTAACGTCACTGTTACCCCGACTGTCAACTCCATTCTCAAGAATGCAGGAGGTAGTAGCTGGAATGCGGGTGCTGCTTCCACACAGGACATCCTATCGGGTATAGGCTATGTTGATATGACACTTGGTCCTTTGCAGCACGAAGCGCTGTTTGGTCTATCGACCCAGGATGTGGACTTGTGCTGGTGTACCGTGAGCTATGGCTGGCACACTCGGACAGACAATGGCCAGTTGGAGATCTACGAAAACGGTGCTTGGCAAGGTTCGTTTGGGCTGTACGACCCAGGCGATGTGCTGAGAGTAGCAGTGGATGCCAATGGGACGGTGACCTACTACCACAACGGAGTGCTCGCACGCACCAGCAATAGAGTGGCAACTTTCCCGCTGCTCGTAGACACAGCTATCAAAGATCAGGGTACTCAACTCCTGAATGTAATGCTCTATGCAGCTAGTGGCGGCCCTCCTCCGGCGCCTTCTCCAAGCCCGGTGGCGGTGTGGTGGATAGATCCGGCCAATGTAGCCGCTGTGAGCAATACCCTTACGAAGACCTCTGCTGGGTTCTGGGATGGTGGTGCTGCCTCAAACACATCCATTAAGTCAGGCGCGGGCTACATTCAAGCGACCATCGCCTCCACAGCCGATGAAATAATGTTGGGTATGTCTTCTGAAGACAGAGACATTTGTTGGTGCACTATACAATATGGTTGGCATACAAGACCGGATCTGGGACTATTAGAAATATATGAAAACGGTATCCGGCTCCCCGGTTTCTACGGTGAGTACGGAGCTGGTAGTGTGCTGCGGGTTCAGGTAGATGCAAACGGAATAGTCAGCTATTATCACAATAACTGGCTAGTCTATATTAGTGCCGTCTCTGCTACATATCCGCTCTTGCTCGATACCTCACTGAATACATTCAATGCCACTTTACAAGACGCCGTCATGAGCGGAGCAAATCTCGTGCTAAATACAAAGCAATTTGGGTCACTGGCGTCTGGTGATTATGTGGCATGGAGCACGTTATCCATTCCACTAGTGGACGGCCAACTACCTCAACAGAACGTGAATGTTGTTAACCCTGCAACGCACAGGTTAATGAGTATAACCGGTAGCCCTGGCTACCAAACGGCGCCTGCAGTATCAGGAAATATGATGGTGTGGGAGGATAACAGTCATAGCTGTGCCACGTGCGAAAGAGACGTTCTGGGCGAAGATCTCAGCACCGGCTATACTTTTCCCGTAGCTACTGGTCCTGTCGATCAGGTTAGTCCAGCCATCAATGGAAGCTTGGTAGTCTGGGTTGAAGCCACAGACAACGGCTCGTCTATTTGGCAGAAAGAGATCCCTAGTGGGCAACCGGAACTTGTAGCTAGCATCGCGGCGGATCAGATTGTATCGGTTCCCGTGGTAAGCAGCAGCTATATTGTTTGGAGTGAGAAGCCTTCGAATGGCGCTATCGGCAACACAATAGTGATACATTCGTACGATCGGGCCACTGGTGTGGTCAATACAGCCGTTCGGTCTGACGAGATGAACACGGAGTTCGCAATATTCGATTATCGCTTGGTTTTGGCAAACAATCAGGGCATCAGCGTTACCGATCTCAACACCGACCAAACATCGGTCGTTTCGAGCATCGGTGGTTTCAGCCCTACAATTCAGGGAACGCAAGTGATGTGGGTCTCGGGCAGTTCGCCCAATCCGGACGTTAATAACTTCGACATCTGGTACCTGGACCTTGCAAATCCAGCAAATGGCCCAATAGCTCTCGTTACGGATCCTCAAAGCCAATTTAACCCGGCAGTATCGGGTACGCGCTTCGCATACACGGACTCTTTTCCGTTCGTATTAGGCGGAGATCAGAGGATATATGCCACCGAGCGTTTCGGCAACATAGTTGTCGGTGATCTGCCTACGGCATTACAGGCCGTCCGGCAAAACGCCAGTCAGAAACTGTCTGTTATGCCCACTCCCAGACCCACGGTTATTGCCCCGAGCGGCAAGGCCGCAAGCACCGGTAGCGATGCGCCAGCTACCACTGCACGAATATCCAAGGGCGTCGACGCGGCGAATGGCGACGGCTGGGGGTTCAACCCTGCTGCTGCAGTAGATGTGCTGGGGCCTTCACCCGATGAGGGGTATTTCGGGGCTGTGCTTGTCCTGTCTAGCGATCTGCCCGCGGTTGTAATGCCCACTAATCC
>JADMIH010000268.1 GCA_015478675.1 Chloroflexota bacterium | reverse complement strand
ACCCTGCTCATCGCTCCACGTCGCATTCACCGTCGGCACTTGCTTTATAGCATCAATCACAGCCTTGATGAAGAAAGATAGATAAGTTATGTCTACTCCTTCCCGCTGCTTGAACTCCTCCTTGATGCTGTCGCGATAGCGCACCACGTTGGTCATATCTATCTCGACAGTGGTCCAGGCGTGCGGTGAGGTTTGGACGCTACGCACCATGTGTTCGGCGATAGCACGGCGCATAGGGGTCAGGCCAACCACGGTGTCGCCTGTGCCCATCGAGGGCAGGGAGGCAGGTGCGGGGGCGACCTGTGGTGCAGGAGCCTGGGGCACTGGAGTGATTGGAGCAGGGGGCGCAGGGGCAGGCGCAGGCGCAGGGGCAGGTGCCGAGCCACGCTGCGCGACATATTGGAGGATATCCTCCTTCGTAACGCGGCCGCCCAGACCTGTGCCGCTTACCTGGCGAAGGTCAACAGCGTGCTCCTCGGCCAGGCGGCGAACCGCAGGGGTAGAGCGTCTCTTGAGGAGATCCACTTCGCTCTCAGTTGCGCCAGGGGTGACGGCTGCGGCGGTCTCGGCGGTTGCGCCTGTGCCTGTGCCTGCGTACATCTGCGCGGGGGCGGCGGGCATGGAGGCAGCCACAATCGCGCTCATGTCTGCCGGCGGCGCAGCACGACCATTGTCGCCGCCCGTTGAGGGTGACGCGGGCGAGGCGGTAGCGGTTGCCTGCGCCGCGGGCACAGACGCGGTCGCCACAGGTTGGGACGCGGGTGCAGGCTCAGGCTCAGGGACGGGCGCGGCGGCGGGGGAAGGCTGGGTTGAGGGTGTCTCGGCAGCCTCGCCACCTTCATCTATAGAGAGAATCTCTGTGCCCACAGGCACAGTTGCCCCTTCCTCTACCTTTAGCTCGGTGATCACGCCCGCCACAGGAGAGGGTATCTCAGCGTTCACTTTGTCGGTTATCACTTCCGCAAGCGATTCGTACTTTTCTATCTTATCGCCAGGTTTCTTGAGCCACTTGCCAATCGTGCCCTCTGTGACGCTTTCACCCAACTGCGGCATTGTAACTTGCGTTACGGCCATATCTGCTTCTCCTTATTCATATATCATCGAATTGACGTAGCGTGCAGAAGAGTCTTGTAAATCCTGCGCCTCGCTATCTCGCCCTTTGTTTTGCTAATATGCAGCCAAATCCTTCATCGCCTTGAGGATCTTCTCCGGGTTAGGCATAAAGAAGGCTTCCTGGTTGTGGTTGTATGGCATGGCTGGCAGATCGGGGCCTGTCACACGCACGATAGGCCCGTCGAGGTAAGCAAAAGCTGCCTCAGATATCGAGGCGCTTATCTCCCCCGCCCAGCCGCCCGTCCTGGTGTCCTCATGGACAATAATTGCCTTGCCTGTCTTCTTCACCGACTCGATGATTGTCTCGCGGTCAAGGGGGGATATGGTCCTGACATCCACAACCTCCACTTCGACGCCCTCCTTCGCCATCTCTTCGGCAGCCTTCAGGCAGTGGTGCAGCATCATGCCGTAAGCGATAGCAGTCATGTCGCTGCCTTCGCGGGCGATTGCGGCTTTGCCTATAGGCACCGTGTAATCGCCTTCAGGCACATCACCTTTTATCAAGCGATAAGCGCCCTTGTGTTCAAGGAAGATCACCGGATCGGGGTCTCTGATGGCAGCCTTGAGCAGCCCTTTGGCGTCATAAGGATTGGATGGGATCACGACGGTGAGCCCCGGGATATGCCCATATAGCGCCTCTACACTTTGCGAGTGATAAAGAGCACCGTGTATACCGCCACCATAAGGCATACGCACTACCATAGGTACGTTGAAGTCGTTGTTCGAGCGGAAACGGATCTTGGCGGCCTCGTTCATCAGCTGGTCCATCGCGGGGTGGCTGAAGTCGGCGAATTGCATCTCGGCCACGGGGCGCATACCGTTGATAGCCGCGCCAATGGCTGCACCCGCAATCACAGACTCGGCAAGAGGCGTATCTATCACGCGGTTGGGACCGAATTGCTTGAAGAAGCCGTCGGTCACGCCGAAGACGCCGCCACGCGGGCCAACATCTTCGCCCAGGATGAAGACGCGCTCGTCGCGCTCCATCTCCTCGCGCAGGCCGTCGCGTATCGCCTCGATAAGGGTCTTTACTGCCATTGTGCGCGCTCCTCCGGTGAGGCATATAGATGCAGCATAACGTCATCGGCCACCGGGTCGGGCTGGGTCTCTGCCCAGTCTGTGGCATCGTTCACTTCGCGGTCAATGCGAGCCTTGATTTCGACAAGCTCTTCTTCGGTAGCGACTTTGTTGTTCAGCAAGTACTGACGGAACTTCGGTAGAGGCTCTTTGGCACGCCACGCCTCGACCTCATCACGAGTGCGATAGGTGCGGTCGTTATCGTCCGACGAGTGAGCGGTCAGGCGATAAGTGACCGCCTCCAGGAGGGTCGGACCCTCGCCCTTGCGCGCGCGCTCTGCCGCCTGCCTCGTTGCCTCATATACGTCGAGCACATCTGTGCCATCCACCACCACGCCTGGCATGCCATAGCCCTGGCCACGTGCAGCGACGCTGCCACCTGCAACTTGCTGCGGTACAGGCACCGAAATCGCGTACTGGTTGTTTTCACAGAGGAAAATCACAGGCAGGTTGTGAATACCGGCCAGGTTGAGCGACTCGTGCCAGTCGCCTTTGCTGCTTGCGCCCTCACCATGCGAAATAACCGTCACTTCGTCAATACCGCGCAGCCTGGAGGCGAGGGCAACGCCTACGCCATGGCACAGCTGAGTGGCGACAGGCGACGAGCCGGTGACCATCCTAAGACGCTTGTAGCCGTAGTGCCCCGGCATCTGGCGGCCACCGCTGTTCGGGTCGGCCCTCTTGGCGAAGTGCTGGAGCATTACTTCGCGTGGGGTCATGCCCAGAGTTACACATATGCCAAGATCGCGGTAGTAGGGGAGAAACCAGTCTTTGCCCTTCTCAAGAGCGAAGACCACACCAATCTGGATCGCCTCGTGCCCCTGGCAGGAGATAACAAAAGGGGCTTTACCCTGGCGGTTTAGAAGCCACATTCTCTCGTCGAGGGAGCGGGCGAGGAGCATGTAGTAATACATTTCCAACAGTTGATCTTTGGTAAGGCCGAGCGCCTCGTGCTTGGGCACTTTGGCCTGCGGTTTGCGGCCACCCGCCTCCACCTTTGATTTGGTGGTGGTTGCCATGCAATTACCTCCTCGTAATCTTGCTCTAACTCTCATCAGGCACGAAAAATGCCCTTGCCATCTTATCACATGGGAGAGAGCCTTGTCAAAGCGCGAAGGGCATGTAACTGTTCAGAGTTGGGGTAGAGCAACCTTCTTGGGGTATCTGTGAGGGCGGCCCGCTACCTGCCCTCACCTACCCCCCCCCTCACCCCATGCCCCTCTCCCTTCATGGGAGAGGGGGCTTTAATCACCCTTGTAACCCCCGTCAGGGGTGTCCCCTTTACACTCACCATGCACAAAGCCCCCTCTCTCACGAGGGGGAGAGGGGCATGGGGTGAGGGTATGGGGTGAGGGTGCGTAAGGGTAGGTGAGGGTACGCCTACACAGCTTCTCCTTGCAGATTGCTCCACCTCAACTCTACTGACACTTACATAAACAGCTAATAAAAGCCAGGCTGGTTGATGCAGCCTTGGACTACATAGGTTTCGCCACTTAAGCGGGTGATAGCGTTTTGCAGATGATAAT
>JADMIH010000267.1 GCA_015478675.1 Chloroflexota bacterium | reverse complement strand
GGAGGAAGCTGGGTTTGCGCAAATTACGAGTGGAGAGATTGAAACCAGAAATAGCAAGCTCCCAGAAATCGGCTTTGCGCTGGGGAGCGTCAACTAGGCGCCGCTTGTAAAGGACCCCTGTCCCAGGGTGGGCTATTGCCCGCGAATCGCCGCCGCGCCTGCCTGCTTTTACCGCAAACGCTTATTCCCTAGCCATGACGCACGCCTCTGACGCCTACAAAAAGAAGCGCGGCGCCCAGTCCCACGCACAATACTCCAGCCCACGCCCAGAAGAGCTGGCCCGTCATAAAGCTGCCAGGAAGTATATTGATCCCTTGCAGTATCCAGACGATGCCAACGGCTGCTAATAGCGCTCCTACAACCACCATCGCACGGCTCATATATTGGCTCCGCTTTGCAGGATCAGCAATTGGATTGCCGCAATTCATAATTGCTAATTCATAATTCCGCCGCAGGCGGTAACGTCAGCGATCTCGGCACCGCTCACCTCGCAGAGACGCTTCGGATCAACTGGGAAAAGGGCGTCGTGTGCCCCCGCCGCCGCGTACACTGTTTCGCAGTTGAGAAGCTCTCTATCAATGAGTGTGCGAATAGGAGTAGCATGGCCTATGGGAGGCACGCCACCAATGGCGTAGCCGGTGATCCGCCGCACATCCTCCACAGGGGCCATCTTCACCTGCGAAGCACCAATGAGCGCAGCAACACGCGATGTATCCACCCGCCTGTCGCCACCACAAATTACAAGCACAGGCTCACCATCGGCCATAAAGAGGAGCGACTTGGCAATCGCGCCCACGTCGCACCCCACCGCCTTCGCCGCCTCCGGCGCTGTACGTGTGCTCTCCGGCAGTCTCACCACCATAGACTTCAGCCCCAGAGCATCAAGCGCCTGCTGTACTCGTTCCGGGCCATTTGCCATGAAACCCCCTCTCCCTTATGCAGATCACCTGCGTTGATAATAGCGGTAGCCAACCACCGCTAATAAGGAATATACCATATTAGCCCTGCATCCCGTCTTCCTGTCTTTCGTAAGCGTTCAGAGTTGGGGGCAAGGCCCACCTCCTGGCCCCCCTCCCGCACACGGAGGGTGAACTGTTATCAGGGAGAGATTAGGGGTGTCCCCTGATACTCACCAGGGGCTATGCCCCTGCACCACTACTCTGAAGGTTTTGTGGCGATGTAAGTGTTCAGAATCGGGGTAAAACGATCTTCAAGGGGTGTCTGTGTGGGTGCGCCTTCACCGCCGACCCTTCGGCACAGATGGCGTAGGGCTTTCTTCTGGCGTGCTATAATCATTGTGTAGCGGCAGATGGCTGGTGTTTGCCGGGCTGTTTTGTACTACCAGGGGGCGAGGAGACTAATGCAATGAAGCATATTCCAGCGCTTTTTATCGTGTTGTGCGCTCTGATTGTGATGGCCGGGTGTAGTCTCGGCACCAATAGCGCCCAGCCCGCGCTGCCCACAGCAACACTCCTTCCTACAGAAGCGGTGATAGTGCCAACTGCGGTGCCCACCGTTGAGAAGCCGGCGCTCCCTGCTCCTGTGTCCACTGGAGAGGGGGTCTACGTGCCGCCCGCAACGCCCATACCGCCTCCACCCACTCCCAAGCCACTGTGGGACCTGCGCTCACTTGTATTTAATGCCAGCGTGGTAGCAGATGCCATGATAATCGGGTCGGAGAAGAGGCCAGGTTCGTATACTTTCATCTTCTACGTGCACGAATGGTACAAGAATGAGCCGGGGGTGAAGGACAATATCGTGCGCCTCACCCTTGATACGACCAGGAACTGGGACAAGCTGGTCTATCTGCCCCGCAACCTGATTGGCGGCGATGCGGGTTCTTCTCCCTTCAACTTCATGCTCTTCCTCGGCGGGACTCCAGATAATTACTTCATCGTGGGGGACACCGCAGGCATGTTCTACCTGGGAGATCGTGTAGAAACGGGCGCAGGAGCCGAGGAGTACCAGAATATGGCTGTCCAGAGCTTCAAGGAAGAACTGCTGGCAGTGTTGCCCGCAACGCCTACGCCCTTACCTCCCAGCCCCACTCCTCTGCCAACTCCGGCTGATGGCAGCCCTGTCTCACTACTTAGGGTGGGCGATGGCTATCAGGTGTACGTGCACAGAGGCATTGTGCGCATCGGGGTTGGAGGTGCGATAACCTGGCTGGGGGCGTCGCGGCTTCGGGTTGACTGGTCTTCGGGCAAGGAGCCGTACGAAGGCGCGTCTTATGCGGTAGACGCGCAAGCGGGCACAATGGAGAAGTATATATACCCGCGGCCGGAGTGGGATGGCAAAGCGCCTTACGGAAGCGCACCCAATCCGGACGGCAAGAGCGCCTTGCTAGTTAAAGGGGCAACAGAAGATATATGGGCCGTGACCTACTATGATACGGCAACAAAGCAGGAGCAAACCGTCTACGACCGCGACCCAGCCGTTGCGCAGTGGGCGGGCGCCGATGCGCACGAGCCGGGAGTAACGCTCAGCCCCGGTACTCCAATATGGCTGAACGAGGAGATGTTCGTTCTTCCCCTCGGCTCCTCTCCGGCTACGGGTGAGCCACGCGGCAAGGGCAAGCTACTGCTGGTGAGCGCCAGCAGCCACAAGGTCCGTCTCCTCGCCAAAAGCGAAGGAGAAACCGATGGAGAAATCTCGTACTGTCTTTGCGGGTATGGTATGCCACTCGTCTATCAGAACGGGAGCAGAAGCGGCCCGCTCCTCATGCTTCTAGCCCCTTACACCGGTAAGCCTATCACCCTCACAGCGGGCGGCCCGTGGATACGCGATTGGACGGCAACAGCGGATGGCCGCAGGGTTGCCTGGGTGGAGGCCACTGCTCCGCCCGGCGATTGGTCCGTGCGCCTGCCATCCCCATGTGTTCCCTGCCAGGACCCCGGCCCCGCGGACCCTGAGCCGCAGGTACAGGCTATCGCCATCTGGGACGCAGCTACGGGGCAGGTGTATAGATATAAGCCCTCGAACCTGGTGTGGTCTCTGGGCAGCACCTACTTTATGCAGCAGGCAAGCCTCTACTGGCGAGCGGATGGCTCGGCGCTAATCTACGCCACCCATAGCAGCGCGGGTGCACCTGGACGCACGGCTCTGTACAGCTTGACGCCCGGCAGCCAGCCTGAACTGCTGGCAGAACACCCGTGGGACGGCTCCATACAGGTGCTAAGCGAAGGCGGCGAAGGCTCTCTGTACTACTATGTGACAGGTCGAAGTTATTACTCATCGGGTGACCTGGTGCGACGCCACCCGGATGGCAGGTTGGAAGTGCTGCACGAAAATCTCATCTCAAACATGTGGTGGATGGAACCGGGCAAATGGCTGGAGGTGCTGCAAGAAGGGGGTGTAGCTATCCACGATTTTGCTACAGGCAACACAGGGTACGCGCGCTTCTCAGGCGAGTCGCCATCGCCGGACCAGCTTGGCTGGGGTGGTGTACAGAACCTCGTGCCTGTCTCGCCCGACGGTAAGTGGGCGGCTTATGCAGGCACAAACAGCGATATGGGCGTTATAGGGCCGGGTGGTAAGCCTGATCGTGGGCAGGAGGTGCAAATAGTCAGGGTAAAGTAGCAAGTGAGGCCAGTCGTTCGACTGGCCTCAGCACTTGGGGGTGGGCGAGCGTGGTCTCGAACCACGGACCTCAGTCTTATCAGGACTGCGCTCTAACCAACTGAGCTACACGCCCAAGTGTTACTATTATAGCAGAGTAAATAGCTCTTTGCAACTGACTAACTG
>JADMIH010000266.1 GCA_015478675.1 Chloroflexota bacterium | reverse complement strand
TCTGTACCCATACGGTGGTGGGCGCAGTTATGGGCTGAGATGTGGGACGGGTGCCGGTGCCTTGTGGCGCAGGCGCGGCTGGTCTGGTGGGGGGTAGCATGACGCATGGCTCGATGGGTGGGGGTGACTGTTGGCGTTACGTTAGATGTGTCATGCGTTATGCCGGGGCAGGTGGTGGGTTGTGAGGCTGTGAGATGAGGCCGCCACCTGCTCTGGTTTTTGTTCAGCCTACTGCTCCTGTGGGGAGCGGTTAGCTGGTTAGCGGTTTATATTGGTTGATTGTAGGGACACCGTCTGATCCCTCTTTGGGGCACCAGCGACCGTTGGGCTGATAAGGAAACCTCTGTTGCGCTACAAAGGTTATTGAATGCATTCATATAGTTAATCCCTTTTGTGAGGGGATTGAGGACACTGTTTTGGGGCCAATCTGTGGGAGTTTTGCACATCATGGGGTGGGGTGAACCAGGGGGAGGCACGGGCTATGAGGGCTGAGGCGAGATCAGGGCTGCTGATCTATTGTGAAGCCGGGAGCGGGGCCAAGGGGGGCTGTTACTGCGGGTTCTTGCGGGGCCGGAGGAGGAGGTGTTGTGGGCAGATAGGGCGCGTTCCAGGGTGTGGGGCCGTAGGGCCGGGTACGCTTGGGCGGCGCTAAAGTACCGAGGCGGCTCAATATAGCGGAGCCTACTCCTATACATGCGACAAAGTAAACGAGCATCATCAGGACGACGCCAATGAAGGGTGAGAGAAAGATCCCCGGAAGGGTGGCCGAGCCGAGGAGCACGGCCATACCAAGGAGCACTTCAAGCATGAGAGGTGGCATACCGTGTGTGCCCTGGTGGGTTGTCTCATATATGCGCCTGCCAAGCCATATACTCGATACTACCAGGCCGAACAATAAAGCCAGGCCTGCGGCTATAGCCAGCACAGGTATCAGCACCACGCCCACAAAGGTTATCAGCAGCACGAAGGAGAGCGCCGCCATTGCAGGTGGAAGGAGAACTGCTGTGATCAAGCCGACCACTATCGAGGGGCCAGGCTCGGCGTTGAGTGTAGCGTTGGCTATGCTTACGCGACCGGGCACCACAAGCGCCACGCCCACAGCCAGCAGCAGGGTTATCAGGCTCAGCATACCCCAGATAACGAAGCGCCCAAAGAGGCTCATCGGGTTGGAGAAAGGGGGGTGGGACGCCGCAAAAGAGGAGGCGTTATTCTGGAAGGTAGCCTGAATGTTGGTGTCAACCATCGGAATGCTGGGCGCGCTTACCTTGCCGCCGACCTTCGCGCCCGGGTCCTGGGAAACTGTGCCTCCTACGACCAGCACATTGCCGATAACGTTACTGGTGGGGCCAAGGGTCACATTGCCGTTAGTTATGGTAACATCGCCTTTGACGAGGCCTTCTATGTCAGCGGCACCGCCGACCACTACCACCTTGCCATCTACAGTGCCGAGCAAGGTCAGGTTGCCGTTGGTAACGCTGACGTTGCCTTGCACCTCTTCGCCTTTATCTATCGTCAAATCGTTGCCGATCATCACCCGGTCGCCGTTGCCCTGGGCATAAGCTGAGGACGCGCCAAAGAGGGAGAATCCGAGAGTAACAAAGAGCAAGCAGAGGAAGGCTGCGCAGGGGGTTGTTATTTTATTTTGTCTGAGCAAGGAAGTCATAACTTAGCACTTAAAACTCGTGATGCGTGAAAGGTGAAGAGTAATGCGTAATACTTATTGCGTATGTTGGGGATAAAGACGGTCAAACAATAATCTTTCAGGTTTCACGCATTAGGTATTACGCGCCTACGTCAGCGCCTCCAGATAGCCTGTGTTGGCGCGCTGTTCGGAAGCGGCTCGGTGGTAGTTAGATACTAGCTGCCAACCCGCCAGGGCCAGCAGGCCCAGCACAAGGCCGACCACTGTTACGGTAGCGGGGCCAAAGCCCTCAAAGAGAGAAGCAACCCAGGTTTGTGTTGCCTGGAAGAATGTCCGTAGCATCTTTACCAGGTCGGACATGGGACCGCTTACCTGTATTACATCCGAAAGGACGAAGGCAAGGAGGAGGCCCACAGCCGCTGCCACCGAGAGACCGACTACTGCCATACCACGCACATAGGAGGCTATGCGCGCATGCCATTCTTGTAGCGTGTCGAGGTGGTAGGCAGGCGCTTCTTCGTCGAGCCACCGCGTGAGCGATGGTATGACTGATGCGCCTTCCGGCAGCGCAACAGCTGGAGTGGCCTCGGGCAGCGCCTCCATTTGTGGGCGCAACACGGGCGTAGCGGCTACCAGAGACATTACGTTCGCCTGGAAGTTCACGGGCAGTGGCACAGCCTCTCGCGCCGAGGTCCATAGGAGTGAATCGGCTTCTTGCATTGCAGCCCATAGCTGGGCGCAATCATGGCAGCGCGTTATATGTGCGTCCAGATGGCGCTCGTCTTCAGCGTCGAGCAGTCCGTCTAGCTTCAGGGACATTAGTTGATCATTGACAGTTGGACATACCATTAGGAGGCACCCCCTTTCTGAAAGTTTAGAGTTTTGGCTTCTAAGCTGCGAGTCGCCCTCTCAAGCTTACTATTGAATATTTTCATATCTGGTCTCATACCTGGCACTGGATGTTGCTACCGGGGCCTGACAGTTGCTCTGCAAGCATCTTTCTGGCTCTGTGAAGCTGGGTTTTGACGGCGCTTTCGGTGAGGCCTGTAACACGTGCGATCTCCTCGTAGGAGAGGTCATTATAATAGCGTAAGACGGTTACGGAGCGATATTTGTCGGGTAATGCATCGAGTAAACGCTTTACAGCAGCGCTCTGTTCATTGCGTAAGGCAAGCTCGTCAGGCTGCGGCTCATCGCTGGGCACGTAGAGAGCTACATCATCAAGCGGGGCTGAAGGGCGCCGCCTACGCAGCATATCTATGCAGTGGTGCGAGGCTATAGAAAGGAGCCAGGTAGAGAATCTACGATCAAGCTGAAAAGTATGCAACTGGTTCCATGCCCGGACAAAGACTTCCTGGGCGGCATCTTCTGCTTCAGTAGGGTCTCCCAGCATACGGTATGCCATGTTGTAGACAGCAGACTGGTAGCGAGTAACAAGGTCGCCGAAGGCTGTCTGGTCGCCCCGCAGGGCCGCAGCTACAGAAGCGCGGTCTTGCTCGGCGGAAGTGGACATAGCGGCTGCCGCAGGCCCAGGATCGCCTGTGAGTGGCGAGTGGGCGGCGTCTGGTGTAAGTTGAACCGCGCCACTTTCTTCGTCTGATCTGCTACTCTGATTTACATCCTGTGTAGCTCTGCCCTCTGAATGAGGAGAGCGGAGACGAAGGAAGTTGTCGGCGTCGGGGGTTGACATTATACCACTCAGCGGCGCTTGGAAAAGAGCCTTGGCCGATCGCTTTAGACCATCCAGGCTGATATCCGAACCCAGGACAACCGAGGCACCGGTGCCTGACATGGCAGCTACAGCGTTGTTACTCATTGGACATCTCCCCTGTATAACCCTATATACGTGGGATCACGCAGTAAGGTTGCAGGGGTAAATGTTCAGGGTTGGGGTTGAGCAGGGCACTAGCATCGTACAAGGGCAAGGCCCACCCCCTAACCCCCTCCCATGCGTGGGAGGGGGAACTCTTATCAGGAGAGATTAGGGGACACCCCTAATACCCCGTCAGGGGCATATCCCCTGCACCCCTAATACCCTGTCAGGGGCATAGCCCCTGCACCCCTACTCTGAACGCTTACTTGCAGGGAGTTACGAGTTACGAGGTGCGAATTGGGGTTCAACCTTTCACGTTTC
>JADMIH010000265.1 GCA_015478675.1 Chloroflexota bacterium | reverse complement strand
GAAAACTCCTGGTATCTCTTCTCTTTCCCTCCTATCCCCAACAGCAAGGGCAAGTCGCTCTATATGGAGATAGATTCTCCTGATGGTAACGTGGATAACGCTCTTGCCTTTTCGCGTTGGTTGGCTGACCCCAGACTACCAAGCGATCCTTACCGGTTCGGTTCCTTCTACCGCAACGGCCAACCTCAGCAGGGCGATCTTGCCTTTGGCCTCCACTATTCGCCGCCTCCTCAAGAGGTCTTGCTGCCTGTGCTTGGGCTGGCCTCCGGGGGCTTCTCGGCGGGAGCCATAGCGATTATCCTGCTGGCGCTGCTTGTTGCAGGCTGGGCTGTGTGGCACTTCGTGCGCCTCTCACACGAGCCAGGGGGCGTCCGTATGTGGATGGCGCGGTGGTCGCTCGTCTTTGTGCTGGCGGTGGGGCTGATCAACGGCCTTATTTACATGCTGGTGATTCCACCCTGGCAAGGGCCGGACGAGCACGGCCACTTTACTTACGCGGTTCTGCTTGATAAGTATGGCTTGAGCAATGAGAGGGTGCAATCGCTTCAGTGGCAGGAGGGAGGCCGCGATTATAACGACCTTGTAGCCATAAAGCAAGTAATTGTCGCCTCTATGGACAGGAATGATTGGACGCGGCGGCATGCAGGCGACCCTGCACCGGGCGCATCAGCTTTCCCCGCCGGCGGCGCTAATCTCTACGCTGATTTCCTCTGGGAGACGCGCCAGCCCCCTGCATATTATCTGCTGGGCGCGCTCGCTATAAGGGCGGTGCGCGCAGTGGGCATCCCGGTGGACATCTATTCTAACCCTGAGCGTGCGCTGAAAATAATGCGCGCGGTCTCTGTTCTATTGAGCCTGGGCGTAACTGGGCTTGCGTGGCTGGCGGGCGCACTCCTTTCGCCGCGCAAATACCCCTGGTTGCGATTGCTCTTGCCCCTTACCGTCACCTTGCTGCCGATGCACGCTTTCATAGCCTCGATGGCGAGCAACGATATATTCGCCGAGTTTTGTACCACAGCCCTCTTTGTGGCGTTGGTGGCTCTGGTACGCTGGCCCACCGGCTGGCGCGGCGCTTCCCTTGTGGCCCTCTCGGTGGCGCTCGCAGGGTTGTGCGTTGCCGCCAAGTCTACAGCTGCGATCACGGCTGCGCCTATGCTGGGACTTGGCCTCCTGGTCTGGGTTGGCATATTAGTTACCCGGCTCATAGAAAAGCGGAGCAGTGGAAGCCCTGCGAACACAAAACGTAAAGCTCTTGTTGTCCCTGCGGCTCTGACCGGCCTTCTGCTTCTTGCCGCAGTAGGATTCATGCTGCTGGCATTCGAGCCGGATAATAAAGCGGCGGCCTGGCAGGTGGGGAGTAGCGGGCAGCCGAGCGCCAGAGCAGCGCGCTTGCAATCGCCCTCCGCCCACGACGGAGATTACGTAATGGCTCTCGCGCCCGGCGAGATGGCTTACCAATGGATAGATATTCCTCTGCCACAGCCATCTCTCACTATCACGCTGTCGCTCTGGGCACGACTCCCGCAGACGGGCGCAGTAGCTCCCAAAGCAGGGCTGCTCCTGGATGAAAGGGGGAGGCTGCCCAGGCTTGGAAATGAAACGCTGGAAACGGTGGAAGGGTGGGCTACTATTACGCCCACTATAGAGGGTGGCTGGACGCCCGTGACGCTGGTGATGCCCGCGCCAAACGTTTACAGAAAAGCAATGCTGCGGTTACAGGCGGGTGATGAGCCTGTGCAGTTCGACGGCCTCTCGATAGTGGGTACGCGCCCCGGCAACGCTCCTGGTGAAGTGACGCGCTTCGTTGTGCCCGTCTCTAACCCTTCGCTTGAGGATGGATCGCTTTCTCTGCGCCCGGCTTTGGCGCGCGTTGTGCCCGCAGACGAGAGGGAGATAATTGATGTGCTGGTGAACCGCCAGGCATTCAGCAAGGTCGCGGTCTTCCAGCGATTTGCTTACAGGCAATTCAGGTCGTTCTGGGGCAATTTCGGGTGGCTTTCGGTGCCACTGCCGGAAAACCTTTACACTATCTGGAACGTCGTAATAGTGTGCGCTTTTGTTGGGCTTGGGTGGTGCGGGTTGCGGCGAGCAGGCAGGTGGCGCGGCTCCGACTGGCTTGTGCCTGTATGCCTGGTGACGCTGGGGCTGATCGTTATAGCGAGCTTTGCCAGGCAAATGTCGCCCGCCGGCACAACGGGCGTATTCACAGATCCGCAGGGGCGGTATCTATTTGTGATGATGACGCCGATCGCCTGGATGCTTCTGGTGGGTTTGGGCGCAGCCTGGGCGCTCCTTGCCCAGTTGGTGCGTGGAGCTTCAGGCGCGCTTTGGGCGCGAACGGCGCTGCGGCAGGAGGAGCACGGGCGGCTACCATGGGGTATTTGGCTGTCGCTGAACGCCCTTTTCTTCTTCGCCGCATACTCTATGGCTTCGCTGATCATCCCCTACTATTACTGGCATTGAGGGGTTAGAAGCTGGTAAAGGTCGCCGGTTGTCATTACCATGAGATGAACAGATAATCTAACAGACAGAGAGATTAACAGGACGACTAATGAAGATTGCTATGCTCGGCACACGGGGCATCCCGGCAAGCTATAGCGGCTTTGAGACCTGCGTTGAAGAACTGGGCGCACGCCTGGTTGAGCGGGGCCACGAGGTCACTGTTTACTGCCGCGCCCACCATATTAAGTACGAAGGGAGCGAGTACAGGGGGATGCGCCTGGTGAAGCTGCCTACTATTGAGAACAAGTATCTCGATACGCTGGTGCATGCTTTTATATCTTCTTTGCATGCACTGGCGCAGCCCTATGACATTTGCCTATATTTCATTGCAGGCAACAGCCCTGTTACCTGGATACCGCGGCTTGTGGGGAAGCGCACAATCCTGAATGTAGATGGCCTCGATTGGAAGCGGGAAAAGTGGCCCAATGCCGCCAAGCGTTACATCAAGCTGGCGGAGAGGCTGGCTACTTTCCTACCTACCGCGTACGTCACCGACTCGAAGGTTGTGCAACAATACTACGAAGATAGTTACCACAGCAAGCCGCCTTATATCGCATACGGCTCGGAGGTATCGCCTCTGCCCCCCGGAGCTACCCTCGAAAAATGGGGCCTGCGCCCACGAGAGTACATCCTTTTCGTAGGGCGGCTCGTGCCGGAGAATTGCGCCCACCATCTTGTGGAGGCCTTCAACACGCTGAAAGAGAGGCGCGGCATGAAATGCGTAATCGTGGGGGATGCCGCGTACGCCGAAGATTATATCTTACAGCTCAAAGAGAGCGCCTCCGAGGACGTTGTATTTACAGGCTATCTCTTTGGTGAGGGTTATCGCGAGCTAAGCTCCAATGCTTATTGTTTTGTGGAGACTTCTGGCGTAGGTGGCACACACCCTGCGCTGCTTGAGGCTATGGGCTTCGGCAACTGCGTGATAACCAACGATACTCCTGAGAACCTGGAAACGGTAGGAAATGTCGGCTTTGGCTACAGCGGCAAGGAGGGCGCGGAAAGCCTGCGACGCGTGCTTCAGCACCTTGTGGATAACCCCGACATAGTTGCTGAGCGGCGTAGTACGTCGTTAGAATACGTCAAAAGGCGATATTCGTGGGAGGCAATTACCAACCAATATCTCAAGTTGTTCAGTTGGCTGCTCAGAGGGAAGAGATGGTAAGTGTTCCAGAATAAGGGCTTGGGGGCCCTGGCATAGCCCTCGATACTCACCAGGGAGAAAGCCCCTCTCCCTTCATGGGAGCCAGCTCTATCCCTTGTGCACTCAGTAGGAGTAAAGCCCCTCTCCCACAGGGGGAAGAGGGGCATGGGGTGGGGG
>JADMIH010000017.1 GCA_015478675.1 Chloroflexota bacterium | reverse complement strand
CTCTTTCGTCATGCATCTAGCATATAGTGGAAATTGCTCCACCTCAACTCTGAACGCTTACAGACTGCCGTGGCGTATCTCACAGGCTCCAGTCTGTGGTATACTCAAGCACGGTTTGCTCTCAACAGCCATAAAAGGCATTTTGCTAAGTGTCTATATAAACGATGAGATCTGGTACCGTCTGTACATCTCGGAGTAGACTTTGGCGTACCCACTCTTGTCCCCCTGGGAGGCCAATCGTTGGCCGATGTTCTTGACGGCCAGTGCTATCTCAGTGGCCTGAGCCTCGCTGACGGTCGCACCTGTACTCAGGTGCAACTCAAGGTTTTGCAGCCGCCCCTCAGTGCGTTGGATGAAGCCTTTCAGATACTGAGCCATTACCTCTTGCCGCCCGGCTACATCGCCCAGACGTGATTCCATGTCGAGCTGCTGCCGGGCGAGGTGTTGCATGGCCGTTGCGATCTCAAGGGCGAGCGCCGCGCCCGACAGGTCCTTCTGCGGAGGTGTAGTTGGCAACACGTCACCCTTAAAGGCTTCCCACAGCACTCTGAAAGCTTCAGCGCGATACCGGCGTAGCTTTTCTGCAAGCTCTGGCCTCACTCTTGTGGGCTGTAACCCAAAGAGCCAGCCCGGCAGCAGGTCCAGCGGTAAGCAGAGCATCCCGACCCTCTTCCCATCGGAGCGAGCCATCGTGACGGTGCGTGCTCGCTCGGACAACACTTCGTCCCTGCGCACCCTCAGAGTTTGTGAGCCGAAGGCCAAGCCGAGAAAGTCCGTGAGCGGTCGCAGCGGCACATATATCTCACCGTCAGGCGTTTGCGCAACGGGGATGTTATCTCCGTAGAACTGCACTACCTGCTCTCGTGCCGGCACCAGAGCAGTTGTTTGCTTGTCGGCTGAAGTCTCTTGCCCCGCTACCCCATCCACCTCCTCGGCGTCCTCCTCTTCAGCATGTTCCCCAAGTGTGATATCTTCTCGGTCCAATAGTGTGCTCCCCTGGTCCGCAATTCCGTAAGAAGTCATAATCTGTTGGTTGCTGGTAGTTCACCTGAATATTTGCTCACCGACCGAGCGCAAACTCGGCTCAGTGAGCAAGAATTCGCGTAAAGGATTTTACCTGAATGTTTGCGTGAATGCGTAGTTCGCAGGATTTCGGGTGATTAGTCTCGTCATCGAGACTGGCGGCCAACCCAGGTCGTGCGTGACGAGCACCCATCGGGTGTAATAGCAAAACTTCGAGCAAAAGTGGACACATATTCGGGTGAACTACCAGTTGCGCCCTGTAGCTCGGGTTTGGCCCTAGGGTTTTCATTATGAAAACCCTAGAAACTTGCCCTACGCACGACACTCCCGATAGATGACAATTTTGGCTCTTCTGCTTATCCCTGTTCTTACTCCTCTTGAGCTTCCTGGCCACCCAAGTTCATCTCATGCAGGTCAATCCGCAACCTTGCACTGGCACCCTCTATCTCCTGGATATAGCCCTCGAGTAAGGTCCTCTCGGCAACGGTCATATCGGGCAGGGCCTTGTGCCAGCGTGCCAGGATCACACGCATAGTGCCCATTTCACGCCGCAGGGATGCTGCCGCTCTCCTGGCTTCCTTTACCCCTTTCGCTCTCAGCGCCGACTCGACAGCCGAACCTGGCTGCTTTCCGGGCCCATCCTCTTTCCACACAGGTATAGTGACAGGCACACCATCCACACTCACAACACGGCTAACAACAGCCTCTTCTGCTAAGTCACCTTGGGCATCTTCTTGCTGGGCCATGGCAGTAGAGGACGCTTGCCCGGCTATGCTAGTCTGGGCAGGCGCAGGGCTGGTTACCGCCCGAACGATACTGCGCACGTCTTCAGTGTTGACCTGACCAGCCATCACCCCTTCGATCAGGGGCCTCCGCTCCTCGGGTGTGGGGAGTTTGGCTATCTCCCTCGCTATGCGTAGTGCATCGGGGCGCTGCTCGATCATCCGCTGCACGTCTTCCGGGGTGCGCAAGAGCGCGAGCCGGTCCTCGACATAGCTCTTGTCTTTACCGATGCGCTCGGCCAGGCGGCGTATCGAGTAGTTGCGCTGCTCTATAAACAGCCGGAAGGCCCTCGCTTCGTCGAGGGGCTCAAGGTCCCGCCGCTGTATATTCTCGGCCAGCCCTATTTCGAGCAGTTCATCGTCGGTGTGCTCTGCTACCTCGCAGGGCACTTCCGTGAGACCAGCAAGCCTAGCGGCCCGCAGCCGGCGCTCACCGTATGCCAGTTGGAAGTAGCCGCTCTGGTCAGGGTTGGGCCGGACACGCAAGCGCGTGATGAAGCCCTGCGCCTGTATCGCCGCGCTCAACTCCTCCAGGTTGGTGAGCTGCTGGCGGGCCTGGAAGGGATTGGGCAGGATGCGCTCGACCGGCAGATCCTGCACTACCATACGGCGGGTAGGAAGCAGAGCAGCCACCTCACGCTGGCGGGCCTCCTCGTCTTCGCGAGCCGGTGCCTCTGCAAAGAAACCCTTGCGCTTGGTGCTGGATTTCGTGCTAGACTGTGGCATTGAGCACCTCCGCGGCAAGCGCCCGATAAGCCCGCGCTCCCTCACCCTGAGGCTCGTGCCCCAGTATGCTCTGATGGGTGGCCTGCGACTCCGGGAAGCGAACCGAACGCTTGATTACAGTATCGAAGATACGGACCTGGTGCCCAAATGTCTTACGGACATATTCGGCGGCCTCCCGGTTGATCACCGTTCTTTTGTCGACCATCGTGAGCAAAATGCCTGTGACCGACAGATCGGGGTTGAGCCCGGCGCGCCTCATAAGCTGGACCTGATCCAGGATCAGGGCAACCGACTCGGTGGCAAGGTACTCGGCCTGAAGCGGGATCAGGATTTCATGTGCCGCTACCAGTGCGTTCATCACCAGCACCCCCAGGTAAGGGAGGGTGTCAATCAGGATCACGTCGTAGCGGTTGGCGACGGGCGCAAGCAGCTTCTGCAGCACAAATTCACGCTGGATCGCCACGGCCAGCTCGTCGTTCGCCAGGTTGAGCCGCGCGCTCGTCGGTACAAGGTCCATACCCGCCGCTGTCTTGTGGATAGCCAGTTCCAGTTGTGGCTCGTAGCGGGTGAGGAAATATTTGATGGCGCTGTAAATAGTGTGCTCAAGCTGGCTGGGTCGCAGTCCCAAGGACTGGGTGAGATTGCCCTGGGGGTCGAAGTCTACAAGCAGCACCCGTTGCCCCTGCTCGGCCAGCGCAGCACCGAGGTTGAGCGTGGTGGTGGTCTTGCCCGTACCTCCTTTTGGCACGGCGACGGCGATGATGCGGGCCATAGTTTCTCCTTTGCGTGCTGCTTGTACTGGGGCGCCCGCGCTACCTGATCTGTGGCGGCCTTCCCGCAGAAACCGTTCGACCTCAACGGGAGGCACCAACCACTGGTTGCCAACAAGCCTCGCGGCCAGGCGGCCGTCCCACGCGGCACGGCGCAAACGCGTTGCCTTTACTCCAAACTGCCTTGCTGCCTCCTGAAGAGGTATCGAGTCTTCCACTTAGCACTCCTAGACTACGGCCTGGTAGTTGCCGGTGACTCTACCGACTATATCACAGTCTCACGATGCTGTGAAATTGTGGAAAACTCCCATCCACCTGTAAACCGTCGACTGTCCAATAACTGTCTGTATATACAGACACTCCACACACGCCGCAACGGGGCTTTGCTCTAGCGCGCGACTCATAGCGAGATGCGGATGAACAGGTGTCTGTATATACAGACACCTGATATCCAAACTGCCGAGGATGCTTGCTCGCTCTAGCCTTTGACTGCGCCGCGTGCTTACACTAAGCACGCCTAACAGAACCTTCGCGTAAGCAGCCAAGGAAGCAGAATAGGAGTCATGGAGGAGGGTGCCATGACGAAGGAACTGTTGCCTGACGCGTTGTGGGCGCGGATCGCGCCGCTGCTCCCGCCAGAGCCGCCGAAGCCCAGGGGCGGACGGCCCCGAGTGTCGGACCGGGCGGCGCTGGACTCCGCCAACTCGCGAGAATGGTCGGCCTGGACCCTGGACCGCCGCGCACGGCCTCTGCTATACTAGAGACATGGTTATCAAGAGATTGGACAACATCCTCATCGTCGTCGACGACCTCGAAGCCGTGAAGGCCTTCTTTCTCGAACTCGGACTCGAGTTGGTGGGTGAGACGACCGTCGAGGGCCCCTCCGTAGATCGACTCATTGGGCTTCAGGATGTCCACGCTACCCTCACGTTTTTGCGCACACCGGACGGCCACGGACTGATCGAGCTGGACAAGTTCCACACGCCGGAAGCGATCAGAAACGGGGCCGAGAACGCTGCGGTGAACGAGCTCGGAATGCGCCGCATCATGTTCGCCGTCGACGACATTGACGGCATCGTCGCGCGCCTGATTGCCCACGGCGCCGAACTGGTCGGCGAGGTAGTGCAATACGAGGACACGGATCGGCTCGCCTACCTCCGCGGCCCCGAGGGCATTATCGTTGGGTTGGCCGAGAAACTCTCCTGAAGCGTTCAGCACCTTCGAAGAAACCGGTGGCGCCCCAGGAGCCAGGCGCTCCTTCTACTCGATTCCATGGCACACAACCATCCTGCTTTCTCTCCTACGTGCGCCGCGATTTTGTTAGGTGCACTAAGTCCTAGGATTTTCTCCTATTAAGTCGCGAAGGGTCGCGAAATAGTAAGCCATCTTATTGTTCATAGCATCCCAGGTCGGGCGGCTCTGGTACTTGCGTGTGAGCTTTCGGGCTTCCTGCATTAGGTCGACGAATTCTTGTTCGCTGAGGCCTGAACTCTGCCAGAGATTTAGAGCCTGTTTCATGTTGGAGGCTTCATGTATCGCGTCTCCAAGCTCGCGAGAGAAATCTGCTGCAACTGCAGCTATATATGGTGAATAGCCTGGGATACTCGACCTTGCTTGCGTGGTCACCTTCGTTCTTGTAGCAACTTTTCTGGAGTGCTGATTCGAATCATCTTCTTGTTTTGATTCTTCTTTTAATGGTTCTATTTCGTGTGCGGCACGCGTTACTAGCCCCCTTCCGCTACCCGTTACCGTACCTGGTTGCATCTGCCGACTAGCCTCTATACTGTAACCGTTACTAGCCCCTATACGGTCTGCGTGACTAGGGCCTATCCTCTGTGCGTTACTACCCCCTATCCTCTCTTTGTTACTAGGCTCTATAGCGTTACTGTTACCAGGGGCTATCCGGTTCTTGTTACCAGGGCTCCTACGCACTTTGCTTGTTGCAGGTGCCGCAACCTGCTCGTTAGAGATGGCCTTGCGACCCCGGCGAGGTGCTGCTCCACGTGGCAGGTACTGGAAATCTTCCTCCTGTTCAGCCTGCGCACTACCCTTTCCCTTGCGCCCCGTCTTGCCGTCGTTCGCATCCGAGTCTGCATCTTCGTCCGTGGGCGCTGCCGAACTCGCCGCCGGCTGAAGAACCTGGCGAACTGCATCGAGCAGGCCGCTGAAGTCGTAGGCGTTAGTGTCCTGTCCACCGTCGCCATTCGACCTGTTGATCAGGGTCAAGTATCCCATCTGGACCAGCTCAACCTTTATCTCGTGGATGCGCGACAGGCTGTACCCCGTGAGGCCAGACATCTTCACGAGGCTCGGATACGGTAGACCCGTATCCCACTGGAAGGAGAAAATATAGGTGATCAACCACACGTGGTATGGAGACAGCCCAAGCTGGGCCTGGTGCGTATATACAGCCCACGGCACGGTCGCCACGCCCCGCCGTATGATCACGCGCCCGAAGCGGGCTACAAAGCTTGGGTCCATGTCCGCAAGCTCCACCACGTCTGGTGCCGGACCCTCCTCCCTGATGGGGTTTGGGGGAGGCGTGTCTTCGCTTATAAACTTCTCAAGGCGAGCGAAGAGCGGCGAGAAATCATAAGCGCTTGTATCCAGCCCTCCGTTTTGGCTGGTGCGCCGCACTACCTTCAGATAGTGCATCTCGCATAGTCTGCTCTTGATACGCTGCAGATTGACGTACGACATGCCGGTGCAGAGCGCCATTTTGTGGAGGCTGGGGTAGGGAAGATCGGAGTCCCACTTATGCGTCAGGATGTAGGAGATGAACCATGTCTGCACAACCGACAGGTCCAGCTCGCCCTGGTAGTGGTAGAGCGCCGAAGGCAGTGCTGCCACGCCGTGTTGCAGTATAATCCTGCCGAAACGGGCTGCGAAGCTGGACCCTGGCCTGCTCTGCCGGGCCGCCCTGCCGATGGGGTCAGTCTGTGCTGTTGTTTGATTGCCTGCCGGCGTGTGCCGTGCCTCGTTTCGGGGCCTCCGGCTTTGTCGTTGTTCACCAGGTGGCCGGTTCCCTGGCGTATTGTCGTAAATTCGTGGCATGAAATAGCCCTCCACCCCTTGACAACTCGTGGAGGGCTGTGCTACAATATGCCTGCCAAAGCAAATTGAGCTGGTGGCCCTCCCGCCAAGAGGTTCATCTAGCAACCGAGACTTCCGAAACCTGATTGTTCAAGCAATCGGGTTTTTTGTTTGTCTGCGACTGCCTTATATTTCTGTAAAGGCGTACGCGCTATGCGTTCTTAGTTTCTGCTTACAGTTGCTCCTGTTGTAAGGTGGCCTGGTAGCGAGGTGCCACCCCCGTTTCCAGGCATACGCCATATGACCATCCCTGCCGAGGATGGTTGGTGCATCCATCTTATAGCACATCCTTTCGGGCAATTACAATAGGCTTGTACACATCCTTATGTCTACCTCTGTAGATTCTGCTCTCCTTTTGATGTATCGCTACCTGCCTTGTCGCAGTCCACGTATGCATTTTCCTTTGCATTTCTCCCATCTATCTCATGCCTGCGCAGTCAGCTCTGCCACCTATCATCGAGCCAGACCTGCCGTATCGTCCGCGCGTATCTGCTTTTGCTCCAGGGCTTCGGGTCCGAACAGAATGCCTGGCCCGCCCTGATGGCTGCGGTATTACCAACACAGTGCTCGCTCGTTGCGCTGGCGCGTAAGCCATAAGGCTCTTGACTGCACGTGGTACAAGACCCTTATGGCCAGCATTCCAGCGATCAATGCGATCCCGTATTCTCGAAGGGAGGGGAGCCGTGCCACCCGTGCGACTCACGCACCTGATATAATGACACTGCAGGTGACCAATCGGGGTTACGGCTTCAGCAGGAGAAATCGGCAACTTATAGAAAACGTGAAGGAGGTCTGCATGAAATACCGGCAGTCACCAAGCGGGATAATATGCTCTTTCTGCGGCCAGGATCAAGAAGCAGGACGACGGATGGTTAGCGGACCAGACGTTTATATTTGTAACGAGTGCGTGCGCCTGTGCAATGAGATACTTTCTGACGAGCCACCCTTGCAAGGCGAGGCATCCACCACGTCTCGCTCATGTGCTAGGCGAGGGGGCGGTTGGTGGAGACGCTTGCTACCAGGGGAGCATAGCGTCATCCACACAGCAGCCGCTTCCAGGTAATCGGCCTTTACGCCCCTACCGTCAACTGCAACCTGTCAATGAAGAACGCCCAGGGGTTCCGCAGTTTTGCCTTGTTACCCTCTGCTCTAAATCGATCCCGCGCCTCGTACAGCGCCTCGGCGAACACTTCGATAGACAGCCCGCTGCGGCGCCGTATCTGCGCGAGCTGATGGGCCGTGGCGCCCTTCTCGGCCTGGTCCCCAGGGATTTCCAACGCAAAATCTTGAATAAAGATCTTCCATTGCTCAAGTTCCGCGGAGTCGGGCAATCCTGCCGGAATACTTGTAAACTTGTTTTCCCTATCTCGACTCGATTCGTCTCCCTCGGTTAAAGAGCTTAATACGGATGGATGATTAATCGAGTCGACGTAGGGTAATCTTGTATTCATGTTTACAGGATTACCTGTATTCTTGTTTTCCTGTATACCCGTAGGATCATCGCCGGGATCATCGAATTGCAGGGCGCGCTCGCTGCCGCTAACAGGCGACAACAGATCACGGAGTATATCTGACATCATTCCACGGGCCAGGATGTCGCGGGCCGCGTACCGCAGAGCCCACTCCGCGATATCGTCCCTTGTGAGCTTGTAACCGGCTCGACGCTGTACTACCGTCGCAGCATCGCCAACCAGATCGTGCGTTTCGGCATCGATCCGATAGGTCCGGTTAGACCGCCGCTCCCAGTGGATCTTGCCCGGCAGCGGCTGCAGGCTGCCGCGCCTACCGCGTATCGGCATATCGGGCCACACGGCCATATTACTTGTATTCTTGTATTCTTGAATACCTGCATTACCTAGATTACCTGGTTCCACGCCTGGCTGGATACTTGCAGACAAGTTTACAGTTATACCTGTTTGCATGTTTTCCGGTAAACTTGTTTGCGGGTATTCTTGTATGTTTGTAATCTTGTTTTCTTGAATACCTGTTTGCATGTTTACAGGAATACCTGTATTTTCGTCTAGCTCCCCCAACTCACGAGCCGTCCCGATCTCCTCGGCCTCATGGAAGGGTAGGGGGGTCTCTGGAGGCTCCTCAATAGTGTCTACGTCCACAGTGTCCACAGCGTCAACGGTGTCAACGAGGTCTACAACGTCGAGGTCTTCGAGATACGACAATCCCTCGAGCGCCGAATCGTCCCCGGTGGAAAGCGCCTTGAGGTTGCTGTTACCGTTGCCTCGCTTGCCCAGGGCACGGATCGCGTCCTGGTCAAGGGATAGCAATGGGGCGTAGATAAGCGGCTCAGGAGGCCGCCTGGCTCTGCTGGCTCTGCTCTGGCGTGCCAAGTAGAATCTCCTCTGCAACTAGCATATATGCTCTGGATACCGCATGATCCGGGTCACTGAGCAGGAGTGGGCGGCCACCGAGCGGCACGCCCTGGGCGGCGGTACGGGAGGGGACATACCCGGGATAGACGCGCAAGCCGTTTTGGTCCGCAAACGCCGCAATACTGTCAGCAACACTCTGGCTGTTGGTCGTATTGGCGTACTTGGTGATTAGAAAGCCCTCGATTTGCAACCCCGGATTGAGCTTTTCTTTCACCCGCGCCATGCGTGAGAGCAGGAGCTGGACACCGCGTAGCGACATATATTCCGCGCTAACCGGCAGCAGCACCGAGTGGGCAGCGGTGAGAGCCATGAGAGTGAGGATGCCAAGCGATGGGGGAGTGTCGATCACTATTACGTCGTACTCGGACCGAACCGGCTCCAGTCGGTTCTTGAGCTGGTGCTCGGCGTTGAGTTCCTGTCTCAGCGAGAACTCTTCGGCCATCAGGTCAATATTCGCGGGCACTAGGTCGAATCCGTGCCTGGTGCGCATGATGACTTTGCGCATAGGAAGCGGATCGGGCTTGCCGTCGCCACCCTCGCGAAGGACGTCTCGGACCGTCCGGCTCAGCTCGTCGGCGTTGATGCCGATCGCATTTGAGCAGCCACCCTGCGGATCTAAATCTATCAGCAATGTGCGTTTCCCTAGCACACCGAAGGCAGCGGACAGCGATATCGCGCTGGTGGTTTTGCCGACACCACCCTTCTGGTTGGCGACAACAAGGATCTGTGCCCCATCCTGTGACGCCGCTGCGGGCCCCGCGCCAATGAACCTGGCCGCATCGCTCTCTCTGATACGGTACACAGTGCCGACCTTGACCGCCGGCAGCCGGCCGCTCTTGATGTGGGCCAATATCGTGTTCTTGTGCACCTTCAGGCGCTCCGCCAGGTCCTGGACTGTGTAAAAGTTATCCATTGCACCCCCGACACTCACAATGCGTACATTCTTACCTACCGACATCACATTATAGTTATGGCCACACGCGGCCAATTCAGTTTTGCACATCCTGATACAGATCATTCCGCACGATATCAATGCGCCAGGTGCCCGTCCAAAGGTACCTCATGGGTCCGGTGCTTCTGTGCCTTGCGCTTGCTCTCGACCGCAGACGTGCCTCCGGGAGTAGCGGACGACGTACGGCGTATTCGGTGCGTCGGTGCGCAAGTTCAGAAGGGCCATGGGTCGCTCTGGGCTTGGCAGCGGGCATAGCTACTATAGCTGCTGTGTAGAGAGCGCTTCTGTCTGGTGAGCATCGAGGGGTGACACCTGCGTGACGCAAATGGCAATATGATTGATGCTAGCTGGTTTCAGGAGCGCGAGTGACAAGGTAGCATGGTAGGTAGGCTCGATAGGTTCACCTGGTGACGGCGAGTGACGGCGGGTGACAGCTGAACATGAGGCTGATAGTTCGAAAGGGAGGATCTATGGCTCGCAATGTCCCGGTCGAAGCAGACGACTCGCTCATGACGAAAGGCGACGAGGCTGATAGGGTCGATAGGATTAAGTGTCTAACTCTTTTACAACCCTGGGCATCACTGGTAGCACTCAATGCGAGAAAAATCGAAACCAGATCGTGGCGAACATGGTACCGTGGTCCTCTTCTGATTCACGCCGCGAGAGCTTTCCCGAGATGGGCGCGCGATGCGTGTAAGCAGGAGCCTTTCGCAAAGGTATTAGCCGAAGCAGGCTATACGCATCCCACGTCCGGACAGGTGGATCCTGCTCAGCTGCCGTTGGGGATGATCCTCGCGGTATGCAACCTGAAGCATTGCGTGCGGATTGGCACTCCAGGCATTGACCTGCCCCCTTCAGAGCAAGAGCGCTCGTTCGGGGACTACAGTGCCGGTCGTTACGCATGGGTGTTGAGCGATGTGCAACCTTTGCCTAAGCCGATTGCCGCCCATGGTTCGATGGGTCTGTGGGAGCCTGATGAAAACGTACTGGCACTTCTGCAGCTCGGCAGCACTCAGCAAGATTCTTCATATCAGTTATTTCATCACACGCAGGCTTGACGTTTGGCATGGTAGCGCTTAGGATATCGCTGATATATTGACATAACGTTGCCGTAATTTCCTGTTCACAGCATGAGTCGAGCCGGTCAGTCGGCAGGCGCGCAGATGGTAGGAAAGGGAATGGGCATAAGATCGCCTCAAATCGTCGGAGCTAGAAGCGGGCGAACTCCGAGACACCTGGCAGGAGAGATCGCCCTGATGATTCTGCGTACTGCTTTATGGATTGGTTTTACGGCTCTGGGCACAGCGCTCAACATGTGGGGAGCGGTCGTGCTGCTCTTGCTGATCACGCCAGGGAATTTCTGGGGCTATCTTGGCACAATATTAGGCGCAGTCATGATAGGCTGCATCGGCGGCATGATCATCGGCTTCGGCCAGGTGCTGGCTCTGCGACGGTGGCTGGATGGCGCGGCGTCATTGGGTAGCTTCTTCAGCACCGTGTTGGCTTCATCTTCGGCTCTTGCTGCAGGCACCGCAGCAGGCTGGTGGGTACATACCGTGGCAGGTGACCTGATTGGAGCCCTGGCGGGTCTGGTCATCTACGGCTGCGTCTTCGGCTTCATCCAAAGGCCGATGGTAGACTACATGGCCCGGCATTCGCTGCTGTGGGTGGTCGTAAACGCCGCCGCTTCGGTGCTGGCCGCTATGGCGATGCTGGCGGCGTTCGACATATCCGGCGGCAGACGCGACATGCTGCAGTTCAGATATGCCGGTATCGTGTACTCCCTCGTCGCCGGGGCAGCCTTCCTCTGGATGACGCGCCGGACCCGGAGGGTTATGGCTGACCGCCGCACGGTCAATGGCGATGCCACTGCCCGTTACACCGACAACACCCGCTACACTCGTGACAGCGCGCCGGTACAAACGGTACGCGGTGGACCTGGCATCGCAAATCAGCCCGGCGACGATGTAAGCAATGCGGGTTTTGAGACCGGCGTGTTGGAGGTCCACGAGCATCGCATCTATCGGGTATACCCAGCGTACCGCTCACATGGAGACCACGATGCCGGGCATGGTGGTTACAGCGACACTCCCGGTCACCGCTCCGAGGATGGCGACATTTCCAACTCCGGGGATGGGCCCGAGGTGATAGACGCCACATACAGGGTAATACCCTGAGGTAGCTCTCCTGGGAAGAGCAATTCATCTTCGTTGCTATGGTTGCGGGTTGGGGCAGACTACTCGTACCCGGCTACCGTTATCTTCTGTCTCTACAGCCTCTTGCTATGCTTCGGTGTGGCCGATGTCACTCCGCATATCCCGGTGTCCCGCCCAAATAGCAACCAACCTCGGGCCAGGATTCTTACACCTTCAGCATATCCGGCCTGTCTGCCGCTAATCATGATGAGACGCGCCGCGCGACTGGTGACAATTATGAGACCCTGCCCCGGCTACAATAGGCTCGTCCCTGCTGTATGGGAGTCAAGGCACTATTTGAGAGGGAAATAAGAGGGGGAGAGACCAAGGGCATGACCGGCAAGACGCACATGGCGATTTCGGCAGCCACCGTGGCGGCGGTGCTGGCTGCGGGCCAGGCCGCGGGCGCGAAGGGAATCCCATACCTGCTAATGCCCGAACGTGGCATACCCGACCCCGGTCCGTACGCGATAGCAGGTTTACTGCTGCTAGGCATTGTGGCCGGTCTGTTCCCCGACCTGGATGCTCCCGATTCGGAACTTCAGCACCTGCCACGCAGGACAGCCGACCGGCTGGGGTGGTATGTCACAGCGTGGATGCCCCGACCGCTCAGAAGGCCCGGAATACGTGGGAAACGCGGAATGCGTGGCTATGCGCTACCGGTCAGGCTGCTGCAAGGGGCTACACACCTGGCTGTGCTCCCATTTACCCTCCTGGTAAGTGCTGTCGGCGCCGGGTTGCGCGCCTGCACTGGCCATCGGGGCTTCACACATACGCTGCTGGGTGCCCTGGTCTTCACGTGCGTAACTGCTGGCACTGCCCTTATCATCACGGCTAGCGTGGATTGGTCACTGGCGGTGGGGGCCGTGTGGTTCTCAGGCTACGCCAGCCATCTGGCTGCCGATGCCTGCACTCCGTCGGGTATACCTCTATTCATGGTTCCGGCGGCACTGAAGCGCCCGGGGCGTGCATCCACATCCGCGTCCGCATCGGTAACCGCTTCTTTGACCGGCGACCTCTCCAACAGGCCCGCCCGTTGGAGTGCTTCGAGAAGGCCCGTTGGAGGAGGTGCCGGGCGGGGTGAGCAGGGTCGGCACGGCGTGTGGGTGTACAGGGCGGACGCACCTTCCCGACGTGCCACGCACCATACCGATTACCCCGGTTCTCCCGGTTCTCCCGGCCATCGCGGTTATAGGGGTGCTCCTACGTTTCACCTCCTTCCGAAGCGCATGAGAGTACGCACCGGCACGATAGCCGACACATTACTGATCCGGTGGACTGCCTGGACGGTGTGCGCCGTGGCGGTGATCCGCATGTTCGTGGCCTGATCGGGAGCGCATGGTGGTAGCGGGATTGCCGGTTGTGCCCCCGAAGGCCGCTGAAGTGCCCCGCCGTAAGTGAAACAGAGATGAAAGCAGACCCTTACAACTCAGGTCATGGCAACTCGGTTGACCCAGACCCAAATTCTCACAGGCCCGTGAAGGCGGGCGGCGTGCTTGCACGTACTCACGCCAACGGTGAGCCCTGCAAACGCGGTAAAACCGTTAGAGCCGGTGGACCCGGTAGCTTTGCCGGACACTACGGTCATCTGATCCTAACCGACGGAATCGCTCCGATCCCCAGGGCACTGTACCTGTATCAGGGGGCTCTCAACCTTTCCCCTCAGCAAGTATGGTTCGTCTCGTGCGTGCTGGCTCACAAGTGGGATGATGGTCTGCCCCATCCGCGCCTCCAGGAGCTTGCTCGACATGCGACCCTGAGTCTCCGCCAGATCAAGAATATCAAGAACAGCCTGCTGGAGGCAGGGCTACTCCAGGTAACGCCGAGGTATGGTGCGGAGGGCGAGCAGGACGCCAACAGCTATGACTTCGGAATGCTATTCGACAGGCTGGAAGAGTTGCTCCTGGCCGCTCCCAATGCTCCGGGTGCTCCTGGTGCCCTCGCCGGTAGCGACATGCCGGAGGACGAACTGGCCGAACACTCATCTGAACCCGGCAGTGAGGAAGCCGAGGGACAGAAATACAGTTACGGTTCAGAGGAAGGTCGCATGGAGGCTAGTGCAGAGATTACAACCGCCGGGACCGATAGGCCCGATGTGACCAATGGAAGCGTTGCAACTACGGAAGCAGCCCGAAGAGATTACAGCTTCGCCGCGCGTTATGGGCGCATCGTGTTGCGCCGCGGGGTGACCGCCATGCCCAGAGCTCTCTTCACCTACCAGGCCGACCTGGGTCTCTCACCGCAGCACCTGTGGTTTATAGGCTATATCCTGTCATTCCAGTGGAGCACCGAGCTGCCATATCCGAGCCTTCGCAAGATGGCGGACAATACGGGCTATAGCGAGCGGCAGATACACAGGATCAAAGATGATCTGGTCCGTGCTGGCTGGCTGCGCGTGATCGAGCGCCGGGGAGCCGACGGCAGGGACACCACCAGTGCCTACGACTTCGGTGAACTGCTGAAGACCCTGAATACGCTGATCCGCAGGCACGACTCAGATGCCGGCGGGAACTCATCGACGGCGGGGACGGCGGGGCCAGAAACTATAAAGCGAGACAATCGGGTGAAAGCGGAGACGAGGCATCCGGAGAATGATCGCCAGAGTTCACTCCGCGAGACCTCGCCCGCATTGCCGTACCAACTGTCGCCAGGGCTGCCGCCGGCGCCGCCGGCCTCTATCCAAACAGGGGGTGAAACTGGTGTCAGTGGGGGGGTGAAGTCCACGTCAGTGGAGCGTGAACCTCATGTCAGTGGGCGGGTGAACCCCACGTCAGAAGGGGGGGTGAAGCCGGTGTCAGTGGGGGGGGTGAAGCCAGCGTCATACGAATTAGAATCAGTTAAAGAAGAATCAGATAAAGAAGAAGAACATCAACAACAGCCGCCGGCAGAAATTGACGAAGCACAAGGAGAGCGTGAGAACGCCTACTATACACTTGTTGATGTTGGTGTGATTCCCGATACAGCTTTAGATCTTGTGACCCAACTCCCGCCCGATCATATTCTGGGCTGGGTGCACTATTACCTCTCGGTGCTCTCCAGGCAGAAGAGCCTCGACAACCCCCTGGGTGTTCTGGTCAAGCGGTTACGCTCCGGAGATGAGCCTCCCTGCGTACCCTCGCAGGGCGATTTGTATACTCTTCGGCTTCGGATGAGCTGGTTCAACCACTGATATGTGCCGAAATCTCTTCTACACGATAGACAGCGACCGTATGCAGGCCTGGCTCTCCGGCCGGGCACACCCTGGCAGCCCGTGCCCGGAGGCTATACCTCAAGGTGAATTCTTCCAGTCCGAAAACACCCTCGATGTAGCCGGTGATCGAGATGTGTGGGGCTTCCTTACGGACCCTGAGCGCGAGGATGTTATGCGCGGCTGGGCCAGAGGGACGATGAGGCATCCTCCGAAGCACCCTTTGGGCGAAACGGCAGCATGGATCCCGCCACGTCACGTTGTGAGCCTGCACACCCAGGTGACGGTAGAGGTGCAGACTTGCCTGCTGACGAGGGGACATGTAATACGGGGTGGACCAGGTGGAACTGGCGGATCGGGCGGATCGGGCAAAACTGCGCCGATCCAGGCGGCCGAGCGAGCCTTCCTGGATAGCCTGAAGCCCCTTCTGGGCATCTGGTATGGCCGGCTCTTGCTGTTGCGCGCGGCTGGGGGTCCCTGGCTGATAGCGCAGGTGGAGGCTCGCGCCTGGACTTCGTGGCTTGGAGGTGAGGTAGGCCGCGGTGAGAACAGTGAGCTCTTGACGTTCCCGACACCCGGCAGTGTGCTTTGGGGAGGTGGAGACGTGGTGGAGATGTTCGGAGCGGGGTGTAACGATAGATGCTGTTGCTCACTGGTGGAAAGTCCGGCAGACCCGGAGGTGGACGCTCTGGAGGTCGACTTCCTGGATGCCCTGGGGTTAGCAGTGAGCAGTAGCTCGGAGGGCACGCTCCTTATAGACATAGACGCCGACTATGCCGAGCCGGTGTAACTAGCCGCCATGACCTCCGGTGCATAGGCAGTCTGGTGCCACCGGAGGACACGGGAGGCACATGCGGCGGACATTGCGAGGGCGTACCCAGGGGCGTACCGGGGTGGGAAGAGTAAGCATTGTGACCTCCTCGGAGCGGAGCAGGGAAGGACGGCTAAGTTGAAAAAGGAGGACACGTGAGCAACGCAACGACCGGCCAGGGGCATATGGCAGGCGAGGATGCCGCCCAGGATAACATCAAGGATAGCGTCACACCGTCGGGCGCGCCCGCAATGCAGGGACGGCCGGTGCTGAAGCAAATTCCTCTCTCCCTTATAGTGACAGTGCGTAACCCTCGCCATACGCGCCGTAGCCCCCATACCCGCCGCGCCTCGTATCCTGCCCGTTCGGCGCCTACCGGCCACGGAGCAACCAATAACACAGCGTCTCCCGGAAATCCGGAGTCTGCAAGCGCGAGTACCAGTGTGGGGATGGGTACCGGGGCGGGTACAGGTACAGATACAGGCACCGATGCCGATCTCGAGGGGTTAGCTCGCAGTCTCGGCTCAGAGGACGAGCCACGTCTCGCCGAACCACCGGTGGTGGAGGAGATGCCGGACGGCAGCTATCGCCTCTGTGCGGGCGAACGTCGGGTTGAGGCCGCCCGGCTCGCTGGGTGGACTCACATCCTCTGCCTGGTCTACCCTCCGATGGATCCGGCCCGCGCCCATGTTCTGGGCCTGGTAGAGAACATGCACCGCCTCCCCATGCACCCTCTAGAGGAGATATCGGCGCTGTGCA
Organism: Chloroflexota bacterium; assembly: GCA_015478675.1. The sequence goes on along the minus strand of JADMIH010000017.1, from coordinate 23,764 downwards.
TAAGCCGCCTGCTCGCGAACGCCGACGCTCGTGGCGTCGGTGACGTAGCACGGCGTCTATTAGAGGAAGCCTGGGAGCAGGGAACTTCCAGCTACAACATCATTCAGGCCCTCGAGGGAGTGCTCCGGGACTCCGGCTGGGTGCCGGAGCGGCCGGATGTAACCTGGAAGACCCACCTGGACGACCTGGGTATAAGCATGGCGCCCTGGGAGCGCAAGCGCAAGCTGCGGATGCTCAACATTGAGCCCGCATTACAGGAACGCCTCAGGCAGCTTGACATAACAGAAGCGGCTCTGCGCTCACTGGGCACGCTCGAGCCGGAGGACCAGAAGAGGGTAGTGGAGGCGCTCGCGGCCAACCCATCGTTGGCACGCAAGGTCCGTCGCGTCGCCCGGGCGCGGCGCGATGGGTTCTATGACACTATCGAAGATGCCCTGGCGGAAGTACAGGGTCTGCAAGGTTTGCAAGGTTTGCAAGGTTTGCACGGTTGGTCACGTTCGGAGCCTTCATTTGCAACGGCTCTACCTACCGGCACGGAACCCGTGACGGCTCTAACGCCTTCACTCCAACAGGCCAACGGGCAGGAGCACTTCCCTGGCGTTGCCGGGAACCCTCAGTTCCTCGAAGGCTCTGCATCTCCCTCAACCCAGGTGGAGAGCCGGGTTGGGCAGGTGCCCCAGGCTCAGGTGCCACCCGACGTCCAGGACGCGGTGCTCCAGCTATTGGAGTGCGCCGACAGGTTCTCGGCGGCGATGAATAGCCTCGAAGGATACGGTGGGGGAGTCGCCCTGCCGGAGCCATGGGGTACATGGTCACGCGACGCGCTCGATTTCATCGGGAGGCTGTTACCGGCGCGGGCCAACACAGAAGCTGATCCTGGTTAGGTAGCAGGGGCGCTCCCTCAGGTGCGCAAAATGCGTGACGCGGGGGTGACGTTGCAGCCCATATGATCTGTGAAGGGACGAAGATGGCTTACCCTGAGTGGGGCTTGCGGAGCTTGAATGCGCGGACCACTCTTGCGGCAGCCGGCAGTGGGCACCAGGGGCGTACCAGGGGTATCGAAGGAGCGATTCATGTCGTGCGAAGAGAACCGGATCCGATACTTTGAAAGGGTCGCTGTGTCAGGCGGCGCCCTGGCCGGCGCGCTTGGAGGGGAAACCGAAACCCGGGTAGTGCTTGAGCAGATATTCAACACGGCCCGCAACGACGGTGCAGCCATAAGGTCTCCACTCCAACAGCACAAAGCAGCAGGGCGTACGCTCCAGCTGTTTGAAGAGATGGAGAAGGCTCACGGGCTTTCCCGGCCTACGCACTCCAGGCAGGGGATGCGTTTGCCTCGGCGCGACGCACAGTTCGGCTACCAGGCGGTGTACGATACCATCGAAGCGGCGCGTACCGGAAAGGCACTCCCCGACGTGGCGGTTCGCGTGCTGCAGCAACGGCAACTGCGCCGCACCGTCAGCTCGCTTCGGGTGGACGACCACGGCTATTACCGCTGCTCCAACTGCGGGCAGTTTGCTTCTCGTACACGAGGCCACGTGTGCCCGTTCACGGCCACGGCAGGTGACCTGGAGCGGGCTCTGCAGCGGCGGCTCGGTACTCCCAGAGGTGCATATACTTGCATCAACCCTGCGGGCCATCGGGTCGATGGTCTGCAGGAATTGATAGATGCCGCCCGCGCAACGCCGGGCGGGACGGTGCGCATGATCCACTGCCTGACGGGCGAGGAGGCTGGCGTCACTCTCGATGGCGCGATACCGGCGCTCAGCCAGGGCTTTGTCCCCGGCATGTGGATAGGCAGATCGGGTCTGCGCCACGTCGAACTGCCCGACAGGCGCGTGGTCGCCGTACTGGATGCGAGCGGCCTGAACGCCATAGATCCTGCATCAGTGCTCGGGGACCCCACGAGCCTGATCGACATAGCTGAAAGTACGGCCCACCTGCAAGCAGATACCCGTGTGGGTGCGACAGGCGCGACAGGGGCCACAGGCACGATGGGCGCAGTGCAGGCCGCAGCCGCCGCCTACGGCACAATCCTGCCGCCCGGCACGCCGATCCATTCTTTGGGTTCCCAGGGGGCACCGCATGCTTCTGCTACTTCTCCTGCCTCGCTGGCCCGCTCAGGAGTGGGCCCCAATCCACCAGGCACGCCAGGCAAGCCCGTACTCCTGAGGCCCACGACTCTGCAAGGTGGCGTCAGCTATGACTGGGGGCATTTTACCGGCACTGAATACCGCAAGGGGGGTTGGCAGGGGGTGCCCGTCGAGGCCTGCGGGCGCACCTACAAGGTGGGTGACAGGAGCTCAGACCGCAACGACTGGGCACAGGCCAGGCGCACGGGGGCCGAGCCTGCACCCAAAGGTGGGGTAGCAGTTGGGCGTACTCTTGTAACTGCCGCCGACCTGCTCAGCAGAGGTCAGGTCGTGGCTACCGAGCATGGTGTGCAGCTATATAACTCCGACGGCAGCGAACTGATAGCCGTCTATAATCCAGACACGCATACCGCCGGCGACACGAACGGCACCCCGAACGCTTCCCCGGAGCAGATGGCCGCGGTGATCGCACACTGGGAGCAGCTCGGGCGGGCACGACCCGATACCGCGCCCACTGCCTTACGATCCCTGGTGTCAGATTTGGAGGCACTGCGACGGGGAAGCGGTTCGCCGTTGGCGGTCGCCGACAGCGCCTACCTGACGATGCGTGATGAACTGGCTGGCGGGTCTGCCCTCACGCTGGGAGCGCAGGTGAATACTCCGCGCTGCCCCGACTGCGGGCGTTGGATGGGAGATGTCCACAACTGCCCTGTTCGCGCGCAGGCTCCTGCGCATATGGACGCACAGCCTCAGGCTGCCGTGCCGGTTCCTACCATTCCCGCCAGTCCCATTGCCCCGGCTACCGCCCCTGCTACTCTGCCGCCTGTGGGTTCTGAGACATCCGAGCCTGAAGCAGCAGACGTCGGAGATGCAACAAGGTCTGACACCCAGCCATCACCAGCGTTTGCCCAGGTCCTGACCGACGCGTTTGACAGGTTAGGCGATCGGCTGGGAGAGAAGCTAGGGGAGAAGCTGGGTAACGTGCTGGGGGAGAGGCTAGGGGGGAGAATCGGCGAACGGGCGGGAAGCCTCCAGCCAGTGCAATCTACTGCCTCACTTCCCTCACAACTAGTCGCATCACCGGCGGATGAGCGGATGGCCTCTGCTTTGGATCGTCTGGCCACGATCCTGCAGGAGTCGGCTCTACATTCCCTGCACCATACAACTGAGGAAGAGGTGTTCACTGATGCTCCTGCCGAAATTGCTGATACTCCTGATACTTCTAATGCTTCGGCAGGCACCGGCGGGAAACGGCGTGCTTCATCTCGTGATCCCCGGCTAATATCGCCGAAACCGGCACCGCCTCCGACACCGCCGGCGCGACCACCGCTCGAGGTTCTGCCTCTCACTCCCCAGGAGCACATCCTCAAGCACGTCAAACCTCCCGAGTTGCCCGACCCGTACCTGAGCCGCCTGGCTCCCAGCCTGGGCGGCCACCGCGCGCAGCCGTTGCCTCTGCACTATGAGGAGATAGATCCGACTTACGATGTCAGCGCGGGCGCAGAGAAGGCATTACGGATAGTCTCTTCGTCGTTGCAGATCGCCTGGGACCCTAACCGCAAGAAGCCATTGAAAGGCACGCACATGCGGGTGTTCGGCTTCGCGGGCACAGCGGGTACCGGTAAGAACACCACTGCTCGCCAGATAGCCGCCTCACTGGGGCTGCCATATTACGAGACCACTCTCCACAGAGACACCTCCTTGCAGGAAGAGATCGGCCACACCGTGCTGCAAGACGGCACCAGCATGCCCAAGCTCGGGCCGCTGGGCCAGGCCGCGGCTGCGGGCGGGGTGATCTGCATCAACGAGCTGGTCAAGGCGAACCCCGGTACTCTGGGCGCGCTCCAACGGATGATGGAGGATGGAGTGTTCGAGGTGCAAGGCACAGAGGCCGGCATGGCTGCCAAGGAGATACCCGTCCACCCCTCCACAGTCTTCATTTGCACCTGGAACCCCGGTTACGACGGCTCCTCTGACCGTCCTGACGGCGCGCTCCTCTCGCGCATCCCGACCGTCAGGATGGACGCTCCCGACATCAAAGATGAGACCCGGCGACTGGTGGGTTCGCTCGGGGCGCTCTTCGGGATAGAGGACGGGAAGGGGAACTCCGACGGCGGAGACGGCAAGGCAACCCAGCAGAAGCAGGAACGCCTGCAGGAGATACTGGGCCGAGACTATTCGGTCAGGATGTCGCCACCAAGCGCCGAGAGGGTGGAGATAGCGGTGCGCTTCGTGCGCGACCTCCGCAATCTGGCGCAGACGCGTCAGATCGGAGCTTCTTCCCGGCACCTGCTGGAGCCGACTCCGCGCGAAGCCCTGCACTTTGCTGCAATGTGTGAGGCTACAGGCGACCCGCTGCTGGCGCTCGAGCAATTCAAGATCTACTGCGATTCGGGCGAAGGATACGACGAGCAGTTCAAGCTTGTCCAGCAGATCTTCAAGCGGTACTACGGCGAGGACGGGCAGGCGCTCAACCGCCGCGCCAGCGGTGAGGGCCCGCAACAGAGTTGATTTCGACTCGGACCCCCTGTATGTAAAGGAGAGAGATAGAGTGTCGTGCGAATACAGGCGTCGCAAATTCCTGGGGCTACTCGTCAGCGGTGGCGTGAGCGGTGGCCCGGCGCCCGGCGCGCCATCCGAAGGAGCGGCCGCACAGGTGAGCGCGCTGGAGCGCATTTACCAGCAGGCATATGATGCCGCCCGCGCCCGACGGGAAGAAGAGCAGCTTTGGACGCGCACTCAGGGGCCAACCCGGACGACGAGCCAGGAACTGGAGAACAGGCGCAAGATGCAACTGCTCTTCGGGCATATGCTTCGACTGGGAGTGCCTCTGCCTGTGCATTCCTCTTCGGGCCTTCCGAAACCTGAAGCCCAGGCCGGTTACGCTGCCCTCTGGGATGCTCTCAAGACGCGCATCGCAGAGGACGGCCATCGGTCACCATCCGCCGACATATCCCGCCCTTCTCGCTCTACCCGTGGAGCCAACACCACAAACACCGGCGCAGTGGCTGCCGCTCCGATCATGCGCCAACTGAGCACCGGAGACAGCGTCCTAGCGACCACCACTTCGACCTCAGGTCCGGGCGATACGCAGTCCAAAGGTTGGGTTGGGCCGTGGCTGGAAGTAGATGGTGACGGGACTAATGGACCTTCCTATGATCAGGATGGCTATGACAGGGAAGGTTATGATCGCCAGGGCTACGATCGCGCAGGCCGCGATCGCTACGGCTGTGACCGATCCGGGTTCAACATCGATGGTTACGATCGCTCCGGATACGACGCCACTGGCCGGGACCGGCACGGATACGACAGAGAAGGTTACGATCGTGACGGCTACAACCGCCGAGGTTTCGACAAGGAAGGGAGAGATCGCTGGGGCTATGACTGGATGGGCTTCGACCGGGCGGGGTTTGACCGCTCCGGGTACAACAAGTACGGCTACAACCGGCAGGGCTTCGACAAAGCCGGCTATGACAAAGAGGGCTACAACAAAAAAGGGTTCAACCGCCGCGGCTACAATCGCCAGGGTCTGAACGCAAATGGCGTGGATCGATTTGGCTATGATGCCCAGGGCACGAAGGGCGGCTTCGACAAGCAGGGTTACGACTCTGCAGGCTTCGATACTGACAGCTATGACCGTGATGCCTATGGCAAAGACAGTTACGATCGGGCCGGCTATGACCGCAGAGGACGTGACCGCTCCGGGAATGTACATCCGTGGTGGGTGCCCGACGCCGATGGCTACTACGGCGACGGGTTTGACCAGTATGGCTTCGACCGCGACGGGTACGATGCCGATGGGCGCGACCGGTGGGGCTTCAACCGCCAGGGTCTGAATGAGCGCGACCGGGACCGCAACGGGTACAACCGCGAAGGCTACGATGCCTCCTTCATGGACCGGGAGAAATACAACCAGGCGGGGTACGACGGTCAAGGATATGACCGGCTCGGCTACAACATGCACGGACGAGACCGCACTGGCTACTCGCTCACGGGTTATGACAAGGATGGATACGACAGCAAGGGCGTAGATCGCTGGGGCCGCGACCGCAACAACCGAGATGCCCGCACCGGCAGACAATACAAGAACCCGCCATACAACAAGAGCGGTTTCGACAAAGAGGGCTATGACCGCTGGGGCTTCCACCGGGACACCGGCCTTACCGCCGACGGGCGCAACTACGCCGGGTGGGTATACAACCCCAAAACCAAACGTTGCCACGATCCCAACGACTCCTCTCGCTCCATGCCTCACAGCCACTACCAGGACGGACGGGGAGTGCAGTGGCAGCGCCCCAAGTGGCAGACGCGGGTAGAGTGGGACCCCTCCGTCGCTCCCAAATGGGATCCTCGCGCGCCGATGACCTGGGAAGAGTATGCGAGGGTCAACAGCACTCACGAATCTGTTAGACGCTCTTACGAAGCGCGCCTCAACCCGCAACCGAACGTGGAGCAACGGTGGCAGACCGCCAGGGCCAACTACGACCCAACGGCCACGTCGGGCGGCGTGCCGATGCGATGCCCGCAGTGTGGGCAGTTCACTGGATACAAAGCACACCAATGCCCAAGCTTCGGCAATCGAGCTGTAACTGTGTACCGATCCGGATTGGCCAGACGCGAAGGATGGGCCGACTACTTTCGCCCGGGCGAAGACTACAGCGACAAGGGAGTACATGCCGACACCCGCCAGACCATGGACGGATCTTATCCCACACCCAATGCCTATGGACCTTTCGCCAACGGGAGGAGTGATGCCAATCCCCGCCGGGCTGCTGGTGTCGAGGAGCGCGACCCCGCCTATTCAACCGGCGGATATGATCGCTGGGGCTACGACGAGGAGGGCTTCGATCGGTTCGGTCGCGATCGCCGCGGACGCGATGAGGAGGGCTACGACAAAGACGGCTACGACTGGCTTGGACGAGATCGCGACGGCTACGACAGGCACGGACACGATCGCAATGGCTACAACCGGGCAGGTATAAAGCGTCCACGTTCCCTGCACGACCTGGCCGGCGACTACGCCACGCCCGGTATGGACGGAGATATCCTGGCGAACGAAGGCGTGCGCCGACTCTACTCACAAGTTGCCTCTTCACTGGCGGGCACGCCGCGCCAGGTGGTCTTCCGAGAGGGCGGCGGTTTTGCAACGGACATGCAAGGAACCATATATCTCGACCCGTATCCACTGGGTAGAGAGGCGCCCCTGGTCTACAACGCCGCAGTGGTGATGGAAGGACTGCAGCACGAGATGGGGCACGAGCTGGAGACGCCGCTGGACACCTTCAAGCGCATCCTGGAAATCAGCAACAGCCCACGCCCAGTAGAAGGTCTGGATGCCGGCCGATCTCTGGTGAAGGATATCTACAACATCATCGAAGACGGTCGTATGGAAAGGCGCATCAGCCAGTTACCCGGTGTTGCCGAGTATCTGGCAGTCGGCTGTAAGCTCCAACCTCGCTGGGATGAGCAGGTGGGTGAGGGTGTGCCCCTGGCGCACGAGGTGCAGGGCGCTCTGCTATATGAGGCGCTGCCATATAATCAAGTACGCGCTGAGGTCCTCGACGCTATGACCCCAAAGGGACGCGCGCTCTTCGAAGAGCTGAGGCCAGTTGTTCATCGTGGGGTGTTCGGTAGCCCTGAGGACGCTTATGAAGCAAGCATAGAGATAGCCCGACGCCTTCAAGAGGAAGGTATCACCGCGCCTGATGAGCAACTTCGCATACCTGTGCCCGCCTTCTTCTTTTTCGCCGGTGGGGCCGAGGGCGGGGGGCAAAGTAGTGGAAGCGCAGGTCAGGGAGGCGTACTGGTGGTCGTACCTGATGCGCAGACTGGTGGCTCAAGTGGCTTCGGGCAAGCAGGATCCGAAGGGCAAGGACCATCTGGATCGCAAGCGTCATCCACTGCATCTTCCGCGAGCACCGTGACTGCAAGTGCAGCCGGCGGCAGTGGAGCAGGTGGGGGCGCGGGTACCATAGCAGGTACGGGAGCAGTCAACGGGCGAAGCGGCAGCGAGAACGCAGGCGATAGGTCCGCAGCTTCGGCCAATGCAGGCACATCAGGGTCCCCACAGGGGGCTGAAGCTGGCGTGGATCGAGACTCTCCTTCGGGACAGCAGGGTCAACAAACTAGCGGTCTTGCACCTGGACAGGAAGGGAGAGACAAGCAGTCGGCGCCTGGCCAACAAGGCCAGCAAGGAACAACTAGCAGCCCCTCCGACAGGGACGGTGCCGCGGATAGCCGCGATGGGCAGGCACAATCCCAGACACAGAAGGCGCACACCAACCAGACACATACGCCCGCGTCCGCTGGAACCAGCACGCCGGGAACGGGTACTGCTGGGCTGCGCGACCCTGACAGGCCGTTCAGCGATACCGAAGCCAGGAGAGTACTGGACGAGCTGGAGCGCGACCTCGCCGATGCGGTCGAGTCGGATATACGCCGCCAATCTCGCGTGGAGGTGCTGGGGCGCAATCTCCACAAGCCGATCGCAGCAAGGCAGGAGGCAGAGCAGGTGTACCGCGACGCCCAGGGTCGGGTGCGGACTGCCGCAGTGCAGTTCCCGAGCCTGCCCGACGGCGATGGCGCGCTGGCAAGGGTGCAAAAAAGGCGCTCGACGCAGCGGACTGTTGCCCGGCAAATGGCTCGCTACCTTGAGAACGTGCAGGATGTGGCTGAGGAGACGCTCAACTTTCAGTCCAGAGGAAAGATAGACCGGCACAGGTTCACGGCGGCGATGAAGGATGCCCCTGATGTTTACAAACGTCGGGTTGAGGTGGAGGGGCCGGGTTTCGCGCTCAGCGTAGCCGTGGACGTATCAGGGAGCATGAGCAAAGAGATGAGATCGGGCTCGCTGTGCGACGCGGCAATGGTGCTGAGCGATGCGTGTGAGGAGATGTCTATGCCTTACGAGGTGCGTGCCTTCTCCGGGCGCACCTATCAGTACAAAGCAATGGACGATCCTGCTTTCTCTCTGGACCGAGCGGCAATGCTCATCAACGGCGAGGGAGGCGGCACTAACATGGCGCAGACCGCCGGCCTGGCCGCTACCTCCTTGCTGGCCCGCCCGGAGCGCAACAAGCTCTTCGTGTCGCTCACCGACGGCGATCTCGGGGACCACGACAGCACGATGCGTCAGATGGAACAGGCACGCCGGGATGGCGTGCTCACCTTCGGTATCTTCCTCTCCCGAGGCGGCTACGTCAACAGGGATCGCATGGACCAGATCTACGGCAAGGCGAATTGGACGGTGATCAACTCCATACAGGAGATGCCCAGGGCGGTAGGCCAACGCATAGCCCTGCTCATGCGCCGGGCGCGTTAGAGACCTGAACTGCGCCACCCTTTAGATCGGCTAGATCAGCGTTTGATGATGCCAGGGACGCGCAGGTTAAGTGCAAACGAGAGCGAGAAGGAGATGGTGATGGCGAACGCAGAAACCGAAACGGATGTAAGCGCACCGGCTGTAGCCGAACAACTGAGAGAAGCGGAGAATAAGCATCCAGCCGGGCAATCCAGCCGCGAACTTATGGCTCCCGGACACCTGTACAATCCGAGGACCGGCACAGGCATCGAATGGCTCCGCCCTGACTCGGAAACAGGAGAGCCGGGCAGGGTACGCCTGTGGTCGCGCCGGTGGAATGGAAAGGCCGCCGTTCTGGCCGAAGCCGAGCATCACGCCGGCAGCCCATGGAAGTACTGGTACAACCTGGAGTTTGCCGACTCCTTCCCGCAGGTGAGCCACTGGTGGTTCGGCGATGCCTGGACGGGGATTGTGCGAATATGGGAACCCCAGGCAGCCGGACGTGACTCTGAGAGCGGTGCGCCCATGTTGAGCGGGTGGATGCGCTTCGGCCTTGCCGATACGGCCTATACGGGTAAAGCCGATGCTGATCCCGCTAGCGTAGACGGCGCTCCCGCACTCCCCTGGACGGTGGTGCTCACCAACCCTCCACGCGTGAGCATACCCCAACCCCCCATGTGCGTCAGCCCGGTCAACCTCCCTCTGCAATTCCTCCTGGCGGATCGGGTTATGGAACTGCTCGGTATGCTCGTCGATCGCAACGGCTATCAGAACGGCATGCTTGGCGACGCTTTTCTTGACGTAGAGGTGGCGCTCACCAGCCTGGTGCGCCGTGAGGACCTGCATAGGGCTTTCCCTACCGAATTCGGTCCCTGGCGGCTCGACAGCCTGCCCGGCCTGACTCCGCGCGAGGCGCTTTGCCGCGTGCAGGGTCTCGCGCCGGAACCGCAACTGCCGTGACCAGCCCTCACTCTATGAGCAAGTAGATCAACCTTTTAATTGGCGAAGGAGGAAGCGAAATGGGGTACTCAGAAGCACTTGAACAACACCTGGCGGCCTTGCGATTTGTCGAGTCACCAAGCAGCCTGGAATGGTTTAGAACGCTTGCTCAGGGTTCCGGGCTGAAGCGTCGGAGTGAGGGGTCGGGTGGTAAGGTATCCGCTGAAGAAGAGGCTGCCTCGATGCGTGACTTCCTGGCCGGCGCGCTGCGCTACGGCGAAACCTATTGGTGGGCACCTGAGTTTTGCGATGTTCTGGATCATGCAGCAGCCACGATGCCCGATTGGACACTCAGAGCAGAGAGTATGCCCTCTGAAGCCGGCTTTGCCTGGTTTTCTAAGCCCATTATAGCCGCGCAAAACGAACACACGTCTGTCCGGATCCTCGCGGTTGCCTGGGTAACAGCGGGCGACCCCGGTGCGCTGGACCCGAATTCCCTGTACATGATGTTCTACGCCGATGTCGTGGGTCGAAATCCTCTACCGCCTGGCCCAGCCGGAAACTTCATATGGGATTTCGGTCTCAGCCGACACGAGGCAGTCAGGCGTGCAGTTGCTGAGAAGGCAAACCTGGCAGACGCAGCAGACGAAGCAGACGTAGCAAACGGCGATGGTCGCACCGAGCCATATGTCGAGCAATTAACGGCTGCTTATGATAATCGACTCAGGGTGCTGGGTGCCATGTTCGAGTTTCAGAATCAGCATATTCTGGTCGCAGAACCGAAAACGGCTGAGCGGGCAACCAGGCGGCGCTTCGAACGTGCTCATGCGCCTCTGTCCCCGGTCGTGCGTGTCATCCGACTGAGAAAGCGGGAATATGCCCACAGTAGGAATGATGAGCATGCTCCGCGAGAGTGGTCCTGCCAGTGGATAGTGCGTGGACACTGGCGGCAGCAATTCTATCCTGGTGACGGTTCCCACAGGCCGAAGTGGATCTTGCCGTACGTGAAAGGCGACCCTTCTAAGCCCCTGCGACCTCCTCGTGCGACAGTCTTCGCTGTTACGCGATGAACACTATATTTCGCCTTCGCTCAGGAGGTGCAAAATGGCCGGGAAGAACTTGAAGAAAAACGTTCGTAAGGGGATGCCCCCGCGGTATGGGCGGATCGTGGATGAGGTTTGCCGACAGGATCGCCTCTATTTCGAAGAGCACCCCCACGAGAGGGTGCGCTGGCGTAAGTACGTCGAGGGAGAGTTCTGGCCCGCTTTCCCGGCAGAGGATTCCTGGGTGCGTGTCACATGCGTTGGCCCCGGTCTCCGGATACGCGAACCCTTTGAGCGTCCGTCCATATAGTAGCTAGCGGAATGGAAGAACCCTCTGACAAATGCAGCCATGGTAAGAACCCTCAGGCATCGCCAATGGAGACAACACGTGCTGTAGAGGCGGGAGATTGGGGTAGCTTACACCAGGGCGATTGCCTGGCGATCCTGCAAACCATGCCGGAAAACAGCGTGGATGCAATCGTCACCGATCCACCGGCCGGCATCGCGTTCCTCGATTCGGCGTGGGACAACCCCTGGGAATACGGGACATCCGGGCATGGTTACACCGACGGCGCAAGGCGTGTAAACACCCCGGTCGTGTCTTCATCTCGCAACCCCATGTGCCGAAAATGCAGGCGGCACAGGCGAGGTTGGAAAGACGTGCCGGGGTGCGAGTGCCCGGCGCCCGACTTCGACGAAGCCGACCGCCGACTGACCGCCGCCCGGATCTTTGTGGATCGGATGGCGGCCATATTCCACGAGTGCCTGCGCGTGCTCAAGCCTGGGGGCTTTGCCGCTATTTGGTCACTGCCTCGCACCAGCCACTGGACCGGCACGGCCATCGAACTTTCAGGCTTCGAGATCCAGAACTGTATTTACCACATCTTTGGCCAGGGCCTGCCCAAGGGCCTTAACCTCGCCATACAGTTCGAGAAGCGGCTCTGCCGGCAGGTAGAGAGGAAATGGCGCTACGTCAATACGGGAGAGGAGATGCGTCGCATCCCTCCGTTCCGCGATGCCGAGGCGAACCGGTGGGCCGGATGGAACACGGCCCTCAAGCCTGCTGCAGAGTGCTGGTGGTTGGCCAGGAAACCGGTTACGGAGAGTAACATAGCCGGTAATGTCTTGCGCTGGGGAGTCGGCGGTCTGAACATAGGCGCCTGTCGAGTGGGCCGAGGTAGTGACCAGTGCAATGACCAGTCCAATGAGCAGTTTCGCGCCGTACAGCCCAGGGGCGCACATAGGGAGGCGGATGCACATAATGGCATCGGGATGGTCAGCGACGCATGGGGAGCGACCGACCCCGAGAGCGGACGTTGGCCTTCGAATCTGGTTTTCTCTCACTCTCCGGAGTGCCGGAAGGCAGGTATCAGGCGCATTCGGAACAGGTCAGGCAGCGTGGCAGCTTCCGCGCCGAGTGCTCCCGCACGGCACACTTACGGCGAATATAAGCGTCGTGCTTTCAAGCGCCACGGTGATGCGGATGGGTACGAGACGATCGAGGAGTGGACCTGTGTTGAGTGGTGTCCCGTGCGACAACTGGATGCTCAGAGCGGTTATTCGGAGACCAGGCGAAACGGCAACCCCAGCGATTGCGCGGGGAACACCTGGGGCGGGACGTTCCAGACGAACAGGGGTCCGAGAGGTTATACAGATGCCGGCGGAGCTTCGCGCTACTTCACGGTCCTGGAGCCTGATGTACCTTTCTATTACGTTCGCAAGGCATCCCGGAAAGAGCGTCACGCCGGCTGCGACATGTCTGAGGCAAGGGAGGTAGGGCACAACCGCTTCGACCGCTGTGCCCGGTGTGGAGGCACCATATTCCAGAATCCCTCGCGTCCCTCCGCCTGCAAGTGCGAGCAGCCGATGCGTAGAGATAACGCCGTGCAGGTGAAGCTAAGGGAAGATCTTACTCAGGAAGAGCGCGAATATGTTCTAAGCGAGCTAGCACGTCTAGGAGTTGCGCCTTGATTGTTTCGGGTTTGATTTTCAGATCGGATGCCCAGATGCGGCACACTGTGAACCCACATGTAGCCATGTACGCATCCTGGGACTTATCAATGATCATTCGCTTGCGCTGCCTGGCGTCGGGATTGGGAAAGAAGGCAGGGTTGCCGTGCCAGTAATCACCGTCAAACTGAATAACCAGCTTGACGCACGGTACGAAAGCGTCAACACAGAACTTGTTGCCCACCAGATGCTGGCGGACGTATTCAACTCCGAGATCGTTGAGCAAAGAGTACCCTTGTCGCTCTACATGATTAGGTTGCATCTGTTGTTGCTTCACGTTCATGTTGATGTAGTGGGTATGCATATCCGGGTCAGCATTGCGGCATGCAGGGGAGCAATATTTGACGTTGTAGGCTTTGTGGCGGGACGGAGACCATTTGAATGTCTTACCACACATCTTACAGACGTGCGTAGTTTTGTTTCGTCCCTGCCACTCGTTGGCATGTGCGCGGCTGCAAAAGTGCTCAGACGCTGCCATGCGCCCGCGGGAAACATAGACGGCGATCCTACAGACGGCGCATGGCACTTCTTGACCAGAGCGACGAGCCATGCCGGAGCAGAGCCTCGAACAATACTTGCCCACGCCCCGGCGGATAAAGGACTTCCCACAGTAGGCACACGCGATAGGCTTACGGGATGCAATACCTTTGCAGGTAAGGCTACAGTACTTGCCGAGCCGCTTTGCCTCGCTAACCCTGAAGGTCCTGCCGCAGACCTGGCATATGACATCTCGTGCGTTGCTGGCAGCACTCAAGCAGGCACGACTGCAGAAGCGTGGCCTGTGCCGACCGGTTCGCTTGAAAGGATTTCCGCAATATTCACAGGTGTGAATCACGACACGATTATAGCACGCTTGTGCTAATGACGCATTGGGAATCCACCTGGCCTTGCCAACGACAGTTACTGAGGTGACCGAGAAACGATGAGAGAGATATTCGACATAGACCAAGTCCCTGAACATCTCAGGAGTTACTTCGAGCCGGTAGGAGGCGGCAGACGGGTGGGTGCTGGCAACACCCACCCGACTTGAAGCCGTCAAGCCTATCAAGCTGATGGAATACCTTATCAAGCTAACAACTCCGCCGGGTGGCCTGGTGCTCGATCCTTTTATGGGGTCAGCTTCCACAGGAGTGGCCGCCATAAGTGGTGGGTGGCGGTTTGTGGGCATCGAGCGAGACCCGGCCTACTTTGGTATAGCTGTAGACCGCATCCGCCATGCCCTTAATGAACCCCCGTCGGACAGTGACGGGGCAGGTCGCTCCGAAGCTGCTGAGGCCATTGAGGCGGATGATCCGGGGCACGACTGGATGCAGTGCAGCTTTTTGGACATTCAGGAGGAAGAATATGCCTGATGCAGGGGCCGTCGACGTGACTGATGAAATGCGGTATCAGCTTTCGAGCAGAGTGAAACCGCTCCAGGTGGCGGTAGTGGGCAAGGGCGGTGCAGGAAAGACCACAATAAGCGCCGCCTTAATGCAGAGCCTGAGCAGGCGGGAATTGCGGGTGTTAGCTGTTGATGCTGATCCTACGGCGCTGCTGGGTACCTATATTGGTGTCTCACTGCAAGGCACGGCCGGTCAGGCTGTAGAGGAAGCTCGTAGGGCCGTCCGCGGCGGTATGGTGAGCCGCCCGCGAGATATGGTGGAGGCCGAGATCAGGCGTTCGCTCGTGCATACTCCGTTCGGCGATCTGCTCACCATGGGAGCCGTTGGTGGGCGGGGCTGCTATTGTGCGCCCAATTCGGTCCTGCGTGCTATGCTCAAAGAAATGGTGGAGACGCATGCCAGCGGTACGGGCACTGCCGACAGTGCCAGGAGCGCCAGCAGCGCCGGGAGCAGTGGGTACGATGTGCTGCTGGTAGACTCCGAGCCCGGTCTGGAGATCTTCAGCCGTGGCACTCTGGATGGTGCGGACGAACTGGTGGTAGTGGCGGAGCCCACCGCCGCCGGCCTCCTGGTGGCGGCCCAGATATGGCAGACTGCCGAGGAGTTGGGATTATACGGTGCCAGGCAGCGACAGGAGACACGTCCGGTACTTCTCAACAAACTCAAGGTACCTTGCTCAACGTTGTACAACGTGCATGGCACCCTCAACGAGGCGGCCCTTCCCTCGCATGTACTTCGTCTGCTGGTTCAGCACCGATTGAAGGCGGAGTGGGTTATTCCCTACGATAATCGGACGGCCGAAGCCGTCGAGTGCGGGCAATCCGTTGTCACCCTGGCCACTTTGGACGGCAACAGCGGGTTCGTGCGCTCCGTAGATGGTCTGGCGAAGGCCCTGTTGAGTGCGGCGAAATACTCCCGGAGGGTCGGTTGCACCGGGCCCGACCAGGAGTGACATCGGAGGAATATTGTGTATATGGATCGGTTGGTCGAGGGAGCAGGTGGCGAGCAGATATGTCTGGCCACACGGCCCCACTGGTTTATGGCCGCCAAACAGGGCCTCGGCGGCCTGGTACTCATCGTATGTGGTATTGTGCTGTCGCTTTCCGGGGACCTGCTACGGCTGCTGCTGGCAACCTTCGTGCCTGATCTTGTGCCGCCTTCTGATAGTTCGGGCATTACTGCCTCGGAGCATAGCGACGCTGCGCCTGCACCCTTGACCCTGCCGGACTTCCAGTTGAGTCTTGACAAAGTACTTGCCTGGGGAGGGATCGTCATCGCCCTGATAGGGGCGCTCCTGTTAGGGTGGGCGCTGTTGAACCGGCATGTCACCGAGTATGCGATCACCATGTCTACCAAGTCACCGAACTTCGGCGGGAGGATAGTCAAAGTGAGTGGAGTTCTGTCCCGCCAGACGGTGAGCGTGCCACTTGGCATGGTCAACAATCTGGTGTTGTACGAGCCGCTGCTGGGGCGTATCTTAGGCTGGGGTCACATAGACATAGAGACCGGTAACGACTTCGATGGCGACAGGCTGGAATATATACCTGACCCCCAGGGCTTTCATGAGATCTGGAAGTCACTCCTTGAGAATGGTTATGGGGACTACGGACGTCATGGACGTACCATAGGCTCTTTCCCGGTAGATCCTTACCTCGTAGATCCTTACCTCGATGCCGATACCGGCGCTGGGACCGGTATGACACAGCGCAATGCCGGGCACAATCGTAGACGATCTGGTCTGCGCACACGCGCGAGAAACTGAAACCGCTGGTGATCATTAACAAGGCAGGCGGCCGTCGGCATGCCACCTGGGTTGCCATCTGACGTGCCTACAAGGCCTGCTGCCTGGGGCCTGATGGCTGATATCCCCGAACCCGGCTTGCACAGCGAGAGGAGTAGGATCTTCCTCCGCTGACACTTCAACACCTCTGAGCCTGACACTCCCCCGGTCACCATGTTCTGTCATGCCCGATTCGAGTACATTCTACCAGCATTTGTTGGCACATTTACAGCAAATGCTGGGAAATTGCAGCAAATGCTGGGTCGGGACAGCAAGTGCTGGGGAAATTGCAGCAAATGCTGCACAGATTCCAGCGCGTGTATATTACGCAGCATACGCCGCATCCGATAGGATAGGAGCCATAGAGCATCTGAGTGGCTGAAGGCACAAGGCATAAGGCATATCGCGAAGGATGCACTGTGGGGTTTCGCTACAACCCCTGTGAAACATATACCTAATGCGTTGAGCCCTGGACCTGAGAGGAGCAAAGAGAGGAGCAAAAGGAAATGGCGAAGCTTGCAACTACTACTGATACTGTCGCTACTGTCGCTACTGTCGCTACTATCGAAACCGCCAGGCCGGATAAGAGCTTATCCGACATAGGTCGCCAGGCGGTGTGGAGTGTGAGTGAGGCGGCGCTGATCCTGCGATGCGATGTAACGACTGTACGCAGGGAACTCAGGCGAGGTACCATCACGGGGGTGCGGATCGGGGGTACGTGGCGCATCCCGGCAAGCCAGTTCAGCACGCTGGCCAGAGCCGCGCGCTCATCCGACGATGGCCAGGATGGCCAGGTCACTGCCTCTGGAGGCGAAAGCTTCCTTGGGAACCGTCATATTCGCTCTTTGCTCGCTCAATCCGCCATGGGTGCATCCGCCTCTGCCACAGCTGCCACAGCTGCCACGGCCGCTGGCGGCTCCGTGGGCGCACAACACACTCTGAGGATTTACCTGCTGGGTCGCCCGCAGATGTATATCGATGACGTCCGGATAGCCGAGCTGGAGCGCAGCGATCGCCGGAGCCAGGTGATCCATCTGCTGGCTCTGCACCGGGCAGGCCTGGGCGGTACGCGGTTGGCAAGCTCGCTGAACATGGCCGCTCACCAGTACGAAGACGAGACCCTCAGCCCTCACTACGTGCGCAATCTGGTCTGGGGTGTTCGGGGGCAGGCCAGGAAGAAGACAGGTTGGTGCGGCATCATCCAATCGCCAATGAAGTCCGGCGTGGGTCTGCACCTTTACCGGCTGCCGGACAACACAATCTGTGACCTGTGGCAGTTCGAGGACAAGCTGGACGAGGCGGATCGGCTCCTTACGCGAGCGGCTGCACCGGTGCAGTTTGTGGAGCCGGCATCAAGTGATGCGAAGGACAAGATGGAGAAGTCGGACAAAGTGGAGAAGGTGGAGAGCGAGGCGAGGCACAGCGTCCTGGATCGGGCTGCCGCACTTCGGGAGGAAGCGCTTCAACTGTACAGGGGTGAGTTCTGTGAAGGCTCGAACAACGGCTGCATAGCGCAGGCAGCCCGCGTGCTGGAAGAGCGGTATATGTGTGCTGCTCTGCAGCAGGGGGATTACTGGCGCGCAAAAGCGCTAAATGCCGAGACCCTCAGACGGCAATTGTCGCAAATGGCGCAAGTGGCTCAGGCCTCTGCCCTGGATCCGGGCGGGCTGCAGATACCCACTCCCACCTCCACGCCCGCTCACTCAGTCCACCCGGAGGTGCAGACGATGTGGCGTGAGGCGCAACGTAATTATGAGCGCGTGCTGAAGGTGGACAACTACCACGAAGAGGCATACGTACACGCCATGGAGTGCTATGCGCAACTCGGCAATGCGAGGGGAGTGGACCGGCTGTTCACTCGATGCCAGGATGTACTGCACGCCGATCTTGTGCAGCCGCCAGGAGAGGATGTTGTCAGGGCCTATCAGCAATGCAAGGCCCTGTTGCATGTTGGCAGCGACGTCGACCGGGCGGTCCAACAGCCACGGGTATAATCTGTCGGAGCCAAACAGCTCCAAATCGCCGCGCTCCTTACTCCTTACTCGTTGTGAGCAATGCCCGTGGCCAATGTCGGCAGGCACAAGTGTACTCCATAGAGTCCAGCGAGTGAGCTAGAAATGAGGTCGGCAGCGAGAGAGCAACGTGAGAGCGTTCATGGCATTTTCAATTGCACCCCGCCGGTTGGCCACGGGCCAGTTGGCTACAACAGAAGAGGGCTTTACTGTTCATGGTGTTCAGGGCATGGAGGGTATTGAGAGCATTGAGCGCACCGTTGGGGGCAGTTCAGCACAGGATCGGCGCGGGGACAGACTGCGCTCCCCGATCACCTGGTTTGGCGGTAAAGGTATTCTCGCCCGCAAGATCGTGCCGCTCTTTCCTCCCCACCAATGCTACGTTGAACCTTTCTGCGGAGGAGCCTCATGTCTCTTTGCAAAGCCACCTTCCCCTGTCGAGGTGATAAATGACCTCGACAGCGACATAGTGAACTTCTTTCGGGTGCTGCGCGACCCTCGGAAATTCGAGAGATTCTACCTCCTGGCTGCACTTACCCCGTACAGCCGAGAGGAGTATTGTAAGCATCGGGCAAGGTGGCGTACCAGCCGGCGAGACTACCGTGGAAATCGTAGTGAACGTGCTAATCATGCTGCTTACGATGACCGCGGTGAATGCAGTGAATGCAGTGACTACGGCAATGTGCAGCGTGCCTATCGCTGGTATGTGATAGCGCGTATGAGCTTTGCCGGTGAACTCGGGCGCAGCTGGGGTCACAGCATTGCCACTTCGCGCCGAGGGATGGCCAATGCGGTTTCACAGTGGCTCTCAATAGTTGACATGCTGCCCGCCATAGCTGAGCGAGTGAGGTCTGTGCAGGTCGAACACGGCGATTGGCTGGAAGTGTTGACGGGGTACGACACGCCTGACACACTCTTCTACCTGGACCCGCCCTTCGTCAGGAGCACCCGCCGCTCAGGCAGATACACATTTGAGATGAACGATGCCCAGCATCGACAACTCGTCGAGGCCCTGCTGAATATGAAGGGGAAAGCGCTCCTATCCGGGTATCGAAACTCAATTTACAGCCCGTTGGAGCAGGCGGGCTGGAGGCGTGTTGAGCTACCTACATTATGCTACGCAGTCGGCAGGACTCGGAAGTCCGGATTACAGGGCAAAGGAGCACTCAGGTTCCAATCTCGGACTGAAGTAGTCTGGGTATCGCCGACGGCTCAGGTGCTACCTGGACGAGAGAGAGCACCTAAGTACGTGCAGGCCACGTTGGATCTTTAGGTTGAGGGGTTGCACGTTGTCATGTTGTCGGCTTGGCAGCGTCGTGCTTAGGCTGCGGGAAGACTATAGATATGAAGCAACTCTCTGTTTCGCCGTTAGCGAGCCGGGTGCATTATGGGTAAGTGGCTCGAGTATCGCTACGATCGCCCGATTTTGGTACGGAGAAGGGCAAGCTACAAAGACAGCAAGTAGGTCAAAGTGCGCTACGATCAACATGAACACCAGGATCACCGGGATAACCAGGGAGACCGGGAAGACCGGGAAGACCGGGATAGATCGAGTTGAGGCCAGACATGCCACACCAAAAATTCCCATATAATTACTGGAAGGATGAGCAAGGACCGGAGCGTGCCAGGGCTATCATGGGCAACTGGATCAGGGAGCTGGGGCTGGAGGACGCGGCTCCGGACGTGCTCTATCAGAGGCTTTCGCACGCCGAGTTCAGGAAGCGCGGTTTGGCCGGTATGCTCATGCAGGTATACGGGGGCAGGAAGTCCGCGGCGATCCTGGACTACCTGCAAACGGCCCCCCTGAAGATGGAAGCATCGAGTTACTCGATAGAAGAGATCACCCCTCGCCGTTTCCACACCCACAGGCTGTCGCTGAGATTTCTCGGCGGTGTTGAGGTCACGATAGATGGGGTTAGGGTAGAGGGCCTGGAGCGACCTGAGCGGCTACGCTCCGTGCTGTGCCTCTTAGCACTGTACCGCTATGGGCTACGACCCGATCGACTGTCAGCCCTCCTTTCGGGCGAGAATTCCCCCCCTGACTTGCGACTTCCTGAGATCGCACTGATACGCCCACCGCGTGCCACAGGTGCAAATGGTGCCGGAGTGGAACTCTCCTCCGGGCAAGCGCAAAGGCACGAGCAAAGGCACGAGCAGACAATGATAGAGGCCAGGGAGGCCAGGGAGGCCAGGGAGGCCAGGGAGGCCAGGGAGGGTACAGTGGCAACAACAGCTACCGTAGCTACCGTGACCCACAATGTTCGCCAGTTGGTATACCGCATCAGGCAAGCGGCGGGCTGGCATGACATAGTAGTATCCCAGACGGAGGGCGGCATTGGAGAGACTTCCTACAGCTTGCCTGATGGCACGTGGTGCGATATCTGGGATTTTGAGGACAGGCTCTCGGAGGCCGAAAGGTACTCCAATCGCCCCGACGATCCCCAGGCAGCGCAGGTTGCGTTTACGCTGCGAGGGCAAGCGATCGAGTTATATCGGGGAGAGATGGACTGTGGAATCGGGGGGGTTGCGGCAATAGCACAGGAAGCGGTAAGGCTGCGAGAAAGATACGTAGGCGTCCTGCTGGACCGGTCCACATTCTGGGAGCGCGTGGCGCTCAACCACTGGGAAAGACGAAATGGAGGGGCTGTCAGGGATGTGAACGAAGAGGACGCCTGGCGGCGTGCGTTAGGCTACTACATGCAAGCAGTAAGGGAGGACCGGCATAACGAGTCTGCTTACGTGGGAGCAATGCGCTGCCATGCTCACCTGGGCAACCGGGTGAAGGTGCAGCAGGTGTTCGCTAGCTGCCGTGAAGTACTTTCTAGCGAGCTTGGGAAAGCACCTAGCCAACTTACTACTCACGCTTACAGGGAGCTAGCGGCGTTGTGCGGCGGGCGCGGCGGGCATGGGCAGTTGCATGGTGCTGGTGAACGGCAGGACCTCGAAGCTCAGAAGCTACCTGAAGCGGCACCGGAGACAATAGAGATGGTGGAGGCGGTAGGGTCGGTAGAGGCAGTAGGTGAGACATATCCCACGCTAGAAGATGCTATATTGCTTGCGACACAGACACATCGCGGGCAAAGGGATAGAGCAGGTGCGCCCTATATTCTTCACGCCCTCAGAGTGATGCTGCGGGTGGGCTCGTACTCGAAACACGTTGAGAATCTGGACGAGATAGCCGCCGTGCTGCACGATGTGCTGAATGATTCCACCCTCACTTTCGAAGACTTGGGGCGGGCAGGATACCCGCAGGAGGTGTTGGAGACGGTGGACTGCTTGACGCGACAGCCCGGAGAGCCATATGAGGCGTTCATTGAGCGCATAAAACTCAACGCTCTAGCTACCAGGGTCAAGCTAGCCGATCTCGATGACAAAATCGACCTGAGCCGTATGTCTGCACCAAGCAAGCTGAGCATGAAGCGTTTGGCGAGGTACCTGCGTGCGCGGATGGCCTTACAGCAGAGCTTGACGCACAAATAGTGTCCAAATAGCGTCCAATCCAAAGGGGGCGACCAAAGATAGCTCGGATACTTCGGTATCGTCTGCCGACAAGCCGAGGTACCGCCGGCAGAATTCCTGCAGTGGCCGTAATACCATCCGAATGCCAGCTTGATGTGGCTATTCGAGTTATTAAGGTCTAGCGTTGTAAATTGTTCCGGCGGGCCTAATCAGCCGTGATCAGGTAGTCTCACCGCTGGTGTCGACTTCATTTCCAGCGGGAAGCTGCTGAGACTGCTGAGACTGCTGAGACTGCTCGGCCTTCTTCAGCCGCTTGGCTGCAGCACGCTTTAGCTGGCGGATGTCCGTATCGGGCGTGGGTACGTCCTCCGGCAGCGTACCACCGAGCCGCACTATAGTCTCGCGCACTTCTCTGCCCACCTGGTAGTGGGTCCGGTTGGCTGCGTGTTTGCCTTGGATATCGTCCCGGCGCAGCTTGGCCTCCGCTTGCGTGGCTCTAAAATAGTTAGCCGCGAGTTCCTCGCTCGCCATTCTATCCAGGATGTGTTCTGACGGCTTAAGTCCCTTGCGCCGGTGGATGTCCCCGCTGCGTAGTCCACCATACAGCCCCATGTACCCATGGTCCTGGAATATACCGAAGTCGCGGGACTCCACCCCTGCGAGATTCGCTGTCTCGGCCAGACGCCGGTTTTGTTTCGATACTTGGTCTCTCAGGAACAACCGCCGCTCGTCCTCGGTCATAGTTCCTATCTGCAGGTCCATCGCTTCGGCGCGTCTGGTCTGCACGGCGAAGTAGGTCTGCCCCATCGACACGAGAGGCTTGGTGGGATCGGCATTCTGCACCGTAAGGTAGCACGCATAGCGGGAGAGGCGGATATCCTCTACCCGCTGGCGGGCCCCTTTGCCTCCTACGGCCACGTTGGTGAACGGCTCGAAGTGGTCCGCTATGTCGTGGCCGGAGTTTTCGCAGGCTGTCATAGCTTTCTGGAGGGCATTGCGAAACTTGTCATACTGGGTGTAGCCGAGTATCTTCGCTAGGTCCCGCGCTGACCAGTACTCCACGCCCTCCTCGGTCTCCCGGCGCAGCTGGTCAAACGGAGACTGCCGAGGCTCGCTCGCATCCTGTTCGGCGAGTGCGTTTGTGCTATCGATGTCGTTCGTCATAGACCCTCTCTTGCTCGATCACCTACCCGGCTTGGGGTAGGTGATCAGCCCGAACACATACCCGAGGTGGGGTATGCGATACATGCGATAGTTGGGATCGGCTACCCGGGTTCGGGTAGGTGATCGTGTCCATCTCTTCATCCCTTACCCGGCCCACTCCACACGATGCTGTGGATGCCTTACCCGAGGCGGGGTAACCGCTCTCCGACTCATTCTACCCCATCGCAGCGACGAGTACTGCAAAATCCACCACTGGAGCTAGACTCCACTTGCTGATCATCAGCGAGGGGAATCTACAGCGCATGCTAATTGAACATATAGAGTATCACAGCCAAAGGCGTCCACATCAGGGTATCGGCCAACGAGCGCCGCTGCCGCTGGCAGAAGAACAACCAATCGAGGGAGCTAGACTGCGTTGGCGGGAAATGCTGGGCGGTATGATCCACGATTACTACGGCACTCATGAGCAAGCTGCATAGCACCTGGCCTATGCACGGACGGGATTTTGCACACTACAGGTCTTCGAGGGTTGATGTGGATGCAACCCCAATTCGACAGATACAGGCAACGAGCGAAAAG
>JADMIH010000264.1 GCA_015478675.1 Chloroflexota bacterium | reverse complement strand
GTGACCGCGCCTACGAAATCGGCAGCGAGGATGGCCGCTACCCGGCTTTGGGCTTCCACACTCGCGGCGAAATGGGTGGCATCTGGTCTCCGCCAATCAAGCTACTTGACGGTATCTGGTTTGGCATCAACGGTCAGTGGATCGGGCCTGCGACGAGCTTCACATCAGGCTTTGGCTACGATCAAATGGCCCTGCCAACGACAGGCGGCGTGCAGATCACCCGCACCGATTTCGCCCCTGACGGGCGACGTGCCGTAGAGTTCGGGCTCACGTTCACTACATCCAACTCCGCTCCGTTTAAACTCAATGTCGATGCCCATTCCGAACTCATGAGCGCGTACCCATGGGGGTTCACGACGCCCGACCAGACACAATTCAACCTCCCTGATACCGCGACGTTCAACGGCAATCAACTGGTCTTCCAGGAGAATGGGACGCCGCCGGTTCCCAACGCTTCACCCCACAGTTGGGCGGCTATCGTCGGTGCGACCGACCTCACCCCGGACAGCGGAGTAACGGGCAGCGCGTTCCGCGGTCCACAAGACCCGCCGGTGATCTGCCCGGTATCTTCGCAACCCGACATATTTCGCTGCGACGATACTGCCTACGGCAAGGGCGCGGGCGGCGAACTGACCTACACGCTCAAGCCGCACGCCAAAACTAGCCTGACAGTCTGGTTCACGGTAGCCGGCTCAGACCAGGGGCTGGGCGCGGCCCAGTCCGAGTATCAGGCGGCGAGCGCGAACCCGTCCAGCGAGCTACAGGCCAAGGTCTCCACGCGCCTCGCGCTGGACAGCCAGACCCAGGTGTCGCTCCCAGCCGATCCGACGCTCGCCGCTGCCGTCACCTGGAGTAAGCAGAACCTCGCCGATCTCACGCAGCAGGCCGACAACGTACAAATCCGTCCGACCGAGGAGGGCACACTGTACCCCGCGCCGATCGCGACCCTGCCGAGTATCCGCTTTGAAGGTGCCGGCTTCCCAGACTACCCGTGGATGTTCGCCACTGACCAGGAGTACACAATGTATGCGCTGCTCGCCGCCGGGCAGTTCGCCATTGCCGAGGACGGCTTGCGCTCACTCGCCACCGTGAGTGACATCGCCAACCACAAATCCGGCAAGGTCGTGCATGAGACAGTCACCGACGGCTCGGTGTACTTTGGATTGAACGATGAGCCGGGTGACATAGACGAGACCGCCAAGTTCCCAACGGCGGTTGCGATGGTGTGGCGTTGGACTGGTGACTCAGCCTTCCGCGACCAAATGTACGCGTTCACCGTGCGCAATATGCAGTACATGGTCAATCTGCCCAAATCCGACGACGATGTGTGGCCCGACGGAAATGGCAACGTCGAGTCTAGTGTGCTGGGTACCGATCAGGTTGATGTCGCTGTCTACACCATCCGCGGCCTACTCGACCTCGCCGACATGGCGGCGAGTAAGCATGACACGGCAACGGAACAGTGGGCATTGAACCACGCTGCGGCGATGGAACGTGCCTTCCAGGGTGCCTGGTGGCTGCCGAGCATTCCGCAGTACGCTGACTCGCTCACCGACCCCAACAACCAGCCGCTCATGCAGAGATGGTGGACGGGCATCACTCCCATGGAAGCTGAACTGTATCAGGGCGGAGTGCAACAACCGGGGCTCGTACCTACCACCACCGCACAGCAGGCACTCGCATTGCGCGAAAAATCCTGTTATTCGGGGCAGTGGGGCATGTATGTCGAGGGCGGTCCAGGATGCGACCCCGGTACCTACCAGGTCAAGTCGCAGCAGGCGTATACCCTCAACACAGGGGTGATGGCCGTGGCACTTGGCAACTACGGTCTGCTCGGTCCCGGTCAGCAACAACGCTACACCGACGATCTGGCGCAACTCCAACTCGGTCCAGTCGAAGAGCAGCCAGGGATGATGCCAGAGATTGGTCCGTCACCGGACTTCATCGCGAACATCAACCAGCCATTCAATGAGCGTTCGTCGCTTGAGCAAGCATGGGGCACCTATGGAGTACTGTGGCCCGTTGTCCATCAGCAGCTTGGGGTCGATCCCCAGCTTGGCGATGGACTGCTCGAGGTACTTCCAAACGTCCCCTCTGGCCAGACGACCGTATCAGGAAACGACATTCTGGTTGGCAAAGGCAATATCAACGTCACGGCCACGCACAGCGGGAAAAGCTGGACGACCACAGTGACATCTCATGGCAACACCTGTACCATGCATGTCGGCGCAACTCTACCAAGCGGTAGCACTGTTCAGAGCGTGACGCTCAATGGCTCGCCCGCAACCTACGTCATACGTGACACCAACGCCGGACGCGAGGTGTTCGTCTCGACCCCCTGCGGCTCCAACGCTCAGGTGAAGGTGGTCGTGAGCCAATAAGTAGGGCGCAGTACCGTTGCATGGAGCGGCACAGAGGCACACTAAGCACTTCAGAAGTGCTTGGTGTGCCCCTTGACTGTTCGCATGAACAGATTCCTCTACCACCAATTTGCACAGAAACTGTTAGATAGAATCAGTTCCTGTTCCTGGCGGAAAGCGAACAGGACGTAACCGATGGCGTCCAGGGCGCACCGTTGAAAAAAGTGAGTCTGGTTGCTTCGACAAAACCTCCTGTTTGCGGGTAAACTACAGGAGATCGAGAAGCAGCCGCGCTGCATTACTGGTATCGAAAGAGCCTGGCGTTGGCCTGAAGAAGATTTCTGGAAACCTGGGCAAGCCTCTCAGATAGAAACAGGGAGAAGCGAGTGATCCAATCGGCATATATGGTCGTGCTCCGTCAGCTCTTCGCTGAATTGAAAGGCAGCAAGGTCACCTGGGTTGTAACTGGGAGCCTCAGTTTTGCGCTCCAAGGTCTCCCTCTTGAACCACATGATATTGACATCCAGACAGATACAGAGGGAACCTACGAAGTCGAACGTCGTTTCTCCTCACAAGTGAGCCGAAAAGTGACCTTCTCCTCTACTGAGCGCATACGCTCGCACTTTGGAGCGTTGCTGATCGAGGGCATCGTCGTAGAAATCATGGGTGACATTCAGAAGCGACTGGAAGACAGCACCTGGGAGACCCCGGTGGATCTCAAGAGTCACCGACAGTTTGTCCACGTTGAGGACATGGAAATCCCCGTACTGGCGTTGGCATACGAAGCTCAGGCATATCTAAAGCTGGGGCGGCTGGAACGAGCCGCGATGCTCCAAGAGGCAGCCTCACGTACGGCGCAGGACGTGCAGCCGTAATAAATCAAAATTCGCTCGACCGAACATCAGTCTTTTCTGTAGCTTCAAACAGTTTACCTGAGCCGCGACCTGCCCATTGCTCCATTCTGAAGTGAACGCCGCGCGTACTACGGCGTAATCCCGACGAATCCCTTGTGCAAAGCTTTTCAGTCCACGAATGCCACTCTGTTTCGCTCGGATGAGCCACCCCTCCAGGTCCTGGGCACAGTGCTCGGCCAACATCGAGACAAACGCCTGGGAGAGGTGATAGGCCATATCCAGATCAGCGTGAGCCGCTCGGATTTATTCGACGTGCGGTAACAGTTTTTGTTTGCGTGCCCTCAGCTCTTTGAGCTTCTCGCGCAGGTAGATCCGCCACCGTTCGCCCATAGTGCCCGCGAATATGCTCGGAAGGCTGCTGGCACAGAGGTGGGAGACGTGCATGCGACGTGAAAAAAAGGACGCCCCTGGCTTTAACGAGACAGCTCAGGGAGAGGAAGACCAACCAATCAGTGTCGGCAAAGGGGAGGTAGGAAAGGTGTAGGGGCCTACTTTACTTTCTGATGCAGTCAGTACCGACTATACCCCGACAATGCCTTGCTTGCTAAGTGTGCGCTTGAGGTGCAGCAAGCCAAGCCGCAGGCGCGACT
>JADMIH010000263.1 GCA_015478675.1 Chloroflexota bacterium | reverse complement strand
GGCACGTTTAGTGTAGATAACAACGGCATAGTGATTGCCCCGCTCAGCGATACGATCGGCACCGCTTCACTCATGACCGTGGTAGATATGCGGAAAAGTAGCAAAGGAGCCACCGCCCAGATCATACGTCCAGGCGTCCAGTTAAATCAGGCCGATATTACCTTTGCTACCGCCGCGTTAGCGGGCTTACCCAAAGTGACAGGACTGACCAACTTTACCTTGCGCTACGTGAATAGCACGCCAGCACAGCCTACCGATGGGCAGCGAGTAGTGGTAGGGCAGGGAGTTGGGGCACAAGGAGTTGGAGGGCAAGCAACGGTGGGAGTGAATGGCTCATATGTCGTCGATAGTAAGTCAGGGTGGTTAGCGTACCTGGGGGGACCAAATGACCCTAACCCGCTGCACAATCGGCTCATAGAACTCCAGCAAATTCTCGCATTAGCGCAGCAGCAGCAACTCAATCTGGCAACCGTTGATCTGCGCTTCGGCCTTCGTCCTGTTTATACGTTAAAGAGTTAAAGTAAGGTAAATTTCGTAGGGCTGGGAAGGAACATTCTCAAGCAATAGCACCAGCAGATGCTATTGGCCTGACCTGAGATGAAGTCTCCCTGGAACACATTTACCGCCCGATAGGAGCGTGTATCGTGCAAGAGCGGGTGATCGTCGGTATCGACGTCGGAACAACAAATATCTGTGTTCTCGTTGGCGAATTAGACCGCGACGGGAAGCTGAATATTGTTGGCGTTGGCACCTGCCCTTCACAGGGTTTGCGCCGCGGGGTGGTGGTGAACATTGAGGAGACCGTCACTTCCATTGCAGCGGCGCTGGATCGTGCTGAACGCCTTTCAGGAAAGAAAATTACCACAGCTTATGTGGGGATTGCTGGCAGCCATATTGCCTCGGAGAATAGCAAAGGCTTTGTCGCTATCTCGCCCAGTCACCGGGATATTATCCAAAACGACATTAGCCGCGCTATCGAAGTCGCACGAGCCATTGCCATCCCTGCGAATCGCGAGGTGATCCATGTGATTCCGCGTGGCTACGTCGTCGATGGACAGGAGGGCATCAAGAACCCCATTGGTATGTCCGGTTTCCGCCTTGAGGTGGAGACCCACATCATCACCGGGGCGGTATCCTCCATTCACAACTTAATTAAGTGTGTGCATAAGGCGCGGGTTGAAATCGAAGATCTCGTCCTGGAGCCGCTGGCCTCCAGTGAGGCCGTATTGGTGGATGGCGAGACCGATCTCGGAGTCGCCCTCGTCGATATCGGTGGCGGTACCACCGATATCGCCGTCTTCTCCGATGGAGCTATCTGGCAGACGGTTGTGTTGCCAATCGGGGGCAACCTGATTACCAGCGACATTGCCATCGGCCTGCGTCTGCCCTTTGGTGTGGCGGAAGAACTCAAAGTGACCTACGGGCACTGCGATCCTTCCACCATCGCCGATGACGACATGATCGAGCTGGCACAATTTATGCCGGACTGTGATGACCTGGTGCCACGCAAATTGCTGGCCGAGATTATCCAGGCCCGCGTCGAAGAACTGTTTGAGATGGTTCACGAGGAAATTCGGAAATCTGGCTATGATGGACTGCTGCCTGCTGGCCTTGTGCTCACAGGCGGCACCGCTGAATTGCCCGGTATCCAGAGCCTGGCTGGACAAATACTGGACCTACCGACCCGCATCGGCTCGCCACTTGGATTGCACGGCCTGTCCGATTCGATCTCTCGTCCCGCCTATGCGACGGCGGTCGGTCTTTTGCAATGGGCATTGACTCACACCTCCTTCCTCGTTGAAGAAGACGAGCAAGAGGAGAGTGGGGCAATGGGATTCGCGTCCCGTCTCGGACGCTGGTTACGTGCGTTTATTCCGTAAAAAGGGGGCCACGAAAATGGTACCAATGGGAAATCATCAAGTAGAAGGCTTCGCCCAGATCCGTGTTATCGGAGTCGGAGGCGGAGGCAGCAATGCGGTCAACCGCATGATCCAGGCGAATATGGTGGGGATTGAGTTTATCGCCATCAATACCGACGCCCAGGCCTTGCTGCTCACCGACGCTCCTCATACCATCCGTATCGGAGACAAGCTTACCCGTGGCCTCGGTGCGGGCGGCAACCCTGGTGTGGGGGCTAAAGCAGCCGAAGAAAATGCCGAAGAACTGTACGAGGTACTCAAAGGCTCAGATATGGTCTTCATCACCGCCGGCATGGGTGGTGGCACCGGCACCGGTGCCAGCCCCGTGGTGGCACAGATCGCCCGCGAGGTCGGTGCCTTAACGGTCGGCGTCGTTACCAAGCCGTTTGCCTTCGAGGGGAGCAAACGACGCCTCGCCGCCGAAGAAGGCATCGCCAACCTGAAACAACATGTCGATACTTTGATCACTGTACCGAACGATCGCTTGTTGCAGGTCGCCGACAAGAAAATGCCGCTTTCGGAGGCCTTCCGCCTTGCCGATGACGTCCTGCGCCAGGGCATTCAGGGTATCAGCGATCTGATCACTGTACCCGGCCTGATTAACCTGGACTTTGCCGACGTCAAAACTATTATGTCTTCGGCAGGCTCCGCCTTAATGGCCATCGGTGAGGCTACAGGCGATTCTCGTGCGGTCGATGCCGCCCGTATCGCCATCGCCAGCCCGTTGCTGGACATTGATATTAGCGGAGCACGCGGTGTCCTCTTCAATATCACCGGCGGCATGGACCTGACGCTGTGGGAAGTCAACGAAGCTGCCGATATCATCAGCCAGGCTGCACACCAGGAAGCCAATATCATTTTTGGCGCAGTGCAAAATTCGGCCTTTGATGGCAAAGTGAAAATCACCGTCATCGCCACCGGCTTCGATGGCGTGGCACGTCCACCCATCTCTCTGCCAGTATCACAGCTACAGCAGAGTCGCGTGCCATACGACCGCAGCATGCTCTACCCGGTCTCGTCCGCGCCTATGAGCAACAACGGCAATAGCAATATGCCGCCACCTCGCCAGCACCAGCAAGGCTACGGTTCGTTGCCAGTGACACCGCCCCCGATGAATGTCATGAATCATCCAACCGATCCGGCACGCCCTGTCCAGCAGTCTGTACAACCAGTGCAGCCTGGATACCCTAACGCTGTCCAGCCTACCTATGCGGCACAAGGCGACAATCGGCAGCATCAGGGAAACCTGCCACCTATGGAGCCGATGCGCCAGCGACCTATGCTGCCTCCGCAGTCGCAGGAAGCCATGCATCGCGACAGCAGGTATAGTACGCCGCAACAGGAGCCAGTTCGTCAGGCCATCGCCCGTGATGTAAGCGAGGATATCTATGACATAGACGAGGAGGAGCCAATTGTCTCTACCAACTCTGGTAGTAGCACCCATGGCCGTCTCCCTGTCCCTGAGCCAGAGGCGCAGCCATCACAGCGTTCTTCCAGCGATCAGCGTCAGCAACGACCTATTCGTCGCTTAGACCAGAAGGGTTTTGGACTGCCGCAAGGCAATCGCAACGCCCCCTCCGGTGACGTAATCGATATTCCCGCCTTCCTGCGCAAACGCTAACAAGTGGCACACAAAGATCTGGCATCCAACCGGATGTCAGATCTTCTGTTGCTCTTTACCCCACATTTCGATGCCCTACCAAATTTGGTAGGGCATCAGAATTAGAACAATTGCAGCCCTTCTACGTATTCTTTAGTAAGAGAGGTCAGAAAAAGAGAGTAGCCATGAGGGCCTTTATTAGAAGAAGGAGCGAAGAGCATGCAAATGCAGGAACCAGAGCAGCTACAGCAATCTGCGCAGGAGTCAAGTGTTTATGGCACGGGTTATACGGGGAGCTACGCATCAGACTCAGACGAACAACAGGAGGAGAGTGAGGTAGGAATCGGAAACTCGTATCAGGGGCAGAAGCTTCATCTGGGAG
>JADMIH010000262.1 GCA_015478675.1 Chloroflexota bacterium | reverse complement strand
CTATGCTGGCGTAGAAGGTATTTGAGGGTGGCACGTCTGAGAAGGAGATGGTGCAGTTAGAGGTAGGGCTAGGAGAAGGGCTGGGTCCGGGAGTGGGCGGCGGTGGGGGCGTGTAATCGCCGTTGCACTGTATCGTTTCGGCAATACTCTGGTAGTCGCCCGTCCAGCCGCCGAGAGCAACCAGCGCTTCTGTAATGGGACTGTATGCGCCAAAGAGACTGCGCCTGGGGACAGACATAGTTGAGATCGGCTGCCAGCTGTCGGTGGCCGGGTTGTATCGCTCGGCGCTGGCGGTGTAGTTTGTCCAGCCGCCCCCAAGCGCGTAGAGGAAGCCGCCACAGCCCGGCTGCCTGCTATCTACACCAACCGCCGCGACGCCACCGCGCGGCAAGCTCATTGAATGCCTGGCGCTCCAGCTATCGGTAGCGGGGTTGTATGCTTCCACAGTGGCGAGGTCGGTAAGATCACCGGGCAGGCCGCCAATGGCGTAGATAGTGCCGTCAACTACGGCTGCACCCAGATAGAGGCGGGCTGTGGGCATCGAGGCTTTTGCCCGCCATCTGCTCCCTGCTTGTCGCGCCGGATCGTATTCGTAGACGCTGTTTGTGCCGGTAAGGGAGTCGTCGCTGCCTCCGATAACGTACAGCTTGCCGTTGAAGGCGGCCACGCCCGACCCGAAGCGCGGGGCGGGTAGGGGGTCTGTGGTAATAATCTCCGCACGGTTCTCGAGCGGATAATACGCCTGTAGGACGCTCTGTGTTGCGCCCTGCGCGGCGCTGTAGCCCCCTGGAATGTAGATAATGTTTCCTATGGCGGCAGCGCCCACATTGCTAACACCCACCTGAAGGTTGGCCCGGCCTGTCCAGCTATTAGCGAGGGGATCGTACTCCTCAACAGGCAGGTCGGTAGCGCCGTTGTTATATTCCCCTCCGAGGACGTAAATGTGGTTGTTGGACGGGAATAGGACAGAGGCAGCGCGGCTGCGCGGTGCAGGCATCGAGGTCTGGCGCTGCCAGATGCCTGCCGTGGTGGTTATCACCGTAACGCCGAAGTATTGGCCTGGCTCAGGCTGTTGGCCTGTAGCGGTGACGGTCACTACATCTCTTGCTCCCAGGGTTGCTCCCTGTGGGATGTTTACTGTAACTGTAACAGGTGTTGTGGCGTTGGCGGCGATACTGCCTGTTTGAGTGGGCACAATTGTGGTGGTCCAGCTATTGCCTTCCTCCCCCAGCACAAAGCTGTTCGCCTGGCCTGAGCGGTTTGTCAGTTGTACAGTGTAAGTAACGGGTGAGCCATAGTTGCCGGAGCGCGTTTGTCTGGCAGGTGCAAAGTCAACTCCGTTGGTGCTCACGCTGGTGGTCAGCACAGCAGTGGCGGTGTAAGCGCCTGGCACGGGCAGGCTGGCACTGGCGGTGATAGTGACCCCATCCATCGCGCCTATCGGCGTGCCGGGTGGGATCTGCACGCGCACAGTTACGCCTACGGACGAGCCTCTTGGCACAATGCCTGTGTTAGCAGGGCTGACGCTGGTGGCCCACCGGTTTCCGCTGGGGGTTATGGTGAACGAGTTGTCGATCCCCGTCTGGTTGGCAAGGAGCTCATTGTAGGTGATTAGCGCACCGGGCGCCCCTCCTTGCTGCGCTGTGGGTGGTGTGAAGAAAGCTGCCTGTGGCACTTCATACCTGATGGCGCGCTGCTCGGTGAGCGCGTCCTGGTAGCAGGAATAGGGCAGCCCGATGCTGCCGTCGGCGTTCTGGATGCCCACCTGACCCTGCGCGCCTGTGGTATCGGAGCCGTTGAGGGTCTGATACTGGAAAACGATGGTGCCGTCTTCGGAAAGCAAAAGCTCAAGTGTGGCGTTATCTGCCGGAGAAGCATATTCGTAGACGTCGCGCCATTCCACGATGAATGTGCGATTGGGCGATGTGCCCACTACGTCTGTGTAGACGCCTCCTGTCTGTGAGCTATCAGGCACCACGAAGTCGAACCAGAGAGGGGCGATCATCGCCTGGGGCACGTACTGGCTGTTGGAAGGGATGCAGCGGCCTGATTGAGCGTTTGTAAAGTAGTTGTTAGGTGGCCCGAAGTGGACGTTACCGTTAGTGGATATATGCATACTGGTGTAGTTGCTGCCGTAGAAGCTGAAAGCAAAAGGGAGGGTTGTGGTGATCACGCCATCGTCCAGCGGAGTACCCGCGTAAGGCGTTGCTTTCCAGGCGGCGTCGGCTATGCGGTTGCTCGCGGGCTGGTAATTATAGGAGGGGCCACCCGGGTCGCGGTCGTCAGCAAAGACGTAGCCGAAAGCATCGGGGCCGCCTGTGCGAGCAGGCAGACGAGGCCGGGCTTGTGGGGCGCTTTCATAAGGCAAAGCTTTGCCTGAGGCCGCACGCTGTGCGCTCTGCGGCGGGCGCTGAACCTTCTTGGTGGGTGCTCCGGGGTCAGACGGCTGGGCCAGGCTGCCAGTGGGCATGCCCGCGCGCGCGCCGTGGGGCAGGGCCATCGCCAGCGCTGCGAGTGAGCAGAGGAGGAGGCCAAAGAAGAGGAGCGCGGGCATGCCGCTGGCTCTCTTTTTGCTAACTGTTAACCCTGGGCTAGACTTCATAATACCCGAACTCCTTACACCCCGGTGGTAAGATAAGGATCAACTGTACAGGTGCAAGTAGAGACCCACACTTTCATGGCTGACATAAACAGCCTAGCGGCATCTTATTGTCCCAATTGGCATTGGCTTTGTCAAATTGGACTGTGAAGCAAATGTTCAGGTTAGGGGTGGAGCAACCTTCTTGGGGTAACTGTGTACCCTCACCCCATGCCCCTCTCCCACAAGGGGAGAGGGAGGGGACGCCCCTATGCCCCTATTCTGAACAGTTACGGTTCAAGGTAAGTGTTCAGCGCCACAATAGGAGAGATGCGGCGAGTGGGCCGTCTTTTCTGCTACAACAAAGAGCAAGGCAACGTTTGTGCTGCCTTGCTCTTTGTTGTAATCTTAGCTACACCTTTGTAGCAAGGGAAAGTTCGGGCAGATGAGGAGCACAAGCACGCTACACCTGCCTGCGCGATTAGCGCTTCGTATACTGAGGCGCCTTGCGTGCACGCTTCAGGCCAACCTTCTTGCGCTCTTTCTCACGCGCGTCGCGAGCCAACAGACCGGCCTTTTTCAGCGCGGGGCGGAATGCTACGTCTGCCTGTATCAAGGCGCGAGCCAGGCCATGACGCACTGCACCGGCTTGCCCGGTGACGCCGCCGCCAAGCACCTTTACCGTCACATTGAACTTGCCGATGCTATCAGTGAGCTGCAACGGCTGGTTCACCATCTGCTGGTAAAGCGCACGCCCACCAAAATAATCTTCAGTGCTCTTGCTGTTCACAAGTATCTGCCCGTTACCAGGGTAGAGGCGCACACGGGCCACCGCGCTCTTGCGACGCCCTGTGCCGTAGTAATACGCCGGCCTCTCTGTACGTTCTGTACGTTCTGTACGTGTTGTATCCATATATCTCCTTTGGTGGTAATACATGTGATCAGGGATTAGTATGTGCACCGGAATGCACTAACCCTAACCTGTGATCACCGGCTCCAGGGTCTCACTTTCGCTATTCACGCGCACCGCTTTGGGCTTTTGTGCGCCATGAGGATGCTTTTCGTCGGGATAGACCTTCAGCTTGGTCAGCATCTGAGCGCCCAGCCGATTGCGTGGCAGCATACCGCGCACAGCGGCTTCCACGGCGAAGGTCGGGTGCTTCTTCATCATCTCGTTGAAAGGCACAGCCTTCAAGTTGCCGAGATAGTTAGAGTGGCTGTAATAGATTTTGCCTGAATTCTTGCCGCCGGTTACCACAACCTGCCCCGCATTGATCACAACTACAAAGTCACCCATGTCCATATGCGTTGTGAACGTTGGCTTGTTCTTGCCGCGCAGTATCTGGGCGACCAGGGTGGCTA
>JADMIH010000016.1 GCA_015478675.1 Chloroflexota bacterium | reverse complement strand
GCTTGCCAACGGCTGCGGGGGGACGGGCGCGGCCAATTATGCCTGCGAGCACCACAATGGTGATTACGTAGGGGAGCATCTGCAGGAATTGCGGGGGAAGGTCGAAGCTAAGACCCTGGATTTTGATCTGAAGCGCATCGGCTGAGCTGAAAGTCAGCGCGCCTCCAAGAGCGCCGAAGGGCGTCCATTTGCCGAATATCATAGCCGCAAGCGCGATAAAACCTTTGCCGTTGGTCATCAGGTCATCGAAGCTGAAAGTTGCCTCAAGTGAGAACCAGGCTCCTGCCAGCCCTGCCACCAACCCAGAAAAGAAGACATTTATATAGCGCAGGCGGTTGACATTGATGCCCATTGTATCGGCGGCGCGAGGGTGTTCGCCAATAGCGCGGGTGCGCAGTCCCCAGGGTGTGCGGAATAGCAGCAGGCTCAGCACGGGCACCAGGATCAGCATGAGGTATGCTACAGGCTGATTGTTGAAAAGAATCGGCCCCAACACAGGGATCTCTGATAGCAGAGGGATGGGCAGCACAGGAAGCTCCTTGCCGACGTGGCCGCTCTGTTGCAGACCCAGGATGAAGTTAGTACGCAGGAAGCCCGTCACGCCCACCGCCAGTATATTGATCACTGTGCCGGCGATAATCTGGTCGGTCTTGAAGTGGATGGCGAGTACCGCCAGGAGCATCGCCGTCACGCCGCCTGAGATGATGGCTACTGTGAGGCCAAGCCAGGAGTTACCAGAGATGAGCGCCGCGATAAAGCCAACGCACGCGCTCATCAGCATCAACCCCTCAATGGCGATATTGATTACACCTGACCGCTCACACAAAATCCCCGCCAGAGCGCCCAGCGCGATTGGGGTCGCCAGACGCACCATGCGCGCAAGCATATCCACGATGTCAACCCTGCTCCCCACTCCCGCCCAGATAAGGACGGTAAAGATGGTTGAGAAAATTAGCGCGGCCATATAGAGGGAAACCAGGCGCGGTTGATTGCGAACAAGCAAGTAGAGTGCGCCCGCCACCAGCAGCGCGGCCACCACGCCCACTGTCGCCACAGTGGGCAGCGGGATGTCTAGCAGGGGCGGAGCCGTTGGCTTGGAGTTCGGCCAGGTGATACGCAGAGTGGAGACCTTGTTCGCCGCGATCTTACTGCTGACGAGCCAGAAGAGTATCACCGCCACCAGAATGCCGATTATCCCGATGATGCGCTGGCGGTCCAGGCGTAATGGCCTCGTCATCGTGCCTCCCCTGATGCCAACTCAGCCTCCCCAGCCACGCGTAAAGACCACCTGCCCCATCCCGCTTCGACGGATCCGGTAGAGCCAGCGCACTATCTGGTCGGCAGCCACGAAGATAATTACCAACGCCTGGATGATGTTGATAAGGTTAATTGAGATGCCGCTTTGCAACTGCATAAGGCCCGCGCCATTACGCAGTGCGCCCCAGAAGATGGCGGCCGGGATAATAGCAATAGGGTTGCTCCGCGCTAACAGGGCTATGGCGATACTATCGAAGCCATAGCCGGCTGAGAACGACGCTTTAAGGTTGTGCTCCAACCCCAGCACCTGCCCCACGCCTGCCAGCCCTGCGAGCCCGCCGCTGATTGCCATCGCCAGCACAAAGCTGCGGGTGATGCTCATCCCCGCATACTGCGCCGCGTCGGGGTTGGAGCCGACGGTGCGTATCTCGAAACCGATCGTGGTCTTGTTGAGCAGCCACCATATCACCCCTACCATGACAAGCGCCAGGAGGAACGCCGCGTTCAATCGGTAGTCGGGGCCAAAGAGGTAGGGCAGTTCGGCTGACGGGGCGATAAAAGGGGTGCGCGGCGCGCTTGAGCTTCGGTCCAGGAACGGCCCTTTTATCAGGTAGTCGGTGAGGCGAAGGGCGATATAGTTGAGCATGATAGTGGTGATAACCTCGTGCGCGCCTGTTTTTGCTCTCAAGAAGCCTGGTATCGCGCCCCAGATCGCCCCGCCAAGCACCCCCGCGAGGATCGCCAGGGGCAAATGGATAATCAGAGGAAGGCCGGTGATTGCGTAGCCCGCAACCGCCGCGCTCATTGCGCCCATCGCAAGCTGGCCTTCGACGCCTATGTTAAAGAGGCCGCACTTGAAACCGAGCGCCACGGCAAGGCCCGCGAAGATATACGGCGTGGCCTCAACGAGGGTGTTGGCTATCGCCAGAGGGGTACCGAAGGCCCCTACAAAGAGGCCGCTATAAGCTGAAGTAACGCTCGCGCCTGTAGCCAAGATGATGAGCGCGCCGATTACGAGCGCGGTGAAGATAGCGAGCAAAGGCACCAGCAGCTCGATGAGCCGCCGCCGCCAGCGTGCGCCCCGACCCGGCGGCTCGGCCCGCGAGCGTCCCTCGTCGCTCATCGGCGCGGGGGGGTAGTCGGCAAAACCCGTGCCTACGGACGGCCCGCTTGTACCATCCTCAGCCGGTATCGTTTTCCTCGGAGCGCCATCAGGCACTGTTGACATATGTTTCGTCCGATGGGGGCCTGGCGGGTTGAGTACGTTGCGGATTTTGCTCGCTCGTTATTCCCGCCATTAGCAGGCCGAGCTTCTCAAGGCTCGCGCCGGCGGTGGGCATGGTGGTGATAATCTTGCCCTCAAAAATCACAGCGATACGGTCAGAGAGGGCCAGAATCTCCTCCAATTCGGCTGAGATGAGCAGCACCGCGACGCCTTCATCTCGCTTACGAATTATACTCTTATGAATAAACTCAATTGAGCCAACGTCCAGGCCCCGCGTCGGTTGCGCCGCTATGAGGAGCTTGATCGGGCGGGAGAACTCACGGGCGATTACCACCTTTTGCTGGTTGCCGCCTGAGAGGTTGGCAGCAATCGTCATTATGCTGGGCGTGCGAACATCAAACTCCTTGACCAACCTCTGAGCGTTCATGCTGATGCTCGACTCATCTGTGACCACCCCATGCGCGAAAGGTTCGCGGTAGTAAGTGGAGAGCACCAGGTTGTCGGCGATTGGGTAGCTCAGCACCAGCCCGTAGCGGTGCCTGTCCTCCGGGATATGGGCAACCCCCTCCTCAATGATGGTGCGTGGGAGAGCGTGCGTCGTGTCATGCCCTAGCAACTCGACATGACCGGACTGCACGGAACGCAACCCCGTTAGCGCCTCGACAAGCTCGGTCTGGCCGTTGCCCTGCACCCCCGCGATGCCGAGCACCTCGCCCGCGCGCACCTGAAGCGACATATTGTTAACAGCAGTAGTCGCGCGGTCGTCCAGCACAACCAGGCCGCGCACATCCAGCACGACGGAGCCGGGTTGCGCCACCCCTTTATCCACCGTCAAATTGACCTCGCGCCCGACCATCATGTTGGCAAGCTGTTCCTCACTGGTGCGGGCTGGAACGGTGGTGCCAACCACCCGCCCACGCCGCAGCACAGTGATGCGATCAGCGATCTCAAGCACTTCCCCGAGCTTGTGGCTGATAAAGATGATCGACTTGCCCTGCGCCTGAAGCGCGTGTATCGTCTTGAAGAGGTCGCTGGCTTCCTGCGGGGTGAGCACAGAGGTCGGCTCGTCCAGGATGAGGGTAGCTGCGCCTCGGTAGAGCGTTTTGATGATCTCAACGCGCTGCTGCACACCTACCGACAGGTCCTGCACACGAGCGGCAGAGGGCACAGCAAGCCCGTACTTGACCGAAAGCTCTCTTATGCGGGCGTTGGCCTGCGCTTCGTCTAGCAGTATGCCTTTAGTGATCTCCGTACCAAGCATCACATTTTCAGCTACTGTGAGGGTCGGCACGAGCATAAAGTGCTGGTGTACCATCCCCAGGCCCTGGCGGATCGCGTCGCTCGGCCCGTGAATGGTGGCCTTTTTACCGTTGATGACTATTTCTCCCTCGTCGGGCGAGTAAAGCCCGTAGAGGATATTCATCAAGGTGGATTTACCGGCGCCATTTTCGCCGAGGAAAGCGTGTATTTCGCCAGGCTCAAGAGTAAAACTGACGTCATCGTTTGCCAGCACGCCTGGGAAACGCTTGGTGATGTTGCGTACTTCGAGGACTGGTGTCATGGCGCTCCCAGCAGGACTGAGCAACGAGTGCTGAGGAGTGAGTAGATCCACTTCCTTCACTCACTCCTCAGCGCCCGTAACTTGTTGCTGGTTACTTGTTGAGGTTCACCTTTGTCTGAATCGTGCCGTCGGCCAGGCCCTTGAGGGTTTGATCGAGCCTGGTTTTGACATCAGCGGGGATGTCGTTGTCAGCATCGTGGAAGGGGGCGAGGCCAACGCCCTGGCTCTTGGCATCGTTGAGCTGGGTTCCACCCTGGAAGGTGCCCGCCTGAGCATCCTTGATGGCGTTAAAGACAGCGTTATCTACCCGCTTCATGGCGCTGGAGAGTATCTTGTTCGCCCCTGGAGCTTTGCCGCTCTGGAAGGTGGTGACATACTCGTCCTGGTCCACGCCGATAACCCAGACGCCCTGCTGGGCCGCAGCCTGGATGCCACCGGAGCCTGTCTGCCCGCCCGCACCGAAGATTACATCTGCACCCTGAGAGATAAAGTCCTTGGCTGCTTCGGCCCCGCGTGCTCGGTCGGTGAACGAATCTATGTAGATTTGCTTGACACTGATGTCGGGCTTGACCGATTTAGCGCCGTTCTGGTAGCCCATGACGTATTTTTGCACGGGCGGGATTTCCTGCCCACCCACGACAGCTATCGTGTTGCTCTTGCTCATTAGCGCGGCGAGTACGCCTGCCAGGTAGCCGGCCTGATCCTCGGAGAAGACCAATCCACGAACATTGGAGATCGTAGGATCGTAGGAGAAGTCTACTATGGCGTACTTGATGTTGGGATGCTTGGCGGCGTTTGACTTGATCGCATCGCCCATCAGGAAGCCCACGCCAATTATCATGTCGTAGCCCTGTGAGGCGAACTGCTCCATGTTCTTCTCATAGTCGGTTTGCGCCTGGGTCTCGATAAAAGCTGTCTGAACGCCCAATTCCGACGCGGCCCGTTTGAGACCCTCGTATGCAAACTGATTGAATGTGCCGTCGTTGACCTTGCCAACATCAGTTACCAGCCCGACCTTGAGCTTTTTGCCCGTTGAGCTTCCAGTGGTTGGCGACCCGGTCATGGAGACGGGTGCTGTTGGGGTCATGTCGGATATCACAGTTGTAGCTGTGGACCCCACAGTCATAACAGTGTCGGTAGGCGGCGCCCCTGCATTGGTGCCCGTAGGGGTAGCGGTCGCGCCGCAAGCCGCCAATATCGGGACTGCTATGACGGTAAGCGCCAGCGTAGCGCCTGCACGTCCGAATAAGCTCCTTTTCATAAGACCTTCCTCCTGAATTATGGTTAAGAGTAGACGTGGGGGTATTATATCATCCAGGCATGCCAAGTCAAGCTGGCGACGACGCGCAGCGACACCATGACTCACTACCGCTCACTTACTACCCTGGGCTGGCGAGCGGGTGCGCGACTTGAGGAAGGCTACAAGGGCGTTTACCTCCTCGGGTTTGAGGATGCTGCCGTAGGCAGGCATATTGTTGCCTCCGTTCAGTATGCGGATTGTGATCTGTTGTTCGTTGAGGCGGCTGCCCACTTCGGTGAGGCTGGGGCCGCGAGCACCTCCGCTACCTGAGATGGCATGGCAATACTGGCAGCCCTTCGAGTTGAAGAGATTAGCCCCTGTAGTGATCGTCTCATTCGTGGTGCCTACAACTTGCGCCGTCAACGGCTGGGCGGTAAGGAGGGGCGACCAGGGCGAGGTCTCGCCCGCTATCCATAGGGTGCTGATAATCAGCACAGCGAGGAGCACAATGCCTACAGCCCAGGGCCGCCTCAAGGGGTGCCGCTCACCTTTGTTGGCGACGAAGGGGAGCAAAATTAGCAGCACGCCGAATAGTAGCGGCCCAAAGATAATCACGATAGACTCTGTGCTTGGCGGGACCAATGCCAGCACCGAGAAATACCACAACAGATACCAGTCGGGGCGAGGATAAGCCTGGAGGTTCGTTGGGTCAGGTGGCGCGCCCAACTGTGGCGGGCCAACCACCAGCGCCAGCGCCACTATGCCAACCAGCACAGCCACCCCCGCAACTACATCGCGCCAGGCAGCATCAGGCCAGAATGGTACCCCATGCTTTTCGAGCATCTTATGGTACCAATCTCGGTAAGTTCTGGGGTCTACAATGCGCCCGATCTTCGGAGGCTCGGAAATGCCGTTGCGTAGCACCAACAGGAGATGCGAACCGAGGAAGAGAAAGATGATCGCGGGTATGAAGAATACATGAAAAGCAAAGAAGCGGCTAAGAGTGGCCCCGCCCACAGTATCGCCCGCCAACAGGAATCGAGCAATCTGCGGCCCCAGAAGCGGCGTGCGCCCCGCCTGCTCTGCCGCCACGATAACTGACCAGAAAGCCGTCTGGTCCCAGCGCAAAAGCTGGCCCGTAAAGGCCATAGCCAGGGTGAAAAGGAGCAAACCCGCCCCGGTGAGCCAGTTCATCTCACGCGGGAACTTATAAGAGCCTATAAGGAATGTTTGGACCAGGTGAAAACCTATGAAGAGCACCATTGCCGATGCGCCCCAGTAGTGTAGGCCGCGTAGGAAGTTGCCGAAAAGGGCCTGGTTGCTGATGAACTGCAAGCTCTTGTAAGCATCTTGCGTGGAAGTAACGTAAGAGGTAGAAAGGGCGATGCCTGTGACAACCTGCACGATGAAAGTGACCAGCACTGTGCTGCCCAGGGCGTAATCCCAGCCTGTGGTGGGGGGGACCGGGTGTTCCAACGCCGGTTTGACCAGCCCCACGACCCCGGTGCGATCATCAAACCACTGCCATGCTGCCTTGAAGACCTTCATCTCCTGCTCCTCATTCAGGAGGGTAATGCGTACTATGCCTTACCCTCCGCGTTTCACGCATCCTTGCCGCCATTACGAAGTCGAGATCGGTATACCACTGGCGCGTACTTCAACCTGGCCGTTGCGGACGCGCACCGGGTAAACGGGAAGTGGGGCGGGCGGAGGACCGGCGGCCACCTTGCCATCTTTGTAATAAACGCCGCCGTGACAGGGGCACATGAAGAGGCTGGCGTTTGGCAGCCACTGTACAGGGCAGCCGAGATGGGTGCAGTTGACGGAGAAGGCTGTGAAGTCAGTTTCGCTGTCGCGCCGCAGCCAGGCGGCAGTCTGGGCGGCAACTCCTGCCCAGGGAAGGGGTGAAGCATCCTCGAATGCCACCTGAACCGACTCTCCAATCTTAAACTGCTCTACTGGGCCGAGAGGCCTCCACACTTCGGGCGATTGGTTGAAGAGCGGCGCGAGCAGGTATCCGATTATCGGCACGCCCACCAGCACGCTGC
The DNA here is from genome assembly GCA_015478675.1 of Chloroflexota bacterium. The sequence continues at coordinate 34,863 of JADMIH010000016.1, read as the reverse complement.
CCACTCCGACAAGCCCCAGACTCACTTTATTCAGGAACTTGCGGCGCGAGATTACTTCCTCTGTGTCGCGGTTTGTAGCCTCCTCCGCGCTTTCTCTATCAGTGGCTTCCATCTTCATGTCGAATGTCTCCTATCCACCCGGCGAGGGCGATTCCAAAGAGGATAAGACCCAGAATCGAGATAATAAAAGTTGTAAGCGCGCCCCAGGCGAAGAAAGTAATGCCGAGCGCCATTACTATGGGCCAGTAAGTGGGGTGGGGTATCACTTTGGGCTTTGGCGTGCTCCAACCGGGGCGTGGCTGGAAGCCCGTGCTGTGATCTGCTGCATCTGACTCCTCTGAGGCCAGCGCCTCCGGGGCATCTTCGCCATCGAGGTCCACTTCTTCGGCCACTTTCGTCTCTCCGGTGCCGGAGACGCCCGCAGAGCTATCTTTGCGAGTGGCTGCCTTGCCATGGGCGATCGAGTTGCTCATAGCGGCCGGAAGCGCAAGCAAAGCAAGCTCTGCGTTGAGCAAGAAAAAGAAAAAGAATCCAACTCCTTGTTTGCGATTATCCATCCTGCTTCCTCCCCTGTGTAGCAACGGCTACCTGTTGCAGCGTTGGCGCGGTAAATATTGCTGTCTCCTCCTCCTCTTCAGGCATAGAATACCAGTGGCCCAGCATCCCCAGAGCGGCGCATAGAAATACCAGCCCGCCAGGCACCCACATTATGATCCCGCCTAATGTTTGATCAGAGGAAGCCGAGACGCCCCAGCTATCACGAATGAGCGACAGTATACGTGGGTCGCCTGTAGGATGCAGGTAAGGCGAGTAAAGGCCTATCGCCGCGAAGGTGAGGATGATACCGAGCGCGGCGTTGGAGATAGAAGTAAGAATCAGATACAGCACCCCGGCAATAGGCGTGATGCGGCTCCGTTCTATGGGCGAGAGGACGGGCCACCAGAAAACAGTGGCTGTTACTAGAAAGGTCAAATGCTCCACAATATGAATGCCTTCATTCCCAAGCGCCGCATCGTAAAGGAGAGGCCAATGCCAAATCCAGAGAATGCCTATCCCCAGCAGCCATGCGATAGCGGGCTTGCGCAACACCCTCTCAAGCCGGGCCAGGAGAGGGTTACGCAGGAGACGTTCAACAAACCATGCGGGTGTGCCAAGCAGGAGCAAAGGGGGAACAAAGAGTATCATCAGCAGGTGCTGGATCATGTGCGCGCTGAAGAGATAGGTGTCAGCCAGGGTGTCGAGGGGCGACACAAGTGAAAAAAGGAGCACAAGCACGCCCGCCACGAAGAAGAGAGATTGCTTGTTGGGGCGGGAGCGCAACAGGCCGAAATAGCCCACCAGCAAAGCCGCGCACCCCAGCGCCACCGACGGCTCCCAGGCCCACGCCGAAAATATGAGCTGCGAGGCGCTCACGTGCGGGGGCTCCAGCCGAGTGCAAGCACCCGGTCTACTACCATTGCCAGGTAGAGCAGCGCCAGGTAAATGTTGGAGAACTTAAAGAGCTTCCATGCCCGCGCCGTGGAAGCGTCACGCAGGAGAGCCGCAGCCCTGAGCACGAAGACCAGACCCAGTGCGCACGCAGCAACCAGGTAGAGCCAGGAGAGGGATTGCGTGGCAAAGGGAAGAAGCGTTACTACGAGGAGCAGCACGGCGTAAAGAAGTATACTTTTGCGGGTGTAGGCTTCACCGCGCACAACAGGGAGCATCGGAAGGCCCGCGTCACGGTAGTCTTCTTGCCGCACCAGAGAAAGGGCCCAAAAATGGGCAGGGGTCCAGAAAAAGATGATCGCGAAGAAGAGAAGGGCAGGCAGCGCCACGCCACCGGTCACTGCGGCCCACCCGACGAGCGGCGGCACAGCCCCCGCAGCCCCGCCGATTACGATATTCTGCGCTGTGGTGCGCTTGAGCCATATTGTGTAGACAAAGACGTAGAAAAGATTACCGGCGATTGCTAAGGAGGCGGCAACAATATTCACGGTGAGCCATAGCTGCACAAAGGAGAGGACGCTGAGAACGACGCCAAATATCAGCGCGTTGCGCGGTCGCACCCGACCGATCACCACCGCACGTCTCCTGGTGCGCCGCATCTTGGCGTCTATATCGCGCTCCCAGTACTGATTGATTGCGTGCGCTCCTCCCGCCGCCAGCACGCCGCCCAGCATCGTGAGGAGTATCAACGGTAGTAGCGGGCGGGAAGGTGGCTCCTGCGCCGCTGCCATTAGCATAGCAGCCACCGTAGGCACGAGCAGCAAAGGCAGTATACGAGGCTTGATAAGACCAAAGTATACACGCACAGCTTCCGGCACAAGAGCCTGGGTCTTTGCTAACACCAGCGGGCGCGATGCACGACCTCCTCCTGTGCCTGTATTGCTATCCTCTGTGGCCTTTGGGCCAATCCAGATAAAGGTGGTCATAAGCACGAGCACGGCCCAGGTAGCCGCTGCGAAGGCGAGGTGCGCGCCCTTTAGCTCCGGCGGCGCGCCGAGCCAAACTGTAAACGCGCCCAGAAAGACCTGCGACACCCACAGAAGCGAGAGGATGTGTGCGCTCTTCATCAGGCGGCGATCATCTCGGCGAGTGCGCCATATCACTGCCACTATCACCAGCATCAGCACATCTGACAGGCCAACGGCAATACGATGGCCGAAGTTGATCCATTGGTCAAAGTTGGCTGGAAAGAGGTTGGCGGGCGCGCACTGCGGCCATGAAGGGCAGGCGAGGTCGGCGTTGTCGCCCACCACAGCCGAACCTGTCAATATGGCGATATACGTCCAGACCAGAGTGCCCGCCGAAAGCCACGCGAGGGCTGAGCCACGAGCAGGCACGGCAGAGGGTCGAGGGGGCACGGTGCGCTCCTGAGAGCCGATGCTCCCTATCCGCGAGAAAGTAGCCAGCAGAACCACCGAAGCCATGAGAAGCATCGAGTTGCCCATGTGGGCGGCAACCCAGGTGCGGTCGAGATTTAGCAGCACCGTAATGCCGCCCAGGATAGCCTGGCTCAAGTAGGTGGCGGCAGCTGCCAGCGCGAGCCAGAGCAAGCGGCGCGGACGCCTGTACCAGAGGAGCGTCGAGCCTACAGTGGCGATCATCAAGAAGCCGACAAGGATGGCGAAGAGCCGGTGGTTCCACTCGATAAGCTGGTGATACTCAAGCGCGGGGAAAAGATTCCCGGCGCACATCGGCCAGGAGTCGCCGCACCCACGCCCCGAGTCGGTGACGCGCACGCTACCGCCCAGCACGATCAGCCCCCAGACAGCGAAAGCCGTAGCCAGAGTAAGCCGCTTGTACCAGTGGGCAGGCAGCCGCCACGCCAGGAGCTTAAATGTATTTCGCAGTGTATTAGATGCCAGCAACTTTCTTTCTCCCTTCTCCCTAACCCATTGCTTCGACCCGCCACTGACCACCGGCTACTGATCCTCAATTTCTGGGCCTCAATCCCCGGATCACCCAAAGAACGCCCAGAGATAGATGACGCTGAATACGAAGACCCACACCACGTCAACAAAGTGCCAGTAAAGAGAAATTGCCTCCACAGCCGCCGAGTGCGGCCCCTTGAAATCGCCTGCTATCGCCAGCCCACTGAGTATGGTCAGCATGATAAGGCCGATCAGCACGTGAAGGCCGTGAAAGCCTGTCAGAGTGAAAAAGGTCGTGCCGAAAAGATTGCTGCTGAGAGTGACATTCTGGCTGAGGAGGTTCAGGTATTCCGCGCCCTGCCCGACCAGGAAGACAGCGCCCAGCACAATCGTAATGATAAGCCAGGAGATCAACCCCTTGTGGTTGCGCTTCTCCATGTTTTTCCCGGCGCGCCAGACGGTAAAGCTGCTGGCAAAGAGAAAGAGGGAGAAGATGCCCGTCTTCACTATGTCGAGGTTCTTAGCCGCCGAGGGTCCTGCCTCAGGGCCGTGATAGTAGACGTAGGCGATTATCAGCAAAGCGAAGAATACCGCTTCCGATGCTATGAACAAGAGCATGCCCATTTTGTTCTTCTCCATGGTGGTGAGCTTCTCCACCATCTGTGTGGGCTTGCTTTCTTGTTGCACCGCACTCACTTGTTCTTGCACAGCCATACTCCTCTCTTACTTCCCGTGTGCATGCTTCCAGTCGGGGTTCTCAGGGTGCGCCAGGTCCCACAAAGGGCGGCGGCTGCGCACCGGAGGCACTTCATCAAAGTTCTGCACAGGCGGCGGAGAGGTGGTAGCCCACTCCAGCGTCCATGCATTCCAGGGGTTGTCGCCCGCGTGTTCACCATTGCGCAAGCTGGCAATTATATTCCAGAAGAGGACAGCTACAGCTACGGCCAACACGAATGCCCCTATCGTAGAGACAAGGTTGAGGATGCCCCACCCCGGTAAGTCGGGGTAAGTGGCGACGCGGCGGGGCATTCCCATAAGGCCCAGGAAATGCTGCACAAAGAAAGTAAGATTAAAGCCGATGAAAGTGAGCCAGAAGTTCCACTTGCCAATACGCTCAGATAGCATCCTTCCGGTGATCTTGGGGAACCAGTAGTAGAGGCCCGCTAGCACAGCGAAGAGGGTGCCGCCGAAAAGAACGTAATGCATATGGGCGACTACGTAGTAAGTATCAGTAACCTGCCAGTCAACAGGCACAACCGCAAAAGTCACACCGCTGATGCCGCCGATGGTGAACATCAGCAGGAAGGACATAGCAAAGAGCATGGAGGTGGTAAAGCGCAGCACTCCACCCCACATGGTAGCGATCCAGTTGAAGATCTTGACGCCGGTTGGCACAGCGATCAGCATGCTGGAAGCGCCGAAGATCACGTCCCACGGGAAGCCGAGGCCCACCGCGAACATATGGTGCGCCCACACCAAAAAGCTGAGGAAAGCGATAGCCACCGTCGAGCCTGCGACAAAGGCATAGCCGAAGATAGGCTTGCGGGAGAATACAGGTATCACCTCGGAGATAATGCCGAAAGCTGGAAGCACCATAATGTAGACTTCAGGGTGGCCGAAGCTCCAGAAGTAGTGCTGCCACAGCACCGCCGAGCCTCCTCCTGAGGGCTGGAAGAAAAAAGCGTTAAGCTGCCTGTCTATCAGGAGCATTACGAGGGAGGCGTTCAATGCGGGAAGGGCGAAGATAATCAAGAAGGAGTTGACGACTGACATCCATACAAAGAGGGGCAGCCTGCGAAGCGTCAGCCCAGGGGCGCGTAAAGTGGCGACAGTAACAATCACGTTTATGCCTGCCGCTACTGTGCCGACGCCCACTACCAGCAGGCCCAAAGCCCAGTAATCGAGGCCCTGGTTAGTGGTGTAAGTACGCTCGCTGAGGGGCGCGTAGCTGAACCACCCAGCGTCAGGCGCACCTCCGGCCACGAAACTGTAGTAAAGCAGCAACCCGCCGAATACCAGCACCCAGAAGCTTAGAGCGTTCAACCGCGGGAAGGCCATATCACGCGCGCCAATCATCAGCGGCGTGGCATAAGTCATAAAGCCTATGAGTATAGGCACTACCACAAGAAAGATCATGGTGGTGCCGTGCATTGTGAATATCTGGTTGTAAGCCTCCGGCGTGAGAAAAGTGTTATTCGGCTGACCAAGCTGAATACGCATCAGCAGAGCCTCAAAGCCTCCCACCACAAAGAAGAGAAGCGAGGTGGCAATATACATGATGCCGATCTGCTTGTGGTCTACGGAGCTTATCCACACCAGCAAGCCGTTACTTTCGCCAAGCCTCGGCAGTGGTTTAGTAGACTCCGGAACTAAAGGTATGCCTGTTGTTGCCATAGCCAGCCCTCCGGGAATTACGAATTACGAGTTACCGGTATGCTCGGTGCTGCCGTCGCAATTGGTAATTCATAATTATTTCAGCGTTTCAAGGTACGCTACGAGATCTTGCACTTCACCATCTGTTAGTTGCAGGTTGGGCATATAGCTGCCCGGTTTGATTATCTGAGGATTCTTCAGCCAATCAGCCAGGTTCTTGGGTGTGTTTGGGATAACACCCGATGCCAGGGTTTGGCGGCTTGCCAGGTGGCTGAGGTCGGGTCCGGCGCGTCCATTAGCGGCAGTGCCGCTGATAGCATGGCAGCTTATACATGTCTTCTGGGCAAAGAGCTGTGCCCCCACAGCAGCATTGCCGCCAGCGGGTGGAGCAGGCGCTGCCACCTTTTGTTGCTGCTCCCAACTCTGGAAGGCCTGCGGATTCACCGCGATTGCCCTGATCAGCATTTTGCCGTGCTCCACCCCGCAATACTCTGAGCAAGCCCCAGGATAGACGCCCTGCACATCGGCCTCCAAAGTGATGTAGTTGGGCTGCCCAGCAATCATGTCCATCTTGCGCCCAAGCTGCGGTATCCACAGGTCATGATTTACGTCGGCAGACTCCAGGCGCACGAGCATCCTCTTGCCTGTGGGTAGATATATCTCATTCGCGGTGACCACCCCAGAGCCGGGATAACGCACCTCCCACCACCACTGGTGCCCGATCACCACAATGTCGGGCTGATCAGATGCTTGCTGCCCTGAAGCAACATTCGCGGCCCGCGCCGATGCATCACTTGAGGCGGGATCGGACTCTCCCATAGCCTTGATGGTCAGGACCAATAGCACAGCCAGGATAAGCGCGGGGCCGACCGTCCAGGCGATCTCCAGCCTGGTGTGGCCGAAGTTCGGCTCAGGGTCAACTGCCCCTGGGCGACCTCTATACTTCACCGCTATGTAGATCACCAGACCTGCGACAAGGGCAAAGATGACCGCCGCGATCAGGAGGGTCAGGATGAATACATTAGAAATAGCCAGACCTTGAGGTGATACTGGATTAAACATAAGCGCTCCAACCGGGTTTACCAGGTACCCACAGAGGTGAGGAAAAGCGCAGATCAGAAAGATATAACCAAATACAAACGTTGTCTGTTACGGCCTGAGGCCCAAACAATGACGTTGAGCAGCATCCAACTATTCGACTGCAACGCCAGCTTGCGAGAAGGAAGTTCCGGAGGTGTAGAAACAGCATGCGTCGTGCCATCCGAGGAGCCGGACGGCGCAATTACGGGGGATGTTAAGCGGATGTTTATACACCTGGCCGCATGACCACTCAGGAGAGAGAAGCCAACCGATGGGGCGAGGTCTTACCCACAGTTGTAAACCTGATCGTGAATCGGCGCCCGTGCGACTACTCCAGCCCTACCGTCGTTGTCGCTAATCCACGAAGAGGGGACAGAGGCTAAAAGCTGTAACGTCTACAAGGCCCATATCGGTGAGTTTTAGCTGTGGGATAACGGGAAGCGCGAGGAAGGCCATAGCCATATAAGGATTGGTGAGAGTGCAACCGAGGATTCGTGCTGCTTCCAGCAAACTGGCGATGGATTCTCTGGCATTCTCCAGCGACCGGCAGACATCAGCCCGGCCACCGGGAGCGGAAATCGCCCCAGAAGATGCTCCCCACGCACAGCACAGATGCCGCCTCCCAGCTCCAGAACTGTCTGAGCCGCGCGGAGCATCTCAGCATCCGTAGCGCCTACTACCACAACATTATGGGAGTCGTGGGCCACACTGGAGGCGAGCGCGCCTTCGCGCAGGCCGAAGCCTTTCACCAGCCCTACTCCTACGTGCCCTGTGGCTTTGTGCCTCTCTACCACTGCTATCTTGAGGATGTCACGCTCCGGCGCGGCAGCTACACTCCCATTTAGAGTGGTTACTTCCTCGACCAGGTTGCGCGTGACAATCTGCTCAGGGATAACGCCAATGATGTGATCGGAGCTAATACCGGCAGCGATATACGCCTGCAAGTTTCGCCCGCTTAGAGCGCCTAACAAAACCATCACTGGGTAAAGCTCGTTGGTGTCCTTCAACCCCCTTGATAGGCACGAATTCAGCAGCCTATCAAAGCAGCATTTCTCCCCCCCACGAAGATGAACGAGATACCATATCAACTCAAGATTAAGCGCGAACGTTGGAAGCTCTCTAGCGCTAATCCAAGCAGGATCGCATCCAGTGTGGCGATGACCGCGATGGCAATGAGCATAATCTGCGAATAGCTCAACGATGCGATAAAGTTCTCCGGTAATGCCCGCAGGACCAATAAAGCTGCAATTACAAGCACCAACGTACCAATCTGCAAGGTTTGTTGCGCCTGCCGCACCGTTGCTACTCGCAACGATATCAGCACTCCCGTGCTCGCTGCCAGGAGAATGACCACAAGAATCAAAGCCAACCATTCCAGCAACAGGTCGAAGGGATGATAGAACATCCAGCCCCCATTCCCATTCAACAGGTTCGCCCAGACCACGCCGAGCAGCAGACCAGCGACAGCCATACCCCAGGCATAGCCGACCGTTGCGATCACCTTCCCCAACAGAATCACGCGATCAGGCATGCGACTGGCAAGTAACGTTTCCAGTGTATGGCGCTCACGCTCTCCGGCGATAGCATCGCCAACAAAACTGATGATAAAGAGGAAAGGAATATAGAGTACAACCAGCATCGCGCCGGCGGGGAGTTCCAGCCATTGCAGCCCGACGAGCCAGGGGAGCACAATCCCCAGAATGCCGATAAATAGCAAGTGGCGCAGCAATCCCCCCCGTCGATCGCGGAAGATTAGATCCTTCCATTCTTTCCACAGCATGGTCCAGAGGTCAGTCACTTGTCTTCTTCCCCCATCAGTGTCAGGAAGACATCTTCCAGGCTGGCCTTGCCTCTACGTACCTCCTCGATCTCTGCGCCTGATTGCACAATCAAACTGACGAGAGGGGCGATCCGGCTCTCGACGCGCAGTTCAATGGTTAGATGATCCCCTTGTAGTTCGGCATGCGCTACTTCCGGTCGCGCCCGCAGTAAGGCCAGAGTTTGCTCGTTGAAACCCTGCCCCACAATCTCGGCCTGTGGACTGCCCTCACGCAACCGCAATTCATCAGGGTTGCCAACAATCAGCAGTTTCCCCTGCCGAATCACGCCGACCTGGGCACAGAGCTTTTCGGCCTCGGTCAGATTGTGGGTGGTAAGGAAGACCGTTACCCCTTCACGCGCGACCAGGCTCGCCAGATCATTATGCAATGCCGTAGCCGCCAGCGGATCAAATCCGGCGGTAGGCTCATCCAGGAAGATCAAGCATGGGTGGTGAAAGAGCGCTCGCGCTACCGCGAGTTTTTGCTTCATGCCCCGGCTCCACTTGCCCACCTGATCCTTGCGCCGGTCCCATAGATCGAGGTGGGTGAGCAGTTCTTTGCGGCGCACCCGGCGATCAGCAGCAGGCATGTGGTAGATACGGCCGTAAAAGTCGAGATTATCTTCGGCGCTCATGTGCTCGTAAAGGCCGGCAAATTCGAGCAGCGCCCCGGTGCGGGCGCGAATCTCATCAGCCTGTGTGCGGGTATCGAAGCCGAGTACACTGGCCCGACCCGCCGTTGGTTCCAGCAGGCCGAGCAAGAGATGGATGGTGGTTGTTTTGCCAGCACCGTTTGGTCCTAGAAAGCCAAAGACTATCCCTGCGGGCACATCCAATGAGAGATCATCGATCGCTTTGACCGCGCCAAATGAGCGTGAAAGGTGTTCTGCGCGAATGATAGACCGTGACAATGCCAGACAACTCCTCTTGCGTATCCATTTTACTACTGGATCAATACTGGCGCCAGTAGCGGATTTTGTTACGCCCGCTTAGCATCGGTGCGTGCCCATCTACACGCAGCCCGGCGCGATGCCCCAGTGCGGCCTTGCGCAACATATCTTCTGAGCCGCCCGCCACCCCCGGATAGTTCATCATCTCCGCAATACCCAGGACGCGCGGCTCGTCAATAAGGGATGCAAGATCCTCCGCGCTGAGGCTAGCCCCCGCTGTCTCCATGTGGGTGGCGGGCACGCACGGGGAAAGCATCACAAAGACGCGTAGCGCCAACCCTGCGCTGGCCGCAAGCATATTATACCTGATGCCTTCAAGGCCATGCACGTTGGCTATCTCGCGTGGGTCGCTGACTACGGATGTTGTGCCGTGAGGGAGGACCGCGTTGGCGAACTCGGCGGGCAAAAGCATACTGCTTTCAACATGCAGGTGGGCATCTATGAAGCCGGGAGCCATGTACTGCCCTTGCAGGTCTATTGTTTCTTTCGCCTGGTACTCGCCCTTATTTTCACTTACAGCGGCTATCCTGTCGCCGTAGATAACCACTTCAGCAGGATAGATTTCTCCTGAAAGCACATTTACAAGCTTGCCGCCTGTCAACAGCAAGTCAGCAGGCGCGACACCGCGATAAGAGATTGCATCTCCTCTACGCTTTGCTCAAAAGAGCTGATCATAATAACCCTCCACCCTTGGCAGACACCGGCGACCTCCAGCCTTCAGCCGAAGGCTAACAGATGTCGGCGCGTTAGGCAAGCAGACAAGCGGGGGTGTCGTCAGCTTGCCGCTTTGCCGCCGGAAGCAGCCCACAGCGCCTGCGACACATCCTGCGCGGTCCACGTATAGTCAGAGCAAGCAGTGTTTAGCTGAGAAGCGCGCTCGCGGATGAGCTGGGCGTAAGCGGCGTAGTACTTCGCGGTAAAGGCCACTGGCCCAAGACCGGGTATCTGCGCGGCCACGAGCTCATCGAAGAAGGGATATAGCTGAGGGGCGTAAGCAGCCAGCGCTGCCGAAGCTGTGGCTGGGCCCACTCCTGCCAGGGCAGAGAGGAGAGCAACAGGCTTGTGCGGATCGGGTATCGCGCCGAAGGCTTTGCGGCTCACCTCCGCAACATCTTCAGGTAAGTTCTGAGCGATCAGGCGACGGTTGCGCTCACGCCAGACGCCACGTGTCATCTTCCAGGCAGCTATGCCTTGCAGCTCATCCAGGAAAATCTGCGCCTCAGTACGCCCGGCGATGAGGGGCGCAAGGTCGTTACGGTACCATTCATCGAGCTTCGTCAGGCGATCATTGCCCTGCGCCGCGATCACAGCCGGATAGCTCTCCAGCGTCTCGCGCCACAGCGAACAGTTGGTTGATGCCCACAGGCTTACTGAAAGCTCACTCTGCGACATGACTACCCCTGTAAGGTCATTTTCTCACCTTGCACGACGGGCGACAGACAACCGCCGGCAGGGGTAAGGTGAGTTTATCATATAAGCCGAGCCTAATAAAGTAGAGCTTCTCATGTAACTGTTCAGAGTTGAGGTGGAGCAATCTTCTTAGGGTATCTGTGCAGGTGTTGCGCCATCTGCCCTCACCCCCAAACCCCCTCTCCCCTTGTGGGAGAGGGGGCTTTAATCACCCCTGTAACCTCGTCAGGGGCTTGGGGGGCCTGGCCTTGCCCCTGATAGGGCCACACGGATCTCCCCTGATACTCACTACATGCAAAAACCCCCTCTCCCATGAAGGGAGAGGGGGTTTGGGGGTGAGGGTAGGTATGCCCGCACGGATACCCCAAGAAGATTGCTCCACCCTAAATCTGAATGCTTACAGGGGCAGCCGTGATTGACACCTTTTTCCGGCTGTGCTATCCTCGCCTTATGGTTGCTCCAGGCGTAGATTCTACGCCTTTGCCAAAGGTGGAACGAAGGCGCGTAGGGCGTCTGTTTGAGCAAGCCTCCGCTCTGCCGGTCGCACAATTTCGGCGGTGGTACTGGGCGTTCATTCCGCTCCTTGCAGTAGCCGCTTATGCGACGGTGATTCGCGTCGGCTTCCTATCTGACGATCTGGGGCTATATTTCATAGCGGGCAACAAGCAGGGGATAGCGCAAACGCTCCTGCCGGATTCTGGGCAAATATGGTACCGGCCCATCGGCTTTTTGATTACCTGGCAGCTGGGCAGGCAGCTATGGGGCGATAATCCCTTCCCCTATCACCTGATAGGGCTGCTGGTGCATGCGGCGGCGGCCCTCGCGCTGGGCCTCTGGCTGGCAGAGGCTACAAGCAGGCGCAGCCTCGGTTGGCTGGCAGGCGCGCTTTTCGCGGTCTTTCCACTGAACCTGGAAGCGGTCGGCTGGGTGGCGGCGCAGTGGGACGCCTGGGCCACCCTCTTTGGTTTACTCAGCCTGTGGCTCTTCACCAGATGGTGGCGCTCGCAGGGAGATGCACCCTTATACCTGCTCTCAGCGCTATCCTTTCTCCTGGGAGTTTTTACCAAAGAGAGCCTTTTCACCTTCTTGCCCCTTTATGCGCTCTCTGCATGGGTTGCCACCCCCCGTTTTAGTAGGCCAAGGCTGCGTAAGCTGGCGGTATCTCTCATTCCGCTGGGCGCGATGCTGGCACTCAACATTTTCCTTCGTTTCCTGGCATGGGGCGGGCTGCGCAACTATCCCTGGGCACGCGCAGATTACGGCAACTTCTTCTGGGACGAGTTGACCACTCGCCTGCGTATGCTTATCTCTCCGGTAAACGCAACCTTGCTCGGCAACAACGTTGAGCAGGTGGTAGCAGCATCAGTGAGTACAGCACTGCTTGTTGGGCTAGCGCTCTTTGGGCGTGCACATGGGCGGCTGCTCGTTATGTCAGCAGCCTGGATAGCGTTGAGCCTCGTCACAACGCTAAATCTGCCTGTTACCGCAGATAGCCTGCAAAACAACCGCTTCCTTTACCTGGCGGCTGCCGGCTATTGTGTGGGTCTGGCGGTGTTGCTTTACTCCGCCGTTTCAGCCACAAGCCGCATGCGACTGCCTGCCCTTGCCTTTACAGGATTGCTCATATTGATAAGCGGCGCTCTCTGTTGGGTGCAGTTGCGCCCTTTCTATACAGCCTCTTTGCAAGTGAGAGGCGTGGAGAGCGAGCTAAAGCGGCTGATACCGCCACAGGAGCGGCCCGGCGGAATGGCCTGGTATGTAGAGAATGTGCCGCGCAGTTACGACGGCGTCTATGTGCTCGAATCGGGCCTGGGGAGAACACGCTACATAGCGGACGGCGGTGTTGATTTCCCCAGAGTGACATACGTGCAGAATGCTCAAGAAGCGCCGATTGCCGCAGAGACGCGAGCGGCCTTCGCGCTGAGATTTGCTTACAACGAGGAGGAAACCCTCTTTCATGTAAACTACGGCGTTGGTATCACAGATGATAGCGCCCTGCCGTCACTCAAAGAGGCAGGCAATGACCTCACGCTCTGGAACTTCACGGGCTGCGCGCCTGCTGCTCTTTATAGCTGGCAGGTTACGCAGGCTCAGAGCGGCTGCGAAGTGGGCAAAGGGCTGCTCTTATCGCCGGCCAGCGATGACCCGCAGATGGCAAACCTCACCTTCGCGACCACGCCGGATCAGGGCGGAGCGCGCTTCGTCCGGTTGCGGGCATCTGTGCAATATGCGCCTGCTTCTCCAGACGTGGCGCAAACTCTGCAATGGTTCTGGGCAAACTCTCAAGGAAGCTGGAGCGAAGATAGCAGCAGTAAATTACAGATAAAAGGGGACGGGCAGCCGCACGTCTACTGGGCCTTCATCCCCTTAGCAGCGGTAGGCAAGAGACTCGCAAAGCTGCGCTTCGACCCGATAAATAGCCAGACCATTGCTCAGGTGCGCTGGATAGCGGTTGACCTGGTGAAATAAGATCAGGCGCACAAAGGTGCTACCCATGCTACATGAATAGTAAGAGTTCAGAGTAGGGGTGCAGGGGCGTCCCCTCAACTCTGAACTCTTACCATGACAGGGCGATTGCATCTAAATTGCTAGAGCGATTTAACCAGACAAGATCGTGCCTGTCACAGAGTGCTCAACTCCGTGGGTATCTTACCACAGCCTATATTTTCGGTTCTCGTGGTCCCAGACCGGAGCAATCACAAGCGTGAATCAATTTAGATGCAATCGCCCTGCTTACCATGAATAATCACCTTGACTCTTCCTCATTGGTATGCTAATATGCTCAGCAAGTGAATAGCGGCTAATGGCCGCGTGCCCGCGTTGAAGTGGAAAAGTAGTTGCGTAAGCAGGTTTTCAGCGAATCAGGACAGGTGCGAGCCTGAGAAACCTAGCGTAGCGAACGCGTCACAGAGCGGCCCGCCGAAGAAAGCACATCGTCGTGCAAGTAGGAAGGGGTGGTTGGTTACCATGCAAGCAATAACCAGGAGCGGTCACAGGCCACAAATGTGACAATTAGGGTGGTACCACGGGAGTTGTTACTCTCGTCCCTTGCTTTCGGGATGGGAGTTTTTCTTTGCCCGGAAAGCGGCAAGCGAAGTGTGGCATCTGCAAATCAGCCCGTGAGTACCATCTGTTGCCCACAGACAACGCAGTCTGTTGAATGTCCAGCGCAGGCCGCAACACGCTTTCGTCTACTCACATTGATCTTCATGGCACGCGAGTGTAAGGGGAAAGAAATGCAAGTTATGCTGGACAAAGTTGCCTCTGCGACCGCCAGGCTCCAACTGCCTCATATGATAGAGGTGGGTGATTTCGGCTGCACAGAACGCGGCGCTGTGATGGTAGTTGAGGCTCTGGAAGAAAAAGGCATTTACGGTGAGCTTGAGCTGGTGGGAGGCAGGTTGGCCCATATCATCAAGGGGGACCGCATCGCAGGGGTGCTTGGCGAGCGTCAGGCGCTCAAAGGCTTCGTCGGGGCGATCCCTTCAACTGTGACACCGGGTGATGTGCTGCATATTCTGAATATGGGTGGGGTGATCGGGCGCTGCACCTCGGCCAACTCTGATTTCGGCCAGCCGCTGAGGGTGCGCGTCATAGGCACCGCGCTGCTCGAGGGCAAACCCGCCAATATGTCGCACAATGCCGTCCCATGGAGGAGGTCGCTCCCCAGCTCCGCCCCTATTATCCTGGTCTCAGGCACTTGCATGAACGCTGGCAAGACCACAGCGGCCTGCGAGATAATACGTCACCTTAAGAGCCAGGGTTATCGGGTAGCAGCAGCCAAGCTGGCCGGCGTAGCCACGCAGCGAGATGTCTTGAATATGCAAGATCACGGTGCAACAGCCGCCATGTCGTTCAGCGACGCCGGGCTCCCCTCTACAACGCGCACCGATAGCTGTGTGGTGCCTGCCGCCAAAGGGGTGCTTATGGCTCTCAACCTGAGCAGCCCTGACGCCATAGTCGTAGAGTTCGGCGACGGCATTATGGGGCACTACGGAGTGGACCTGCTCCTCAGTGACCGCGAGTTGATGAGCCACGTGAAGGCGCATCTCCTCTGTGCCAACGACCTTGTGGCCGCCTGGGGTGGCATCCTCTTCTTGCAAGGGCTGGGGCTGCGGGTGAATTGCGTGTCAGGCCCTGTGACCGATAACAGCGCGGGCATAAGTTACATCGAAGAGCGCTTTGGCGTCCCCGCAGCAAATGGCCGCAACGATCCTGTCAGGCTTGCCACCCTCATCGAAGAGAAGCTCTTCAGCGCCCACTGTGAATGCGCGCCAACGATGGTGGTTGCTTGATGGCCGCAGCAGGGAAAGCAACGCGGCCGCCCATCAAAGTGGCCGTGTTGGGAGGGTCAGGCTATATAGGAGGCGAGGCATTGCGCCTCCTTCTTGGGCATCCATACGTCCAGGTGGGGGCGGTCACTTCAGCTGCGCACGCCGGTCAGCCGGTCACCTCGATACACCCGCACTTGAACAAGCTAACGGAGCTTACCTTCGTAGCGGATGTAGAGCCTGAGGAAGCGGGAGAATATGATGCTATCTTCCTTGCCCTGCCGCATGGTGGAGCTATGCAGCATGTGCCCACCATGCTTACCGCGGCCCAGAGCGGCGGGCCGCAGGGCAATGGCCCCATACTCATTGACCTTAGCGGGGACTTTCGCATCAAGGATGCGGCTCTCTTCCAGCGCTACTACGGATTGGAGCATAGCGCCCCACAGCTGGCGTCAGCAGCTGCTTACGGCCTAACCGAGTGGAACCGCGAAGCTATAAAGGAGGCGAGATTGGTGGCATCTCCCGGCTGCTTTCCAACGGGTGCGCTCCTTGCGCTGACCCCACTTGCCAGGGCAGGACTGCTGGATGGGCCTGTAATCGTCGATTCAAAGACAGGCTCGTCAGGCTCCGGCAAAGAGCCGGGCGAAGGCACGCACCACCCGACACGCGCAAACGATTTTCGGGCGTACGGGCTTTTCACCCACCGTCACCAGCCGGAGATAGCGCAGGAGCTTGCAAAGTGGCTGCCCGCGCAGAAAGCCGCGCCGACTGTAACCTTCACCCCGCACTCTGCACCCATGGTTAGGGGCATTTTCACCACAGCTTACGCCTTTCCAGAGCGTAAGGTGAGTGCGGGCGAGCTTCGCGACATTTATGAAGAGGCTTACGCTACCGAGTTTTTTGTGCGGCTGGTAGATGCGCCGCGAGTTGCGGTGGTGGCGCACTCTAACTTCTGCGATCTGAGCGTTGCTACCGACGGAGAAGGCACTATAATAGCTACAAGCGCGATTGATAATCTGGTGAAGGGAGGGGCAGGCCAGGCGGTGCAGAATCTCAATGTGGTCTTCGGCTGGCCGGAAACGCTCGGCCTCACCTTCCCTGGTACGATGCCGTAGCTTGCCGTAAGAGCAATGAGCGCTGAGGACTTAACGCGAGGGCGCAAAGATTCTATGGTTTTACCGCACGCGGCGCAGAGGGTAATAAAAGTAGCCGATGCCTGTTCAATGCCAGTTTAGTGGAGGGGATATGAGCACGCTAACTAATGCTGGGATAGACTCCCAGGTGATCATAGAAGCAGAGACGCAGGCGCAGTTAGGCACCTATGCCAAGCTGCCGATTGTGGCTGTGCGCGGCGAAGGAATCACCCTTTACGACGCGGAGGGTCGCGCTTACTACGACTTCTACTGCGGCCATGCCGTTACCCTTACAGGGCACTGCCACCCAAAGGTTGTGGCGGCGATACAGGAGCAAGCGGCGCGGCTTATCTTCTACTCTAACATTGTATACAACGATGTACGCGCTCACTACGCGGCATCTCTTGTGGGTGTCGCCCCAGAAGGCTTCGGACAGGTCTTCTTCTGCAACTCAGGAGCCGAGGCGAACGAAACTGCCCTGAAGCTGGCGCGCAAATACACGGGCAAACAAGAGATAATCGCCATGCAAGGCGGCTTCCATGGCCGCACAATGGGCGCGCTCGCCATGACTAGCAACCCCAAGTACAAGGCCGGCTTTGAGCCGATGGTGCCTGGCATCGAGTTCGCTCCTTTTGGCGACCTTGATGCCGTAACAGAGATGATGAACGACCGAGTTGCCGCGATCATTCTGGAGCCTGTCCAGAGCATAGCAGGCATAGTAGTTGCTGAGCCATCGTACTATAAAGGTTTGCGTGATCTCTGCCACAGGTGGGGCGCGCTGCTGATCTTCGATGAAATACAAACCGGCATGGGCCGCACCGGAAAATTGTGGGTTGGCGAGCACTGGGGAGTAACACCTGATATAATCACCCTCGCCAAAGGAATCGCAAGTGGCGTGCCGATGGGAGCCACCCTCGTCTCTCAGCAGATCGCGCAAACGGTGAGGCTCGATGAGCATGGCTCGACTTTCGGCGGCGGGCCTCTCGCCTGCGCTGCGGCGGCGGCCACCCTTGAGGTTATACTCGGCGACGATCTATGCTCACACGCCGCAGAGATGGGCGATCTGATAAAGGTGCGTCTACAGGGATTGCCTCACGTGCAGGAAGTTCGCGGTATGGGCCTGTTGCTGGGGCTGAAGCTCGATGTTGCGGCCAAAGGAGTGCAACAGGCGGCGCTCGATGAAGGGATAATCCTCGGCACTTCGGGTGATGCCAGTCTGCTGCGCGTGATGCCACCGATGGTAGTAACCGAAGAGGATGTAGACCACCTGGCGCGGGCGCTTGCCAAAGTATTGGAAATTATATGATTTCGCGGGCTATCAACACCGCTTGCTTTGATGCTACAGTTGCTTCATGCGAAGGTAAGCGCATCGTAGTAAAGCTGGGTGGCGAGCTCATCCTGAACAGCGCCGGGTTAGAGGCTATCGCGGAGGACCTGGCGCTGCTGGCGCGGCATGGCGCTCATCCGGTGATAGTGCATGGAGGCGGGCCACAGGCCGATACCCTGGCGAAGCAGCTTGGGCACACAGTGCGCAAGGTCGCTGGAAGGCGTATCACTGATGATGATGCGCTTGAGGTAGCCAAGATGGTATACGGCGGCAGTATAAACATCGAGTTAGTAGCCGCTCTCAAGAGGCGTGGCGCAAAAGCTGTAGGTCTTTCGGGCGCGGATGGCGACCTGATAACAGTTGCCCGCCGCCCCCTTACACGGGTGAGCGACCCCGCGACGTGCAGAGCAGAATGGGTGGATTTTGGTCACGTTGGCGACATCACCGGCTTGGATACCTCTCTGGTTGAGCTTCTGCTCGATGCGGGGTACGTGCCTGTGATTGCTTCACTCGCGGCTGACAAAGAGGGCAACCTCTACAACATCAACGCCGACACAGTAGCCTGCGCCCTTGCCGGAAGGCTGCACAGCGACAACCTCTTCGTCATGACGAACGTCCCCGGCATATTGACTGAGGCTAATGATAGCTCGACGTTGCTCACCGTTTGCACCGCAGGTGAGGCCGCCACCCTGGTTGAAAGCGGAACAATAAGTGGAGGCATGCTCCCTAAAGTGCATAACTGCCTGCAAGCCCTCAAAGAAGGTGTAAAAGAAGTATATATACTTGATGGCACCGCAGAGCAGTCACTCTTGCTGCCCGCCCTGGCCGGTATGCCCGTAGGTACGATGATACTTGGGGGCCAGGATCAGCTACTAATCCCTGATCCCTGATGCCTGATCTCTGGAGAAGCAATGGCTGACACGTTATATGGTCTGCTCGTTACCGCTGAAGGCGCGGTAGTTCGCGGGTTGGGTGGCGGTGCACAGGGTACTGCTGTGGGTGAGCTTGTCTTCCAGACAGGGATGGTCGGCTACCAGGAGGCGCTTACCGATCCCTCTTATGCCGGGCAAATCCTCATCTTCACATACCCGCTCGTGGGCAGCTATGGAACCGGAGCACTCGCCGGGCAGAGCTCCAGGGTCCATGCGCGTGCTGCGATCATGCGCGATATGATGAGCAGCGCGGGGCACCGCGACTCATCAGGCGACCTCAACGCCTTTCTCCAGGATGAGGGTACACCTGCCCTCTACGGCGTTGATACTCGCTCACTCGTGAAGCAAGTGCGCTTGCATGGTGTGCTGCCCGCCGCCCTCGCAGTCGCTACGCAGGGCCGGTTACCTGACGTCGCGGAGTTGCAAAAGCTGGCGCAATCATTAGATTATGACTGCGTGGATTACGTAGTGGAATGCTCTACCCCCGAGCTCACCTGGCACCCGCAAAGCCGCCCGGAGGCACCACGTGTGGCCCTGCTCGACTATGGAGCAAAAAAGGGTATGCTTGAGCGGCTCCAACACGCCGGAGCGGGCGTCTGGCTTGTACCGTCAACGATGACTGCGGGCGAAGTGATGGCTTTGCAACCTGACGGCGTGCTCGTCTCCAACGGGCCGGGCGATCCCGCTCACCTGGGCTACGCGGTCGAAACCGTGCGTGGGCTGATGGAGCAAGGGCAACTGCCGGTCTTTGGCATCTGCCTGGGGCACCAGCTAATTGCTCTGGCCGCAGGTGGGCGCACCACCAAGATGCGATTCGGCCACCGAGGTATAAACCAGCCTGTGCTTGAGACCGCAACCGGGAGAATGTCCATCACCACCCAGAATCACGGCTACACGGTTGATCCGGCGTCTCTGCCGCCGGACTTCTACATTACACACACCAACCTCAACGACGGCACAGTGGAGGGATTAGCCCACAGGTCGCGCCCAATCTGGGGTGTTCAATGGCACCCCGAAGCCTTTCCGGGGCCAACCGACACACATGGGTTGATAGAGAGCTTTCTTGCGGCTGCCTCTAACGCTGCTGTGGAGGGCACACATGCCTAGGGACCTGCTCATCAAGAAAGCGCTAATCATAGGCTCAGGTCCTATCGTGATCGGCCAGGCTGCGGAGTTCGACTACGCCGGCACACAGGCCTGCATTAGCTGCCGCGAGGAAGGGGTAAAGGTGGTGCTGGTCAACTCCAACCCCGCCACGATCCAGACCGACCCCGATATGGCCGATGCGGTATATATTGAGCCGTTGACGGTGGAGAGCGTTGCAGGGATAATCGCCAGAGAGCGCCCCGATGGGCTAATCGCTACCTGTGGTGGGCAGACGGCACTCAACCTGACGATGGAGCTTGAGAAGGCAGGGGTGCTGGCGCACTACGGCGTGCGAGTGCTGGGCACTTCGACATACAGCATCCGTCTTGCCGAAGACCGCCAGATATTCGCCGACCTGATGACCGCATCCGGACAGCCGGTGCTGGCGCACACCACAGTAGCCGACCTGTGGAGCGCATCGGAGTTTACAGCAAAGCATGGCTTTCCGGTGGTGGTGCGCTCGCCCTTTAGCCTGGGCGGCACAGGGTCGGGGCACGCCGCTAACGAGGCAGAATTAGAAAACCTGGTGGGAGATGCGCTCAAGCTGAGCCGCACAGGTAATGTGCTGTTGGAGCGTAGCGTGGCGGGCTGGGCTGAGATAGAGTATGAGGTGTTGCGTGACAGTGCGGGCAATAGCATGATCATCTGCAACATGGAGAATATGGACCCGATGGGCGTCCATACCGGCGAGTCCATCGTGGTAGCGCCAAGCCAGACCCTCTCGGATGGTGATTACCAGCGCCTGCGCAGCGCGGCCCTCGACATAGTGCGCTCGCTGGACGTGCGCGGTGGGTGCAACTGCCAGTTTGCGCTGAATCAGGCCACAGGCGAATACGCCATTATCGAGGTAAACCCCCGCCTGTCGAGATCATCGGCGCTCGCCTCCAAAGCCACAGGCTACCCTATTGCCAGGGTCGCCGCCAAGATCGCCCTCGGTTATACCTTGCCTGAGCTACGAAACGATATTACGGGCGCAAGCGTCTGCGCCGAGCCTGCCCTCGATTACGTGGTAGTAAAGCTGCCCCGCTGGCCCTTCGACAAGTTCCGCAGCGTAGACCGGCACATCGGCATGACGATGAAAAGCACAGGCGAAGTGATGGCTATCGGCAGGTCGTTCGAGCAGGCATTTCTCAAGGGTCTACGAGGCCTGGACGTGCGCTCGTCGCACCTCGAAGTTACCGAAAGCTGGATAGAAGAGAAGATAGCCTGTGCGCTGGCCCACCCCACGCCCCAACGTCCGGCGGCAATCTACAACGCCATAGCTCAGGGCTGGACTACAGAGAGGATAACCCGCCTCAGCCATATACACCCCTGGTTTATCGAACGAATAAGGTCGATCTACGAGATGGAGGCGCTCTGCAGCGCTGACCTGAGCGGCGTGCACATAAAGGCTGCCAAGCGGATTGGCTTCTCGGATGAGCATTTGCTCCAGCTTGAGCGCGGAGCAACCGGCACAGAGGCTCGCGGGGAGAGGCCCATAGAGCGCCAGCTGCAATTCAGGCAGAAAAGGCTGGCGGCTGGCGTGAGGCCCACCTACAAGATGGTGGACACCTGCGCGGGTGAGTTCACCGCCTCCACACCCTACTTTTATTCGACGTATGAGGAGGAAGATGAGGCCAAGCCGCTGGAGGGCCGCAAGGTGATCGTGCTGGGCAGCGGCCCAATACGTATCGGTCAAGGCATAGAATTCGATTACTCATCGGTGCATGCTGTAGAGGCGCTGAAGGCCCAGGGCGTCAAGGCAATTGTGATCAACAACAACCCTGAGACGGTTAGCACAGATTACAGCTTGAGCGACCGCCTCTATTTCGAGCCGCTGACCTTCGAAGAAGTGCTGAACGTGGTTGAGCAGGAGGCGGCTGGGCTGCTGGGGGTGATTACGCAGTTCGGAGGGCAGACCGCTCTCAATCTGGCTCGTCCTCTAGCCGAAGCAGGCGTGCAAATACTTGGCACCTCAATCGGCTCAATCGCAGCCACCGAGGACCGGCAAGAGATGGCTGCTCTCTGTCAGGAGCTTAATATCCCCACTCCTGCGTGGGCAATCGTGCACAGCCAGGACGACCTGGAGGCGTTAGCCCCACAAATCGGCTTCCCTGTGCTGGTGCGCCCATCCTATGTGCTTGGTGGGCGGGGGATGAAGATTATCTACGACCCGGATGAGCTGAAGAGCTATTTCCATGCGCTCGGCCCACATTTACGCCGTCACCCTGTGCTGGTAGACCGCTTTCTGGAGGACGCTATCGAGATTGATGTGGATGGAGTGTCGGATGGGATCAATCTCTTCACAGTAGTGATGGAGCAGATAGAGAAGGCAGGTGTCCATTCGGGCGATAGCTCGTGCGTCTACCCGCCGCAAACCCTCTCGAACGCTGTGCTCAAGCATGTAGAGAGCTATACACTGAGCCTGGCGCAGCGCCTGAAGATAGTGGGGCTGATGAACGTGCAGTATGCGGTCAAGGACGAGACGGTTTACCTCCTTGAGGTGAACGCCCGGGCCTCGCGCACGGTGCCCTTCGCGAGCAAGGCAACGGGGGTTCCACTGGCGCGGATCGCTACGCGCTTGATGCTAGGATCAGCCTTGTCGGATATAGATATAAAACAGGGCAGCAAAAGAGGGCAAGTGTCCGTAAAAACGGTGGTGCTCCCTTTCAACAAGTTTCCCACCCTGCCGCGCAAGCTGGGCCCCGAAATGCAAAGCACAGGCGAAGCGATGGGTGTGGACGCCACCTTTGCAGGCGCGGTGCTCAAGGCGCAACTTGGAGCAGGGGCACGCCCCTCCGACTCGGCAGATGGCCTGGGCGCGTAGTGCGCCTCACCAAAGCCCATGCTGTGAGCACTAAGGCGAGTTAGTTGGCTACTTGGCTACTTGGCTAGTCGTCCCCGCTTCCGGTCTGGCTCCTCGCTGCTTCGCGCTCGACGGCAGCGCCATCAATCCACAGGCCATCCTCCTGGTCAAGCCACGTCTCATGAATCCTATAGCGGTTGGCCTGGTGCCCATAGCCGGAGAGAACTCTGTAATGACCCGTGCCTTCATCTTTTTTCAGGCCCTCTAGTACCTCTGGCGTCTTTATCAAAGCTGTCATAAATATCCCCCTTATCTCTACTCTGCTCACCTCTCCAGTTGCATCAGCAAGCGATGGACCCAAACAAAAAGGCCGCCCTCAACAGAGGAGCAACCTTCGCTCGGAACCGGCGATCTTTGCCGGTGGTGTAAACAGTATGGCAGATAGAGAGCAGTCTGTCAACAGGTGCGTAACTGGTAGGTGCTGAGAGTTGGCGCTAACGCTTGCGGCGCGCCAGGCGAAAGTCGACACGGCGAACTGCTACACTGGCAAGTAAGGATAGCAGGGCAGGCGCGATCAAGTAGCTCCACAACGCCTCACGCTGCGGGGTAGTGCCTTGCAAGTTGCTACTGTCGAGAGCTTGCACAGAAGTTGTGAGATAATCCTTGCCATTATTCAGAGCTTTCAGGAGCAGGTCGTTAGTGCCTGGGTGCAGCAATTCAGGATTGATTGGCACGCTGAAGCCCGCAGTTTCGGTAGTCGCATTGTCGCCCTCACGGGTCAGGCGCATCTCGTATGCGCCCGGCTCGTTCAGAGGCAGGTCAGCTGTGTAGGTGCCAGGCCCCGACTGGGTGAGGGCGGTGGTGGTAATAGCGCCTGAGGGAGCGCGCACCGCTGCTGTTACGTTGACGAGTCCCGCGAAGTTGTTCGCGGCGTCAAGGCTTTGCACAGTAATGGTGGCGGTGTTGCTCTCAGTCGTGATGGATGGTTGAAGCTGAGGGTTGACAGGAGTTGCCATCGTCCAGCGCACCGCCTGACTCCAAAAGCGAGAGAAGCTATCCCATGAGAGCCAACGGCTCGCCCAACTTTGAGTTGTATCCGAGGTGAAGGCCAGGACGCGCCCCAGGCCATAGTTCCAATGAGCGAGCAAAGGATCACCACTGTCAGAGGTAAGTGCGATCACCGAATCATCTTTAGGGGTGGTGAGATCGTAGCCGCCAAGCTGTGGAACATCCTGCGGGGCGAAGCCGCGCAGCACAGGGCTGGGAGCCTGTATATGCGGCTGCACACTTCCCTCGGCGATTGCCTCTTTTAGCGCCACGTTAAGCTCCCTGAAGATTATCTGCGGGAGGTTCTGCGGCAGCTCCGTAAAATAATAGCGCCCCTGGCCTTGCTTCGCCAGGTTGGTAAGCAGAGCCTTGTCTGCATCCCTGCCAATGCCTATGGTCGAAAGGCCAATCTGGTCCTGCCGCATCTGGCTGAGCATAGGTGCAAAATCCTCCTCGGAGTGGTCTTGCCCATCTGTGAGGAGGACTACATGCTTGGTGGGCGCGCTTACGCCGCGCATCGCACGTACCGCTTCTTCAACCGCACTGAAAATGTTGGTGCCGCCGCCCAATGAAATATCCTGAATCAGCCCCTTGGCCCGCGCCTTATCACTGTCGCTGTTGATGACCTGCACAGGCACCGCCCACAGGTAATTAGTGTCAAAGGTGAGCACGCCCAGGGTGTCTCCGGGTCGCAGCGAATCAACCGCCAGGCGCGCTGCCTCCTTAGCCATAGCGAACTTGGGCGGCTCGTCAGCGGGGTTATCCCCTTCGTCCATGCTAGATGAGCGATCTACAACCAATATCACCGCTGTAGAACCTTGAGGGGGACGTGGAGGCGGCATCGAAGAGACGGGAAGCATCTCCTCGAAGATGCTATCGGCGTAAGCGCCACGCGCAAAGCTGGTCTTGCCTCCCGTCACCACCAGGCCACGACCATTGCGGCGAACGTACTCTTGCAAGGTGCGCTGCTGGTCAAGGGTGAAGCTTGTGGCTGCTACATTGTCGAGCACCACGCTGTCATAGTCGTCCAGGCCGCTCAATTGAGCAGGCACCGATGCCGGGCTTTGCACATCCACAGCCATTTGACTGGCCGACAAGGCGGAGGCAAGCTGCGCCGCCTCGCCTGCTCGATCTTCTAATACCAGCACACGAGGCTGTGATTTTACAACCAGAGCCGCGCTGGCGCTGTTGTTCTCTTTAGAGGTATCAGCCGCATCGGTGATTGTCACGTCCAAATGGTGATACCCTTCTGTAGCTGCCTTTTGCTCAAAAGGGATGGTATTCTCGCCTTGCTTGAGGGCCACAGTGCGCTTTTCTAGAGGCGTGTCGTCTACGCTCAGTTGAAGAGTAGCGCTGGTGGCTTGCGTGCTGAAGACGCTCAGATTGCTCTCAACGTTATCGCCTATGCGCACGTAAGGAGCGACCTTTAGCGCCTCCGCCACCACTTCAGGGTTGCCAAGCGCGCCAAGTCCAACCGCCTGCACATCAATGCCACGCGCCTTGAGCCTGTCGCCCTCCTGCACGGCTTGCCCTGTGGTCTCCCAACCGTCGCTCACCAGCACCACCCGTCTGCGGCCATTATCGCCAAGCAGGGTGCCCGCCAGGCGCAAACCGGCAGAGAGATCAGTGCTGTCGGCAGAGTTCGCACCCTGAGGTGTCTCTTTCGGGACGGCCCAGGAGCCTGTGGCTACTTCCTGGGCAGAGAGGAGGGTGGCGTTCGCTCCCACACTGACGAACTCTATCTGCTCATTCCCGGTCGATTTCGCCAGCACACCCTTTGCGTACTCTACTGCCTGCTGGCGGCTGGCGGCGCTCAAGCTTTTTGAGGAGTCGAGCACTACCACCAGATTCACTTTGTCGTCAGGCTTGACGAAAGCAGGCTGAGAGATCGCCAGCAGCAGCAGCGCCACGCTCAAGCTCTGCAACACCAGAGCGGTACGCCGCCGCCACGGTGCCAGCCCGGTTAACCGTCGCGACAGGAGAAAAAAGAAAGGCAGCAGAAGGAGTGCCCAAAGGGCTTCGGGGCGCAAGAGTACGATATCGCTCACATTTTGCCTCGTTTCCAGCAGTAGAAGAGCCACTCGGCCCCCAGCAACAACAGGGCAAAGGTTGCCAGCGGCAGAGAGTATTCCTGGTAGATAGTGGCCTGCGGAGAGGTTGGGGTTGTGCGCTCCAACTCAGGGTGGGGTTGCGGGGAGAGGTTCGATTCCAGGGCATCGGTCATGTTTACGGCGAACGACAATGGAGCGCTTGAAGGCACGCCCACTTCCTGCACCTGGTATATGCCTGCCTGGTCTGTCTCAGCGTAAGCGCCTGTGTCACTCGCTTGCACTACAGTTCCAGCAGGGGTCTTTACGGACGCGCCAGGCTGCAAGTAGATAGGCTGGCCGGGCTTTAGCGCCTCGGTGCCCGCGAGTGGGTAGAGCCAATCAGCCAGATTCGAGATGAGAAGCGGAAATGCAGCGAGCTTGGGCAGATTCGAGTTGCGTGGATCGAATGTAAGGACCGCGATACGCTGGCCGTTACGCTCGCCCGCAAGCAAGAGTGGACCTTGCGCCGCCTCCACCACAGGCTGCAACCAGGAGTTGGCATCCAGCACACTCGCACGCTGCACCAGTAGAGCGCCGAGGTCCAAACCCGCGAGGAATGGGTGCGTAGAGTTTGTACCCAGGGGAACGGCGTCTGTCATGCTGCCGCGCAATGGCAAGAAGCTGCCTTGAGGGTTCACCAGCAGCAAACTTCCAGTGGGGAGTGGGTCGGGAACGTTACCTTCTACAATGGTGAAGGCAATATCGTCTGTAACCTTCTGCTCTGTGACCGCCCTGAAGCCAGGTATAGCCGCAAGGACGCGGCTGTAAAGCTCAGGTTGAGTAGACTTTACAAGCACCTTGTGCTGCCCCGCCGCAGGTAGGAATATCGTCGCGCTATCATCAACAGCAAGAGCATCATTCTGGCCCAGGTTGATACTAAAGTCGGCTGTGCCTGCGGGTAGCTGCCATGTGAAGTCTGCATGGCCGCCCGCGGGCAGGGTCACGTTGCGCTGAGGCAAGGGCACTGTGTCAGCGAAGGCCGACAGCTGCACAGCAGCCTCCGAGCCGCCGAAATTCTCCACATGCGCATAGGCTACGTAGCCGGGGCTGCCGTCGGGCGGCTGCTGCGCATTCAGCACCGTAATAGCTCTGTTATCCTGCTTTGAACCTACGGATATAAAGCGGATAGATGAAGGCAAACCCCTTGCGGAGAGAGGATCGAAAGCTCCATCTGAGATGAGCACTGTCTCTATACCACCTGCGTAGCCTTCGGGCCTGCGTGCCAGCCCTGCCGCTATATCGAGGGCTGAAGACATAGCCGCCCTGCCCGCGCCAGGTAGCATAGCGTTCAAGGAGCGTTCCAGATCAGAGCGCGTGCATACCGAGCAAGCTGTGGTGACAGCCGCACCTACGCGCAGCAGAGTAGCGCGGTCCTGCGCTTGCATGCCGGAGGCCACCTGCCGCGCCTGGTCCTTCGCCTGCACAAACCTGGTCGTGCCGGCGTTTCTGGTCTGCATACTGCCCGATGCATCGAGCAATATTAATAAGTGCCGAGGGGCAGGCGAGGCAAAGGCTGGGCGAAGCAAGGCGGCCACGCCCACAGCCAGCAGCAATGCCTGAAGAAGCATAAGCAGCGACATAGGTGGGCGGCGAATATGAGCGGTGGAGCGGGCGACCTGTGGCAGCGCCTCCCAGAGGCGAAGGCTCGGCACAACGCGACGCTGTGGTTTTGGCCGGAAGATGTAGAGGGTGATAAGAGCAGGGATAAGCAAAAGCCAGGGCAATGCTCCGAGGTTCAGCCAGTTCATACCGCTACGCGCCTTCGCCGGAGCAGGTCAAGGACGACGCGCTCAACATCCCAATCACTTTGCACCAGTATGTAGCCCGCGCCCTGCGAGCGGCACCACTCCTCGGTTTCAACCAGCCACCGGCGCAACCGCGATGAGTACTCGGCCACTGCCTCTTTGCCCAGATGTATTTCCATAACGCGGCCCGTTTCGCTATCTATTAGCTCAAGGTCGCCGACTTCCGGTGGCGCTAGCTCTTCGGGGCTGAGGACGTGGAGCAAAGTCACCTGGAATCCCGCGGCTGTAAGCTGGCGCACACCTCCTTTGTAGCCGTCGAGGAGCAAGTCAGAAATCAGCACGGCAATGCGCCCTTGCCCGCGCCCTGTGCTCCAACCGCCAAGTATCTGGTCGAATTGCGCGGCAGAGCCTGTACGCAGCTCCTGCAAGTAGCGAAAGAGCTTACCAGCCTCCGCCCTGCCTCTGACAAGTTGCTGGGAAGATAGCGCCTGCCGGCCGGCATCGTTCGCGCTCTCATCTTGCCCAGACGCTCCCGGTGCGCTCACCACCACGTTGTCAAGGTGTGCCAGGGCTACATAGCCGAGGGCGGCGGCCAGCCTGCGCGCTGCGAAGAAGTTGGAAGGCTCGCCTGATGCCATCGAAGGGCTGGCGTCCACAAGCAGGTAGAGGGTGGTGTCGTGCTCGGCTTGCGATTGTCTGACGTGGAGGGTGCCAAGCCGCGCATAGGCATTCCAATCTACACGGCGCAGGTCGTCGCCTGCGCTATACTGGCGGTAATCGGCGAACTCAATACCGGAGGTTCTACGCACTGCTCTGTGCTCGCCGATAAGCCCTGAGATCAGCTCCTGCCCAAGACCCAGCGATAAACGCTCCAGCTTGCGGACGAACTCGCCATCCATCAGCGCCTGCTCGCCTGTCGCGCTGGCCCAGAGCCGCTCAGCTCTCACTCTGCGCCACCCGCCAAGACGGGAGCGTACTGCCTGCACGCCCCTCACGGTGTAACCTCTTCCAGAATCTGGCTCAAGATCGCGTCAGCGTCCACATTTTGCAGTTGCGCCTCAACATTCAACACCAAACGGTGGCGCATGGCAGGAAGCATAACACGACGCAGGTCCTCGAAGGAGACGTTATAACGTGTAGAGAGCAACGCGTTTATCTTGCCTGCCAGGATCAGCGTCTGGATAGCGCGTGGGCTAGCGCCGTAGCGGACGAAGCGCCGAGCTGCCTCTGCGCCTTCGGGGTGTGTAGCCATGACCAGGCGTGCCGCATAGTCAAGCACAGGCTCGGCGATAGGCACCTCTCGCACCAGGGCTTGCAGCCGCTGAAGAGTGTCCGCGCTCATCACGAGCCGCGGCCGGGCGCTACGGTTGCCGGTGGTGCGCCGCCCGATCTCCTTCAACTCATCAACCTGCGGGTATTCCACTATCAACTTGAAGAAGAAGCGGTCAAGCTGAGCCTCCGGCAGTGGATAGGTGCCCTGGAGGTCTATAGGATTTTGGGTGGCAAGAACAAAGAAGGGCGCAGGGAGGGGGTGGCTCGCCCGTCCGACCGTCACCGCACGCTCTTGCATAGCCTCAAGCATAGCGGACTGCGTGCGCGGTGTGGCGCGGTTAATCTCGTCAGCTAGCACGAGGTGAGCAAAAATCGGCCCCGGCTGAAAGACAAAGCGCCTGCCATCGTCCCCTTCAGTGATCACGTCAGTGCCCACAATGTCGGCAGGCATCAAATCGGGGGTGAACTGTATCCGGCTGTACTGGAGGTCTATGCACTCAGCGAGCGTGCGCACTAAGAGCGTCTTTCCCAGGCCGGGCACGCCTTCAAGAAGCACATGCCCGCCTGCGAGCAGAGCGGTGAGGACCCCGCGCACCACCGCGCGCTGCCCTACGATCACCCCCGCCAGTTCTTCCTCAAGGGTGCCGACCAGACGCTGCACGTCCTCGGCTATTCGCATTTCGGCTTCAGGCGTCCATGCCTCGCGTCTTTCGTTCAAAGATGCCTCGTTTCTGTTGGTAGCAGTCGGTGGTCGGCGTAGGTTAATCAGCCAGCGCTAACAACTGACTAACGGCATACCTGATACCTACTTGCCGGGGCTGAAGTAACGTTGAACAATGGGACGGCGATCTACAGGCGGGTTGTTACTCTCGCCGGGCGCTGTCACTGCGCTTCCTTGCCCGGCGGATGTTGCCCCACCCGCGGCGGAGCTGCCACCAAGCGACAGGGCAGGCTGGTCGTTTTTCTGGCCCGCTTTGTTGGCGTTGGGGTCGGGTTTGCCTTCTAACTCGAATGGGTTTCCCTGGACGTTCAGAGCAGTATCGTCCTTCGGGCCATTCACTCGAGTGCCATCGCCCGCAGAGCCGCCCTTGCTTTGTCCTTCGTTGTCCTGGCTGGGTGAGCTTTGGCCGCCATTTTGCCCTTGCGAGCCGTTCTGCCCGCTTTGCCCACTCTGGCCGCCCTGTCCCTGCTGGCCGGCGCCACCCTGCTGCCCACTTTGACCTTGTTGGCCTTGTTGATTGCCGCTTCCCTGTTGCGAGCCGCTTTGTCCCTGGCTGTTCTGCTGACTACTACTACTGCTGCTGCTACCGTTCTGCTGCTGGCCCTGGTCTGGTGGCGGTGTGGGTAGTGGATAGTTTTTCGCCAGTTGCTGCTGCGGCACCACATCGCGGCCAGCGCTCTGTACCGCCTGCCCCAGCTCTTTCATAGCACCCGCTATAGAGCGATAATCGCCATTCGCCAACGCGTCCGCGGCGGCCTGCTCACTCTGCTGCAAGTCGGGGGTAGTGGAGGAAGCTTGCGCTGCCTGATTGAGAGCATCGCTCAACCCCTGCTTGGCAGCGTCAGATAGCTGGTCATTTTGCTGTCCAAGCTGGGATAGCTGGCTCGCCGCCTTGTTGTAATCACCCTGGCGCAGACTATCCGAGGTCTGCTGCGATGCGCTCTGCCCATTGAGGGCCTGGGCCAGGCGGTTCAGGTCCTGCTGCGCCTGCTGTGATGCCGCCGCTTGCTGGGCGGGGTCAGAAGGCGTGGGCTGCGTTTCCCCTGCGCTGCTTGTGCCGCCATCACCGCCGCTCTGCGGTGTGCTCAACGCACCAGGCTGCGCCGTCTGCTGAGCGGCGCCGGGCAAGCTCAACTGCGCGGTGGGCGACACCAGCAGCGCCGAAGCCCCGTTCTGCACAGGAGGTAAATCGCCTGCCTGCAAAGGTGTAAAGCCGTTTTGGACCCCCCTCAACATAAAAAGACTCAACGCGAGCAAAAGCAAGCCCGTGCTCAATCCCAGCACAGTCCAGGGTGTGCGCACAGGATAGAGCGCCTTTGGGTCGGAAGCCGCCAGCATTTGGGTGCTACTGGCGAGTTGCGCCTCCGAAAGAGGAGCAAGCCGGTGTGCCTGATCATAACATGTCTGCTCCAATAGCTCTACGGCGGTTAGCATGCGCTGCCTGTCGTCCAACCTGCTGTCGAGCATCCTGGCCGTTTCGTACATAGAGGGTTTGTAGAAGAGCCATGCCAGGAGCGCGCCCGTAGTAAGGATCACAGTAACTACAACGCCCACTCCGGCGGTAGCTTGCGGAGCCGCGCCCAGGTAAAAGAGAGTGGCGAAAACCGCCCAGATGATGCCGATGGCGAGGGCGGCGAGAGATGCGGCACGCACCAGCCGGCTACGCCTCATCCGTGCATTGTACGCCCACAAGGCAGCGGCCATTTGTCTCTCGATGGGCAAAGGCTCGGGTCGTGTTGCTAGAGCCATTGGGCATTCTCCTTTGGAAGGTTAGTGCGCTGCTGTAGAAGCCGCTCAACTGCCACTCCCACTTCGCCCTCATTGGGAAGGGCGTGCGCAGCCATCCGCTTTACCGCGCTATAAGCAGCTTCTGTAGCATAGATACGCAGAGTGAGATTGGGCGCAGGCTCAGGCTCGAGGAGACCGCTAACGGCTGCGTCCGAGTCGTCGGCAAAGCCTGCGTACCCCTGTGCGCTTTGTTGTTCGCCTGCCGGGTAGTAGATGGTGAAGTAGTGCGTGTGGTAGCTTCGCGCTCTTCGCTCCTGCGCAAAAAGAGGACGCATAAAAGGAAGGGAAAGCAGAAGGGATAAAACCAGCCAGCCCGTCCGCCGACAAATCGCAGACGCGGTATGGAGCATGTAGCTATTCGCAGTCTAGAGGGGACAATGCCGCAATAGTCACCCCTGGTAGGAGCTTATTATACCATAACGAGGATTAGCAGGCGAATTCGCAACTCGCCGTAACTGTTCAGAGTTGAGGTGGAGGCGGCTAGCCCCCTCTCCCTTCATGGGAGAGGGGCATGGGGTGAGGGTGCGTAAGGGTACGCCTCCACAGCTACTCCTTCAAGATTGCTATACCCCAACTCTGAACAGTTACAATTCGCCCCTTGACCTACCCTCCGCTCTGGGCGTACGATAGACAGGGCATGATATAGAGGCCATACAGTTAAGGAAGGAGAAAGATAAATGCTGAGATGGAACGATCAACCAGCAAGGTGGCGGCTTTTGATTCTTTTAGTGGCAGCGTTGTTCAGCGGCCTCCTCACAGTGAGCGTGGCGTTCGCCGCTCTGCCCGCGAAACCACAGGCACAAGACAAAGAGCAGCAGCCACATAATACAGGCATCCCCCAGTACGCCGGGCAATTAGCTGTGCCTGTGGGAGGTACATCTACCCCCACAGCTACAGCCTTACCCACCGGCACCCCATGCGGCTCAATCGCTTTTGCGCCACCTGTAAGCTATCCGGCAGGCGCAGTGCCCAGAAGCGCAACTTTGGGCTATTTCAACAACGATAGCTATCTTGACCTCGTAGTGGCAAACTACACAGGTGGAACTCTATCGGTCTTCATCGGCAATGGCGACGGCACATTCCAGCCCACCGTGAACTACAACGTAGGGTCAAACCCCGTAACGCCGGTAGTAGGGGACTTCAATGGCGACACTATACCTGACCTTGCGGTGGCGAACTACAACTCCAGCAACGTGTCAATTCTACTAGGCAACGGCGACGGCACATTCCAGCCCGCCACCAGCTATTCGGCCAACATAGGGCCCTATGGCCTCACAGTGGGCGACTTCAACGAAGACGCCCGTCTCGATCTGGTCTCTTCCAACGTCAATTTTGGCACGATCAACGTTATGTTGGGCAATGGGGACGGTACATTTCAAGGCCCGGTATCATATCCGGCGGGGACGCGCCCTCAAGTGGTGTCGGTGGGTGACTTCAACATGGACGGACACCTTGACGTGGTAGTGCCCAACTACGCCGGCAGTAGCGTAACAGTCTTGCTCGGCAACGGCAATGGCACCTTCCAGGGAGCAGTCTCATATCCTGTGCAAGCAGGCCCTGATTACATCACAGTCGCCGACTTCAACGGTGACGGCAAGCTCGACCTGGCCGCGCCGCACTACTCCACCAACGATATATCAATCTTGCTCGGCAACGGCGACGGCACATTCCAGCCGGAAGTCACCTATCCGTCGGGCGGCTCCAGCCCGCTTTTCCTGTCAGTGGGCGACTTCAACGGCGACTCCATACCCGATCTCGTGTCGGCCAACTATAACAGCAATACAGTGTCTATCCTGGTTGGCAACGGCAATGGCACTTTTCAACCCGCGCTGACCTTTTCCACGGGCGTGGACAGCCGCCCGGTCTCAGTGCTGGGGGGCGATTTCAACGGCGATGGGAGCCTTGATATCTTCACGGCGAACGAAAACACCAACGACATATCAGTACTCATCAGCAACACTACCCCCTGCACCACAGCCACACCAACGCCCGCAGCCACCCCTACTTGCCAGCCGGTAGGTGCACCAGGACCCTGGGCCACCGGCAGCCCATATCCTCTGCCCATAGTGCGCTATGGATTCGCGCAGGTAGGCACCGACTTCTATGTAATTTCGGGGTACACCAGCGGCGGGGCGACCACTGCCGTGAATAAATACAGCACAGTGACCGGCACATGGACAGCCCTTGCTGATATACCTGAAGGCTCAGAAGGCGTCGTTGCAGCTTACTACGACGGCAGGATATATGTTGTACAGGGCAGCTTCAGCAGCGCCTTCTACATCTATGATATAGCCTCTAACACTTGGATCAAAGGCGCGGATGAAGATGGCAATCATGCAGGAGGAGCAGCAGGGGCATATAGCGGCAAGGTCTACTTCATAGGAGGCGGGCCGGGCGTGCCGAGCCAGGCTACCAGCATCTATGATATTGCCACCAACAGTTGGACCAGCGGGCCAAACGCCCCGGCGCCATATCTGCTAGGCGGCTTCACCCAGGTGGGCCAGTACCTCTACCTGATAGGCAGTTATGGAATCGGACCTTCACGTACAGTTAGCAACACCTCTTATACCTCGGCGAACAAAGCCGCCAAAGCAGTGGCTCCGGCAGCCAACAGCACGACAAGCATTAGGATTGACATGAGCACAGGCGACTGGAGTAGCGGACCCGCCTGGACTATGCAGCGAGCCGACTTCGGGCTGGCTTTCGACTCGGCAAGCAACAAGCTCTTCGCTATCGGCGGCGATGCTCCCGGCGGAACTTCTTTCGACCCCTCGGCAGAAGTAGACGAGCTGGATACTTCCACCTGGCCTGGTGGTGCGTGGACCATCTCTGATCCTGCTCTGCCATCGCCGCGCCAATCGAACCAGGCAGGGTTTTCCAGCCCAGGCAAGATATGGAGCACAGGCGGCTCACAGTCTCAGAGCCAGTTGCTATCCGACCACATTTATCGCACCACAGGCACCACCGCCTGCGGCACTCCTACGCCTGGTAACACCTCAACCTCCACTCCATCCAACACAGCCGCGCCCCCCACATCTACAACTACTGCTACAGCTATTTTCACGAGCACCGCGCAAGCAACCACCACATCCACCGTTATCGCTAGCAGCACCGCGACTGGCACTACCACTTCTGTAGCGACAAGCACCTCGATAGCAACAGCTACAGCGATAGCTACCGATACGACGCAAGCCACTTCTACTACTCAGCCATCAGCCACATCTCAAGCTACCTCTACACCAGGTGCAGCTACCCAGACCGCTACAACTCAGCCTACAGTCACAGCATGCACCATCTCCTTCTCAGACGTGCCACCCTCAAATACCTTCTACGCCAGCATAGAATGCCTTGCCTGCAAGGGCATCGTCTCAGGCTATGATGATGGCACCTTCAGACCTAATAACCAGGTGACCAGAGGACAGATTGCTAAGATAGTGAGTAACTCTGTTGGCTACACTGATGACCCTGGCACTCAGATATACACAGATGTGCCCCCTTCTAATCCCTTCTATGCTTACATAAACCGTCTCACACAAAGAGGATACATGGGAGGGTACCCCTGTGGCCAGATACCTCAAGAGCCATGTGACATGGAGAGTGACCCATACTTCAGACCAG